>NZ_JBIWPN010000028.1:0-108805 GCF_044768305.1 Kitasatospora sp. NPDC101155 | reverse complement strand
ACACCACTCGGCAAGACACGAATCTCGCACCTCGCCGCACTCGACCTCGCAGCCTGATCACCCAGCCCGGTTTGCGAATTTCCCAACGGAGTCCTGAAGCCCCGAGCTTGCGGGTAACGCCCAGCTGGCTGTTGGGTGGGCTCCCGCGTCCAGTCACCGCTACGCGGCGACAGGGGCGGATGACTGCCGCCCCGCATCCCATTTGGCAAACACTTCCCAAACCCACGGGAGGCCGTAACCGATCCGCCCGGCGATCGTTCTCACGACAGGGAAGGGGGCTCACGAGCCCACAGGGGGACCACCATGCCGGTCAAGTACACCCGCGAGCTGCTCGCTTCGCTCGCGGCCGAGTCCAGCAGCGTGAACGAGATGATGCGCAAGCTCGGCGTGCCGATGGCGGGCGGCACGCACAGCTACCTGAGCAAGCGACTGCGGCACTACGACATCGACACCTCGCACTTCAACCACGCCAGGCCTGACTATGGGCGCCGCCGCTACCCGCGAGAGGTGTTGGCCGAAGCCGCCGCCAATAGCGACAGCATCAACGGGATGATGGCCTACCTGGGCGTCGCCCCGTACGACAGCCTCTACGCCTACCTGAAGAAGCGCCTGGCCGACTTCGGCATCGACACCTCGCACTTCAGGTTCAGGGGCGACGGCCGCAGCAGGGTCGAAGCCATTCCGAGGGATGCCCTGACGCAGGCCGTCGCCGCACACCGGAGCATCCGTGGCGTGATCCTCGCCCTCGGGATGACGGACTGCGGCAACTCGCGGACGCTGGCGCGAGAGGCCATCGACTTCCACCGACTCGACACCAGCCACTTCACCGGACGGGCGCACAACAAGGGACAGAAGACCGGACCACGGCGCACGGCCGAGGAGTTGCTGGTCCGACGCCCACCGGGAAGCCAGCGCATCCCGGGCGATCGACTTCGGACCATGCTCGTGCACATCGGGCATCCCGACGTCTGCGAGCTGTGCGGCGCTCCCCCGACCTGGCTCGGCCACCCGATGACCCTGGAGGTCGACCACATCAACGGCGACTGGCTCGACAACAGGCGGGAGAACCTCCGCCTGCTCTGCCCCAACTGTCACTCCATCACGCCGACCTACTGCGGCCGGAACAAGAACCGCACCGACCCCCGAAGGGACACCGCCGCGTAGCGCGGTCCGATTTCGAGAAAGCGGCCGCAGCGACATCCGCCTACCGGTACGCTTGCTTTGACGTGCGCCCGTACTCCAGCTGGCTAGAGAGATGCGGTTTAGGTCCGCAGTGTCGTGGGTTCGAGTCCCACCGGGCGTACTCAGCGAAATGGCCCGCCTGCCTTCGAATCGAAGGCAGGCGGGCCATCGTCGTTTCTGTGGGCTGTCAGCCCAGCAGCTCCTTCACCACCGGCGCCAGGGCCCGGAAGGCCTGGCCGCGGTGGCTGATGGCGTTCTTCTCGTCCGCCGTCAGTTCCGCGCACGTGCGCGTCTCGCCGAGGGGCTGGAGGATCGGGTCGTAGCCGAATCCGCCGTCACCGGCCGGGGCGGTGCGCAGGGTGCCGAGGAGGCGGCCCTCGACGACGCGCTCGGTGCCGTCGGGCAGGGCCAGGGCGGCGGCGCAGAAGAAGTGGGCGCCGCGGTGGGCGGCGTCGATGTCGGAGAGCTGGGCGAGCAGCAGGTCGAGGTTGGCGCGGTCGTCGCCGTGCTTGCCGGACCAGCGGGCGGAGAAGATGCCGGGTGCGCCGCCCAGCACGTCCACGCAGAGGCCGGAGTCGTCGGCGACGGCGGGCAGGCCGGTGGCGCGGGCCAGGGCGTGGGCCTTGAGCAGGGCGTTCTCGGCGAAGGTGACGCCGGTCTCGGGGACGTCCGGGATCTCGGGGTAGGCGTCGGCGCCGACGAGTTCGACGTCCAGGCCGGCGTCGGTGAGGATGGCGCGCAGCTCGGCGACCTTGTGCTGGTTGCGGGTGGCGAGGATCAGGCGGGTGGACATGTCACCCACCCTATCCAGAGCTCCGGAGCGTGGAGAGGATCAGCCGGTGCAGACCGAGGTGAGGTTGCCCGCCGCGTCGCCGAGTGGCTTGAGGTCGGGGGCTTCCTTCTTGTCGACGGCCTGCTGGACCTTGTCGGCCTGCTTCTGCAGGTCGGTCACGGCCTTGGCGACGTCGGTGCTCTTCGAGTTCTTGCCGATCTGGTCGAGGTCGCTCTTGAGCTTCTGCAGCGCCTTGCCGGCGGCGGCCGAGTCGTTGCTGGCGTTGTCGTAGGCCTTGGTGAGGTCGGCGATGTCGCCGGTGACCTTGACGGCGGTGTTGCCGCAGTCGATCGCCTTCTGGGCGGCGGAGCAGCTCACCATGCTGAGCGGGAGGATCGCGATCAGTCCGGCCACGGCGAGGGCGGCGGGGCGGGCGATGCTGGACGGCATCCGGTCCTCCTGGGGGGCGCGGGTTCCGTGGGGAGGGACGCGCGCCACGGGGGCGCGGTTCCCGCAGCGGGGGTGCTGCGGGAACCGTACGGTCTGCGGGCCGGGCCTGTACAGCAGGCCGTCCGACGGTGCGTCGGGCGGTGCGTCGGACGGTGTGTCCGGAGTGGTCGACGACCGTACGCCCGGCGGGGGTTCAGCCTTCCAGGGCCTTGCGCTGGATGCCGTCGAGTTCGGCGCAGCCGAGGGTGCCGAGGTCGAGCAGCCGGTTGAGGAGGTCGCGGTCGAAGGGGGCGCCTTCGGCGGTGCCCTGGACCTCGACGAAGCGGCCGTCGGAGGTGCAGACGATGTTCATGTCGGTCTCGGCGCGCACGTCCTCCTCGTACTGGAGGTCGAGCATCGGGACGCCGTCGATGATGCCGACGCTGACGGCGCTGACGCCGCCGATGATGGGCTGGCCCTTGGCTCGGAGCAGTTTGCGCTCGCGGGCCCAGGAGACGGCGTCGACCAGGGCGACGTAGGCGCCGGTGATGGCGGCGGTGCGGGTGCCGCCGTCGGCCTGGAGGACGTCGCAGTCGAGCACGATGGTGTTCTCGGCGAGGGCGCGGTGGTCGATGACGGCGCGCAGCGAGCGGCCGATGAGGCGGCTGATCTCGTGGGTGCGGCCGCCGATGCGGCCCTTGACGGCTTCGCGGTCGCCGCGGGTGTTGGTGGCGCGGGGGAGCATGGAGTACTCGGCGGTGACCCAGCCTTCGCCGCTGCCCTTGCGCCAGCGCGGGACGCCCTCGGTGACGCTGGCGGTGCAGAGCACCTTGGTGTCGCCGTAGGAGATGAGGACGGAGCCTTCGGCGTGCTTGCTCCAGCCCCGCTCGATGGTGATGGGGCGGAGCTGTTCGGGGGTGCGGCCGTCGATGCGTGACATAGGCACTGAGCGTAGTCGCTCCGGAGCTTGGTTCCGGATGTGCCTCGGCCCGCCGGCCCCTTGAGCGGGTCGGCGGGCCGGGTGTGGTGGGCCTGGGTGGCTCAGCTCACATCATGTCCTCGATGTCGGCGGCGATCGGGTCGGCGTCGGTGCCGATGACGACCTGGATCGCGGTGCCCATCTTGACGACGCCGTGGGCGCCGGCGGCCTTGAGGGCGGCCTCGTCGACCAGGGTGGCGTCCTTGACCTCGGTGCGCAGGCGGGTGATGCAGCCTTCGACCTCTTCGATGTTCTCGATGCCGCCCAGACCGGCGACGATCTTCTCAGCCTTGCTGGCCATCTGGTTTTCTCCCTCTGTCTCGGCCCTTCGGCGGCTCTGCCGGGTGCCGTCCTGCGCTGTGCTTTGGGGTGGGCCTCGACCGTCGGGCGGTGAGGTCCGTGCCGGAGGCTGACGCGGGTTCAGCTGCGGTCGTGCTGGCGGGCAGCGCGACAAGCATGACCCGGGCCGGTCCGGTATGCCACGTTAGACCACTTTTGGCCCATTTCGGCGCGCGGGCTTCCGACCGCCGCCCGAGGATGACGATCAGCGGGGCTCGCGTCCCGGTGTGCGGCCTGCGCCCCAAAGTGGTCTACACCAATATATGTGTACTCCGATGAACGCAGGAAGGACCCCGGGTGTTCCTGGCCCCGCCCGAGGGTCCCGCACCGGGTCTCCCGACGGCAACTGCTCCCGGAGGGCGGATGATGAGTTCGGCAGGAGCCACGGCCCCGCGGACCACCCGGTGGCACACCTTCTACGGCGGACTCCAGAAGATGGGCCGCTCGCTGCAGCTGCCGGTCGCGGTGCTCCCCGCGGCCGGCCTCCTCAACCGGCTCGGCCAGCCCGACGTCTTCGGCAAGGACGGCCTGGGCTGGACCGACGTCGCCAAGGTGTTCTCGGCGGCCGGCGGCGCCCTGCTCGACTCCGCGCTCGGCCTGCCGATGCTGTTCTGCGTCGGTGTGGCGATCGGCATGGCCAAGAAGGCGGACGGCTCGACCGCCCTGGCGGCCGTGGTCGGCTTCCTCGTCTACTACAAGGCCCTGCACGCCTTCCCGGAGAGCTGCAAGCCGCCGACGGTGCTGGTCAGCGACCAGTGCGTGGACTACTCCTCGGCGAAGGCGGCCAACGCGACGTACCAGAACCCGGGGGTGCTCGGCGGCATCCTGATCGGCCTGATGTCGGCCTGGCTGTGGGTGCGGTACCACCGCACCAGGCTGGTCGACTGGCTGGGCTTCTTCAACGGCCGCCGCCTGGTTCCGATGATCACCGCACTGGTCGGCATGCTGACCGCCGCGCTCGCGCTGTGGGTCTGGCCGCCGATCGGCCGCGCCCTGAACGACTTCTCGCAGAACCTCGCCGATCTCGGCGCGGGCGGCGCCGGCGTCTTCGGCCTGTTCAACCGCGCACTGCTGCTGATCGGCATGCACCAGTTGCTGAACACCTTCGTCTGGTTCCAGTTCGGGGAGTTCACCAAGGCCGACGGCACCGTCGTGCACGGCGACATCCCGCGATTCCTGGCGGGCGACCCGACGGCCGGCCAGTTCCAGTCCGGTTTCTTCCCCATCATGATGTTCGCGCTGCCCGCCGCCGCGCTCGCGATCGCCCACGCCGCCAAGCCGCACCGCCGCAAGGAGATCTACGGCCTGATGCTCTCGGTCGGCCTGACCTCCTTCGTCACCGGCGTCACCGAGCCGATCGAGTACTCCTTCGCCTACATCGCCCCGGCCCTGTACGGCGTGCACGCGCTGCTGACCGGCGCCTCGATGGCGGTCACCTGGGGGCTCGGGGTGCACGACGGCTTCAGCTTCTCGGCCGGCCTGATCGACTACGTGATCAACTGGGGGCTGGCCACCAAGCCGTGGCTGATCATCATCATCGGACTCTGCTTCGCCGCGGTGTACTACGCGCTCTTCTGGTTCATCATCGTGAAATTCGACCTGAAAACACCGGGCCGCGAGGAGGAGAGCGAGGTCGAGGACGTCACCAAGGCCTGAATCCCGCCGCCCCGCACATCGCCCGCAAAGGCCCTTGGACCCGCCGGTCCGGGGGCCTTCGCCATTTCGGGAAAGGACTGAATTCCCGGTCCGATGGCCGCGGAAAAGATAATTCGGCCGCGATCCGGCCGCCCGGCAACGCTCCTGACCGCGCCCGACCGTGAGTGGGGGACGCCACATCCGACACGTCCGCGACGCCACGATCACTCTCAGCAGCCGCCGCGCACGCCCCGGAGCGGCGGGATCGTCCGGCGCGACCCCCGGTCGCCCGTCCGGGCCCGGCGCCGCACGGCGACGGCGCTTTTTGTTGCGCAAATAGCCAAAATCCCAATCGCGACTGAAATCATGATCGTCGTTCCGCGACTAGGTTTCGATTTCATAGCGCTTCCGGGCGGCGGTGCTTTCCGGGGTTCCCCGCCTTCTCCGCCCGTGCTACAAAACTGGTCTACACCACACGTGGTGTAGACCAGTTCGCGGTTCGGCCCCCTGTGCCTTCCCCCGACCGACCGCCATGCCGTTAGGAACCCACCCCCATGAGTCAGTCTGCGCAGGCACCGACGCCCGCCACGGCTCCGGCCATGCCAAGCCCCGCCAAGAAGTTCGGCCAGACCCTCCTCCAGGGTCTGCAGAAGATGGGTCGCAGCCTCCAGCTGCCGATCGCCGTGCTCCCCGCGGCCGGCCTGCTGCTGCGTCTCGGCCAGGACGACGTCTTCGGCAAGGACGGCCTCGGCTGGAACAAGGTCGCCTCGGTCTTCGCCACTGCCGGTGACGGCGTCTTCAGCAGCCTGCCGCTGCTGTTCGCGGTGGGCATCGCGATCGGCTTCGCCAAGAAGGCGGACGGCTCCACCGCCCTCGCCGCGCTGGTCGGCTTCCTGGTGTACAAGAACGTGCTCACCGCGTTCCCGGTCACCGAGGGCCACATCGAGGGCGACAAGTGGATCAAGCCGGTCTACCAGGACCCGGGCGTGCTCGGCGGCATCGTGATCGGCCTGCTGGCCGCCGTGCTGTGGCAGAAGTACCACCGCACCAGGCTGGTCGACTGGCTGGGCTTCTTCAACGGCCGCCGGCTCGTCCCGATCATCATGGCCTTCGTCGGCACCGGCGTCGGCGTGCTCTTCGCCCTGACCTGGGGCCCGGTCGGCGACGCCATCAAGAGCCTGAACGACAGCCTGATCGGCGCCGGTGCGTTCGGCGCGGGTGCGTTCGGCCTGGTCAACCGCGGTCTGCTGCCGGTCGGCATGCACCAGTTCGTGAACTCCTTCGCCTGGTTCCAGACCGGTGACTTCACCCAGCCGGACGGCACCGTCGTCCACGGTGACCTGCACCGCTTCTTCGCCGGCGACCCGACCGCCGGGCAGTTCATGTCGGGCTTCTACCCGATCATGATGTTCGCGCTGCCCGCCGCCGCGCTGGCCATCGCCCACGCCGCCAAGCCGCACCGCCGCAAGGCCGTCACCGGCATGATGATGTCGCTGGCCCTGACCTCCTTCGTGACCGGTGTCACCGAGCCGATCGAGTTCGCCTTCGTCTTCATCGCCCCGGTCCTGTACGTCATCCACGCGCTGCTCACCGCGGTCTCGATGGCCGTCACCTGGGCCCTCGGCGTGCACGACGGCTTCACCTTCTCCGGCGGTCTGATCGACTACGCGCTGGCCTGGAACAAGGCCACCGACCCGTGGCTGATCATCCCGATCGGCCTGGTCTTCGCCGCGCTGTACTACTTCCTCTTCCGCTTCGCGATCACCAAGTTCGACCTCAAGACCCCGGGTCGTGAGGACGACGACGAGATCGAGGACGTGACCAAGGCCTGAGGCCCGTCCGCCCCACCGTCGAGGCCCCGCCCGGCCGCTGCTCCCCCAGCGGCCGGGCGGGGCCTTCGGCATGTCCGTCAGGTGGAAACAGCGGTTGACGAACCGACGGACCCCCTGGTCAACTGAAGCGGTGAACGCCTCGTGCCCGCTGGTCACCCGCAGCCACATCGACTTCGGTCGCGTGTGGTCCGCGGCGTGTCGCGGCTGAGCTGACCGTTCCCCCACCGCCGCCCGGCTGACGTCCCGCCCGGCGCCGGTCCTCCTCCCCTTCCGCCCGCCCGGGCCCAGCCCGTCCACGGGCCGTCACCGCGCGGCCGCGCGCACCCGGGTGCCGACGGCCGCCCGCACGCGTCCCCACGTGTGCGCACGAGGAAAGTCAGGCTCGCCATGCCCCGCCAGTTGCACCTGTCCGCCGCCGTCGACGCCGCCACCGAACAGCCGGGCCGCCTCGACGCCGGGTACTACGCCGCCCTCGCCCGCCTCGCCGAGCGGGCCACCCTGGACTTCGTCACCCTCGACGACTCCTTCACCGCCGAACCGCGCCGCCCCGACGCGCTCGCCACCCTCGCCCGGATCGCCCCGCTGACCAACCGGGTCGGACTGGTGCCCACCGTCACCACCACCTACACCGAGCCCTTCCACACCTCGACCTCGGTCAACACCCTGGACTGGGTGAGCGAGGGCCGGGCCGGCTGGCTGCTCGGCGTCTCCACCACCGAGGCCGAGGCAAGGGCCTTCGGCCGCCGCCCGGTCGCCCCCGAGGACGAGCTGTGGGCCGAGGCGGCCGACGCCGCCGAGGTCGCCGCCCGGCTCTGGGACAGCTGGGAGGACGACGCGGAGATCCGCGACACCGCCACCGGTCGCTTCATCGACCGCGACAAACTGCACTACGTCGACTTCGAGGGCCGGCACTTCTCGGTCCGCGGCCCGTCCATCACCCCGCGCCCGCCACAGGGCCGCCCGGTGGTGACCGTCCCGGTGGCCGCCGCCGACCTCGCCCGGAACGCCTCCCCGGGCGGGCGCGCCCGGGTGGCCACCGCGATCCGGTACGCCGACGTGGTGCTGCTCGACGCCCCCGACCGGGCCGCCCGGCTGACCGCCGCCACCGAACTGCGGCTGCGTTCCGGCGAGCACCTGCGCATCCTCGCCCGGCTCGACGCCGCCCTGCCCGACCGGGCCGCCGAGGAGCGGCTGCTCGCCGAACTCACCGCGACCGGCACCGGCGTGGACGGCTTCCACCTCGCCCCCGCCGAACCCGAACGCGACCTGACCGCCGTCGCCGAGCGGATCGCCCCCGCCCTGCGCGCCACCGGGCTGCTGCGCACCGGGTACTCCGGCCGCACCCTGCGCGACCACCTCGGCCTGGCCCGCCCGGCCAGCCGCTACGCGGCCCCCACCGGCACCGCGAACGCCGACACCGAGAACGCCGATACCGAGAACGCCGGCACCGAGAACGCCGGCTCCCCCGCCCTCGCCGAGGTGACCCGATGACGGACCGTCCGCTCAAGCAGATCCACCTCGCCGCGCACTTCCCCGGCGTCAACAACACCACGGTGTGGAGCGACCCGGCCTCCGGCAGCCACATCGAGTTCGCCTCCTTCCGGCACCTCGCGCAGACCGCCGAGCGCGGGAAGTTCGACTTCTTCTTCCTCGCCGAGGGCCTGCGGCTGCGCGAGACCAAGGGCCGCATCCACGACCTGGACGTGGTGGGCCGCCCCGAGTCGATCACCGTGCTGAACGCACTGGCCGCCGTCACCGAACGGCTGGGCCTCGCCGCCACGGTGAACGCCACCTTCAACGAACCGTACGAACTCGCCCGCCGCTTCGCCTCCTTGGACCACCTCTCCGGCGGCCGCGCGGCCTGGAACGTGGTCACCTCCTCCGACGCCTTCACCGGCGAGAACTTCCGCCGCGGCGGCTACCTCGACCGCGCCGACCGCTACACCCGGGCCGCCGAATTCGTCCAACTGGCACGTGAGTTCTGGGACGCCGGGGAACAGGGCGTCCGCCACCGCGGCCCGCAGTTCGAAGTCGAGGGCCGGCTCTCGCTGCCCCGCCCGCCGCAGGGCCACCCGGTCGTCATCCAGGCCGGCGACTCCGACGAGGGCCGGGAGTTCGCCGCCGCCACCGCCGACGTCGTCTTCAGCCGGCACTCCACCTTCGCCGACGGCCGGGCCTTCCACGCCGACGTCAAGCGCCGGCTGGCCGGGTACGGGCGCAAGCCGGACGAGCTGAAGATCATGCCTGCCGCCACCTTCGTCCTCGGCGACACCGACGCCGAGGCGGCCGAGCGGGCCGCCGAGGTCCGCCGGGCCCAGGTCGGGCCGCGCACCGCGCTCAATCACCTGGAGCAGGTCTGGGGCGTCGACCTCTCCGACCACGACCCGGACGGTCCGCTGCCCGCCTTCGACCCCGACCCGGACAGCGCACTGGTCCAGGGCCGCGTCCGCATCCCGGACCCGGTGGGCACCGCCGAACGGTGGCGGGCGCTGGCCGCCGAGAAGGGGCTGAGCAGCCGCGAACTGGTCATCGAGGTGACCGGCCGGCAGTCCTTCATCGGCTCCCCCGCCACCGTCGCCGGGCAGATCGACCACTTCGTGCAGCAGGACGCGGCCGACGGCTTCATCCTGGTCCCGCACCTCACCCCGGGCGGGCTGGACGAGTTCGTCGACCGGGTCGTCCCGCTGCTCCAGGAGCGCGGGGTGTTCCGCACCGACTACACCGGCCCCACCCTGCGCGACCACCTCGGTCTGCCGGTGCCCGGACGGCACTGACGGCCCGACGGTCCCGGTCCGCCCGGACAGCCGGCGGACCGGGACCGGGAGCCGTCAGCCGGCACGACGGCGGCGCCGGATCACCGCGAACGCGCCGCCACCGATGCCGAGCAGCACCGCCCCGACGCCCGCGATCAGGCCGGTCCGGTCGCTGTCGGCTCCGGTGGAGGCCAGGTGGGCGTCCGCTGCCTGGGCGGCGGTCACCTCGGCGTTCACGCCGCCGTCGGCCGCCGGAACGGGCACGTTGGCCGACGGCGCGGACGTCGGCGCGGGCGTCGCGGCCTGGGCCTTGGTGACGTCACCCCCCGCACGGACCGGCGCGCCGGCGCCCGGCTTCTGCTTGGCCGAGGCGGCCGGGACTTCGGCCGGGGTGTCGGCCGGGGCAGCCGCGGGAGCCGGGTCCTGGGTGGTCGGCTTCGGGGCGGTGGGGGCGACGACCTGCACGGTGGCGCCGGGCGAGCACATGGTGGTGCCCTGGAAGGGCTGGCCGTCGGCCTCGTTGATGTAGACGCAGGGGCTCAGCTCCGTCTTGCCGAGCGGGGTGTCGGCGGGGTAGCTGACCCGGACCCGCTTGGTCGCCAGACTGTCGGGCGCGGCCGAGGAGTTGCGGCCGTCCAGGTAGAAGCCCGCCGGCGGCTCCGGCTCGGTGGTGACCGCCGGCAGGGCGGTCCAGGTGCCGTCGTCGCCACGGACCTCGACCTTGGCGTGCCGGTCCGCGAACAGCACGTTGCCCAGGTTGGTGTAGGCGGACGGCGTCGGGTTGCGGAGCAGCGCGTCGAACTCGATCGGCGCACCGCCCGCGACGACCGTGGCCGGCACCTGGAGGAGGTGGTTGGAGATCGCCTCCACCGTGATCGTGTGGGTGTCGCTGACCGACAGCTGGAACGGGTTGTCCGGCCGCGAGCCCTTGACCACGGTGCGGAAGGTGAGGACCGGGCCGACGCCGCCGTTGCTGGCTCCGTTGTGCGGCTCGCCCATGGGGGCGCCGAGGCGCAGACGGGCGTCGTTCCCGCCCGGCGCGATGACGAGCTTGCCGGTGGTGCCCGAGTAGACGATCTTGTCCGCCTCGGTGCGCGCCTGCAGCTCCACACTCGTCCAGGTGCCGAGCTCGTTGACGTAGTCGAGGCTGAGGGCGTGCGGCGGCGCCCCGCCCGGGGTCTCGATCGAGAGCTCCAGCACGACGCTGATGCTCTGGTCACCCGGGTTGGCGATCGTCTCGGTGAACTCCACCGGCCCGCCTGCGGCGCCGATCACGGCCGGGGCGTGGACGGTGAGGCCGAGCGGCCCGGAGTCCGCGAAGGCCGGGACGGCGGTCACGGCGCCGCCGGCGACCAGCGCGGCGGTGAGCACGGCCGCCGGCACGAGGCCGCGGGTCTGACGCAGGACACGGTTGATCTTGCACATGGCGCGGTTGTCTTGCACATGGCCCCCCTGGATTTCCGCTCTGGAGCGGCACGGCCGCGTCCGGGCAGCACAAAGCAAGCCCGGTTGACTGGTGTGATCGCGATCGCGCCCGACGGGCCGACCGGTGCGAGCGGATTTCCCCCCGCTCACTGACAAGGACGTGTGGGGGGCCGGGGGGTTGCAGGTCGATTCCGAGAATTTTCCGGGACTCCGGGAAGCCCCGCCGACCGGGTCAGATCTCGTAGACCGCGCCGGCCCGGGCCAGCTCGACCGGGCCGGTGTACGCGGCGGCGGCGTCGTGGCGGTTGCGCTCGGCGTCGGTCCACGGCGGGATGTGGGTGAGGACGAGCCGGCGGGCCCGGGCGGCGGTGGCGTGCTCGCCGGCCTCCCGGCCGTTGAGGTGGACGGCCCGGTAGGTGTCGCGGCCGTCCTGGTACGCGGCCTCGCAGAGGAACAGGTCGGTGTCGCGGGCGAGTTCGACGAGTTCGGGGCTCTCCCCGGTGTCGCCGGAGTAGACCAGCGAACGGCCGGCGTGCTCCAGCCGGAAGGCGAAGGCGTCGACGGGGTGGTTGACCTGGGCGACGGAGACCCGGAAGGGGCCGAGCTCGAAGCTGCCGGGGGTGACGGTGCGGAACTCGAACACCTCCTTCATCCCGGGGTTCTCCGGCATGTCGTACGCCCGGGCGAGCCGCTCGGCGGTGCCGGCCGGGCCGTACACCGGCAGGAGGTCGGGGCAGCCCTCGACGCGGTAGTTGCGGGCGACCCAGTAGGCGCACAGGTCGACGCAGTGGTCCGCGTGCAGGTGGCTGAGCAGGACGGCGTCGACCTCGTAGATGCTGGTGTACTTCTGCAGCGCGCCGAGCGCGCCGTTGCCGAGGTCGATCACCACGCGGTAGCCGTCGGCCTCGACCAGGTAGCTGGAGCAGGACGAGTCAGCGGACGGGAAGCTCCCCGAGCACCCCACCACGGTCAGTTTCATCCGAGCCCCTCCGCCCCGACACGTCCCGGCTGCTGCTGGAAAACGGCATGGAAAACAGCATGGAAAACGGCAGGCCGGGCCGGTGGACCGGCCGGTAGCACTGCGTTGGTGTGTCGAGGGTAAGGGCGGAGCGGCACTTTGCCCCCGTCCCCGTGCCGGGCTGTGGCTGGAATCACCAGAACGCGGGGGAGGCGACGGGGGCCGCGGATCAGCGGTGCCGGGGGCGGTTGCGGGCCCAGGCGCGGACGGTGTCGGGGTACCAGCGGGGGTGGCCGCTGCCGTCGATCACGTCGGGGTCGGGCAGCAGCCCGTGCCGGCGGTAGTTGCGGACGGTTTCGGGCTGGACGTTGATGTGCCGGGCGATCTCGGCGTACGACCACAGTTCATCGCTTGTCACGAGGGCACCTCCGGGGGGACGGGGGCGGACGTTCGTGAGGCAGCCTTTCCGGGCGGCACCGGTGCGTTCACGACAGAACGGGCGCTGTGGCGGTTTCGTGACGAACCGGGAGCGATGTGCGGACAAATGCTCAACTGTCACAGTCACCACGGTGGTGGCGTTCACCGTCGGCCCGGTACGGTTCGCCGCATGAGTGGCATGACGGGAATCTGGCCGGTCCTGGCGGTGGCGGGCGTCGCCGCGCTGGCGACCGTCGCGGCGGTGCTGGTGAAGCGCACCCGCCCGGCCCCGCGCCCGGCCGGGCCGACCGGTCCGCGGCCGCGCCCGAGCTCCCGGGACCGCCCGGAGCCGCAGGAGATCTGGTGGGCGCAGGTGCCGTTCGAGGACGGCCCCGGTTCCAAGGACCGCCCCTGCCTGGTACTGCGGGTGCACGGCCGGACCGCCACCGTCGCGAAGATCACCAGCAAGCACCATGTCGAGCGGCCGGGCGTGCTGCCGCTGCCGCCCGGTTCGGTGGGTGACCGGCAGGGACGGACCAGCTGGCTGGAGACCGACGAGCTGCGCGAGGTGTCGCTGTCGGCGTTCCGCCGCCGGGCCGGCACGGTCGACCGGCAGGTCTGGGCCCGGGCGCAGAAGTCGCTACAGCACTAGAAGTCGCTGCAGCACTGGTCGGCACGGCACTGGTCGCGACGGCACTAGGCCCAGAGCTGGCCCTGCAGTGCCTCGACCGCCGCCTCGGTGGACTCGGCGGTGTAGATGCCGGTGGACAGGTACTTCCAGCCGCCGTCGGCGACCACGAAGACGATGTCCGCGCGTTCCCCGGCGGCCGCCGCCTTGCGGCCGACGCCGATCGCGGCGTGCAGGATGGCGCCGGTCGAGACGCCCGCGAAGATGCCCTCCTGCTGGAGGAGTTCACGGGTGCGGCGGACGGCGTCCGCGGAGCCGACCGAGAAGCGGGTGGTGAGCACCTCGGCGTCGTACAGCTCTGGGACGAAGCCCTCGTCCAGGTTGCGCAGCCCGTACACCAGGTCGTCGTAGCGCGGCTCGGCGGCGACGATCCGCACGCCGGGGACCTTCTCGCGCAGGAAGCGGCCGACGCCCATCAGGGTGCCGGTGGTGCCGAGGCCGGCCACGAAGTGGGTGACGGTCGGCAGGTCGGCGAGGATCTCGGGCCCGGTGGTGGCGTAGTGGGCGCCCGCGTTGTCGGGGTTGCCGTACTGGTAGAGCATGACCCAGTCGGGGTGCTCGGCGGCGGTCTCCTTGGCGATCCGGACGGCGGTGTTGGAGCCTCCGGCGGCCGGGGAGGAGATGATCTCGGCGCCCCACATCCGGAGCAGTTCGCGCCGTTCCTCGCTGGTGTTCTCGGGCATCACGCAGACCATCCGGTAGCCCTTGAGCTTGGCGGCCATGGCGAGCGAGATGCCGGTGTTGCCGCTGGTGGGCTCCAGGATGGTGCAGCCCGGGGTGAGTCGGCCGTCGGCCTCGGCGCGTTCGATCATGTGCAGCGCCGGGCGGTCCTTGATCGAACCGGTGGGGTTGCGGTCCTCCAGCTTGGCCCAGAGGCTCACCAGGCCCTCGGCGTTGCCGGGAACTGCGGCGGACAGCCTCGGCAGGCGGACCAGCGGGGTGTTGCCGACGGCTTCGAGCGGACTGTCGTATCGCAAGGGAGGCCTCCGGCCACGGCGGTGCGGGTGAAGAGGGGTGGCTCCCCCGCCACCGGGCGGGGGAGCCGGGAGGTCAGCGGGCGCCGCCGGCCACGGCGGGCAGGATGGTGACGCTGTCGCCGTCGGCGAGGGCGGTCGAGATGCCCTCAAGGAACCGGACGTCCTCGTCGTTCAGGTAGACGTTGACGAAGCGGCGCAGCTCGCCGCCGTCGACCAGGCGGGCGGCGATGCCCGGGTGGCGGGCGTCGAGGTCGGCGAAGAGTTCCCCGAGGTTGCTGCCGTTGCCCTCGACGGCCTTGGCGCCGTCGGTGTAGGTGCGGAGGATGGTCGGGATGCGGACCTCGATGGCCATGGGTGCGCTCCTGTGCGAGTCGGGTGGAGTGGGTGGGCCGCGGCGGGCGCGGCCGGGCGGACGGTGCCCGGGGCGCGGCACCGCCGGTTCGGCGGCGGGCCCGGGGCGGGGCGGCTCTCAGCGCGAGCGCGCGGGCGTGCCGGGACAGATCGCACCGGCGTGCCGGCACAGGTCGATGTGCAGGCGCGCCACGAGGCGGGTGCCCGGGGCCTGGTTGCTCACATCGACGGAACGCATGGGCTCATCGTATAGATTCCCGGGCCCGCTCCGACATGCCTGTCTCGGGATCCGGATGTTCCGGTATCCGATGCTGAGACGTGGCCGGAATCAAACGGGCCCGCCGACCGCTCGCGGAGGGTCGGCGGGCCGCGCCCAGGTGGGTGCTGGTCAAGCCTGGTAGGCCTCGACGACCTGGACGTCTTCCTCTGTGATCTCGCCGTCCACGATGCGGAACGAACGGAACTGGTAGGGGTCGTCCTCGCCGTTGCCGTCGGCGGTGGAGACCAGGACGTAGTGGGCGAACGGCTCGGAGGCGTAGCTCACGTCGGTGCGCGAGGGGTAGGCCTCGGTGGCGGTGTGGGAGTGGTAGACGACGACGGGCTCCTCGTCCCGGTCGTCCATCTCGCGGTAGAGCTTGAGCAGGTCGCCCGAGTCGAACTCGTAGAAGGTGGGCGAGCGGGCGGCGTTGAGCATCGGGATGAACCGCTCGGGCCGGCCGCTGCCGGCCGGTCCGGCGACCACGCCGCAGGCCTCGTCCGGGTGGTCGGCGCGGGCGTGGGCCACGATCCGGTCGCGGAGTTCTCGGGTGATGGTCAGCATGTGGTCAGGATAGACACGCCCCGGCGGCTGTCCGCCGGGGCGTCCGAGGCTCGGTCAGTGGGTGTCCACGTTTCCGTTGCGGGCGTGCAGGTGGTCGTGGGCGTGGGCGTGGACGGCCTGCGGGTTACGGCGCTTGAGCACCTGGTAGCCGATCACCAGCAGCACGGCCCAGCCGGGGAAGACGTACAGCGAGATCCGGTTGTCCTCGTCCAGGCCGATCAGCACCACGACCAGGGCCAGGAAGGCGAGCGCGGCCCAGCTGACCCAGATGCCGCCGGGGGCCTTGAAGGTGGGCGGGGGCAGGTGGCCGCCCTTCCAGGCCTTGCGGTAGCGGATCTGGGAGATCAGGATCATCGCCCAGGTCCACAGGCCGCAGACCGTGGCGACCGAGGTGATGTACTCGAACGCCCGGGCCGGGACGAGGTAGTTGAGCACCACGCCGGCGCCCATCAGCAGGCAGGAGACGGTGATCGCGAAGGCCGGGGTGCGGCGGGTGTTGAGCTTGGTGAGCTGCCCGGGGGCCTGGCCGCGCAGGGCGAGGTCGCGCAGCATGCGGCCGGTGGAGTACATCCCGGAGTTGCAGGAGGAGAGCGCCGCGGTGAGCACCACGAAGTTGATGATGCCGGCCGCCGCCGGGATGCCGATCTTGCCGAAGGCGGCGACGAACGGGCTGACGCCGGGCTGGAACTCCCGCCACGGCACCAGCGAGAGGATGACCACCAGGGCGCCGATGTAGAACAGCGCGATGCGCCAGGGCAGGGTGTTGATGGCGCGCGGCAGGGTCTTCTCGGGGTTCTCGCTCTCGCCCGCGGTGACGCCGACGAGTTCGACGCCCAGGTAGGCGAACATGACGATCTGCAGGGTCATCACGGTGGCGCCGATGCCCTTGGGGAAGAAGCCGCCGTCCTGCCACAGGTGGGCGATCGACGCGGTGTCACCGGCCTTGCTGAAGCCGAGGGTCAGCACGCCGATGCCGATCAGGATCATGCCGATGATGGCGGTGACCTTGACCATGGAGAACCAGAACTCGATCTCGCCGAACAGCTTCACCGAGATCAGGTTGGCCGCGTAGAGGATGACCAGGAAGGTCAGCGCGCTGGCCCACTGCGGGATGTCCGGCGCCCAGAACTTGACGTACACGGCGGCGGCGGTGGTCTCCGCCATGCCGGTGACGACCCAGAACAGCCAGTACGTCCAGCCGGTGACGTAGCCGGCGAAGGGGCCGAGGAACTCCCGGGCGTACTCGGCGAAGCTGCCGGAGACCGCGCGGTAGGTGAGCAGTTCGCCGAGGGCCCGCATGATCGCGAAGATCACCAGGCCGGCCACGGCGTAGGACAGGATCAGGCTCGGGCCGGACTTGGAGATCGCGGTGCCGGCGCCGAGGAACAGGCCGGTGCCGATCGCTCCG
Organism: Kitasatospora sp. NPDC101155; assembly: GCF_044768305.1. Classification (NCBI taxonomy): domain Bacteria; kingdom Bacillati; phylum Actinomycetota; class Actinomycetes; order Kitasatosporales; family Streptomycetaceae; genus Kitasatospora; species Kitasatospora sp. NPDC101155. Next base: position 91,840 of record NZ_JBIWPN010000028.1, on the reverse strand, counting down.
CCGATCGCGATCATCTGGATCTGGCGGCTGCCGAGTCCCCGCTCGTAGCCCTCCTCGTCCGGTTTCTCGTCGACCACCTGGTCGTAGATCTGCTCGGCCATGGTCACCGTCCTGGGTGGGTCTCGTGGGTGGGGAGAAGTCGTACCACGCAGGGTTCGGACAGCGGTGTTCATCTGAGCGATATTTGAGCATGACCTGTTATGGTTTGCCCGATTTAAACGAGAATGCCCCGGTCGATCGTCCACATGCTGGACGGAACGGCCGGGGCTTGCCCGAAAGCGGGCAGGATTGCCCGGGAAGGCGGAGGAACCGGGTCCGCCGTCAGTCGGTGATCGCCTCCAGCAGCGACTCCTGGAGCGCTCCCAGCCACAGGTAGGCCATCACCAGCGGCTTGCGCTCGTCGCCGTCCGGCAGCTCGTAGAGGCCCTGCTCGTCCTCCTCGGTGACTTCCAGCCGCACCCCGAGGGTCAGCCGCAGGTCGTTGAGTGCGCCCAGCCAGCGCAGGCAGTCGGCGGCGGGCAGCTTGAGCACCCCGGCGCCGCCGAGGCCGTCCAGCGCCCGGACCACCTGCAGCGCGTCGTCCCGCTTGCGGGCCCGCAGGTCGAGTTCGGTGTAACGGCGGAACTCGCCGGAGGCGACCACCGCCTCGACGTCGTCCGGCGTCGCCGGATCGCCGTAGGCGTTCGGGAACAGCCGGGCCAGCGCCGGGTCGGCGGGGGCCTCGGTCGGGCCCTCGGCGAACAGCGCGGCCAGCGGGTCACCGCCGCCGTCGCCGCCCGGGCCGGGGCCGATCAGCTCCAGCATCTGCACTTCCAGCGAGCGCAGGATGGAGGCCTCCACCTCGTCCAGCGCGATCGCCGCGCCGCCATCGCCGATGCTCTCGAACAACCCAGCCATCTGTATCGGTCAGCCCGTCTTCGTCGTCTTCGGCCGCGCCGCCGGAGCGGCGGCCGGTCACTCGTATGTGCGCCGGTGCGCACCCGGTCGCACGCGTGCCGACGTGCGCCCGGACAGGGTCAGTCGTGCTGGAGCGTCGCCCACAGGCCGTAGCCGTGCATCGCCTGGACGTCGCGCTCCATCTCCTCGCGCGAACCGCTGGAGACCACCGCCCGGCCCTTGGTGTGCACGTCCATCATCAGCTTCCGGGCCTTGTCCTTCGGGAAGCCGAAGTAGGCCTGGAAGACGTACTGGACGTAGCTCATCAGGTTGACCGGATCGTTGTGCACGATGGTCACCCAGGGCGTGTCCGGCTCGGTCACCGGCTGTCCCTCGACCTCCGGGCGCTCGATCTCCACGGGCGCGACACTCACCGGCGGGCCTCCTCGTTGCACGCTCGTCCGTAATCCCTCAAGCCCCATGCTGCCATCCGGGGGACACCCGGGCGATTCCGGCCCGGGCCATCGCGCGAGAAATCGTCACTTTGACGCTAAGTGGTAGTAGCATCATCCTCATGGACGCCACTTCAGTGCGCGCGGCCGGGTCGACCGCGCTCCTCACCGACCGCTACGAGCTCACCATGCTGCAGGCCGCCCTGCGCAGCGGGGCCGCGCACCGCCGCTCCGTCTTCGAGGTGTTCACCCGCCGCCTGCCCGGCGGCCGCCGCTACGGCGTCCTGGCCGGCACCGACCGGGTGCTGGACGCCGTGGAGAACTTCCGCTTCAGCAGCGCCCAGTTGGACTGGCTGGCCGACCAGGGCGTGGTCGAGGACGACACCCTGCGCTTCCTCGCCGACTACCGCTTCCGCGGCGACATCCACGGCTACCCCGAGGGCGAGGTCTACTTCCCCGGCTCGCCGGTGCTCACCGTGGAGGGCAGCTTCGCCGAGGCGGTGCTCCTGGAGACGGTGATCCTGTCGATCCTCAACTACGACTCCGCGATCGCGGCCGCCGCCTCCCGGATGACCGCCGCCGCCGGCGGCCGTCCGGTGATCGAGATGGGTGCCCGCCGGGCGCACGAGCAGGCCGCCGTCGCCGCCGCCCGGGCCGCCTACATCGCCGGCTTCGCCGCCACCTCCGACCTGGAGGCCGGCTTCACCCACGGCATCCCGACCACCGGCACCTCCGCCCACGCCTTCACCCTGGTGCACGACAGCGAGCGGGACGCCTTCCAGGCCCAGATCGCCTCGATGGGCAAGGGCACCACGCTGCTGGTCGACACCTTCGACCTGCACGAGGCGGTCCGCACCGCCGTCGAGGTGGCCGGCCCCGAGCTGGGCGCGGTCCGGATCGACTCCGGCGACCTCACCCTGCTGGCCCACCGGGTCCGCCGCCAACTGGACGAGCTCGGCGCCGAGAAGACCCGGATCATCGTCACCTCGGACCTGGACGAGTACGCGATCGCCGCCCTGGCCGCCGCCCCGGTGGACGGCTACGGCGTCGGCACCAGCCTGGTCACCGGCAGCGGCCACCCGACCTGCGCCATGGTCTACAAGCTGGTCGCCCGCGCCGAGACCGAGGACGGCCCGCTGGCGCCGGTGGCCAAGCGCGCGGCCGGCGGCAAGACCAGCATCGGCGGCCGCAAGTGGGCCGCCCGCCGGCCCGACGCCGAGGGCGTGGCCGAGGCCGAGGTGATCGGCACCGGCGCGGTCCCGGACGAGCTTCGGCCGCACCTGGTGCAGGTGCCGCTGGTGCTGGGCGGCGAGACGGTCGGCCGCGAGCCGCTGAGCGCCGCCCGCGAGCGGCACGTCCGGGCCCGGGCGTCGCTGCCGCTGTCGGCCACTCAGCTCTCCAAGGGCGACCCGGTCATCCCCAGCGAGCTGATCGACTGACCCCGGCCGGGCCGGATCCGCGCGGACCGGCGGTGGGCACTGAGGCCTTCCGCCCCCGCGCGCCACTCCCTAGAGTCAGCCGTAGAGTTCCCCTGGAATCCTCCAGAGCCGCCGAGGCCCCCACCACCGGGGCACACCGCCCCCACATCCGAGGATGCGAGCCATGCACCGGGCACTGATCGTCGTCGACGTGCAGAACGACTTCTGCGAGGGCGGCAGTCTGGCCGTCGCCGGCGGCGCCGAGGTGGCCGCCGCCATCACCGATCTGATCGCCGAGTCCTCCCCCGGCTACCAGCACATCCTCGCCACCCGGGACCACCACATCGACCCGGGCGAGCACTTCTCGGCCGAGCCGGACTACGTCTCCAGCTGGCCCGTGCACTGCGTGGCCGGCACCGAAGGCGTCGGCTTCCACCCCAACTTCGCGCCCGCCGTGATCTCCGGCGCGGTCGAGGCGGTGTTCGACAAGGGCGCCTACTCGGCGGCCTACAGCGGCTTCGAGGGACTGGACGAGAACGCCCGCGGCCCGGTCGAGTGGCTGCGCGAACGGCAGGTCGACGAGGTCGACGTGGTCGGCATCGCCACCGACCACTGCGTCCGGGCCACCGCCCTGGACGCCGTGCGGGCCGGCTTCACCACCCGGGTGCTGCTCGACCTCACCGCCGGGGTGGCGCCGGGGACCACCGCCGCCGCGCTGGACGAGCTGCGGGCGGCCGGGGTCGAGCTGATCGGCACGCCGGTGGTCCGGTCGTAGCTCCGGTGAGCACGGACGGCGTTCAGACCACCAGCAGCTCCACCACGTCCGTCCCGCCGACCCGGTAGGCCTCGCGCAGTTCGCCGCCGACCGCCTCCGGTTCGGCGGCCAGCCGGGCGCCGGAGACGTACACCACCCGGATGCCCAGGTACTCCATCCTGTGCTGGCCGCCGCGTACCCAGGCGGCCTCGCCCTCGCTGACGCAGCGCAGGTCCGAGTCCACCTCCACCGCGACGCCGCGCTCCGGCCAGTAGAGGTCCGGGACGGCGATGTAGGTGCCGCCGCGCATCCGCAGCTCGGGGGAGCTCAGCGGGGCGGGCAGCAGCCACTCGTCCACCAGCCGGCCGACCTGCTCCAGCGCCAAGTCCCGGTCACCGGCGAGGAGTTCGTCCAGCGCCGCTCGCACCCGCGGCTCGCCGGTCAGCCCGGAGTCGATCAGCTCATCGGCCAACTCCCGTACCGTGCAGCGGTTCTCCGGACGGGCGACGGCCTCGCGCAGCACCTCGCGCACCGGCGCCGGGGTGTCCGGGTCGGCCGTCCACTCGCACAGCGCGTCCGCGACCGCCCGGGCCACCGGCGCGCAGGCCAGGCCGTGCACCGAGCGGGCCACCAACTCCCGTTCGGTGCGCCGGATCCGCACCTCGCCGGCGTCCTTGAGCCGGCGCTGGCGGGGCACCAGGACGTCCACCCCGGTCACCGCGGGCAGCCGGGGCACGGCGGCGAAGCCGTACAGCGCCAGCGCGGCGGCCCCGGTGATCACCGCACCCTCGCGGCGGCCCTCCTCCCGGCCGTTCTGCGCCGCGTACAGCAGCGCGGCCCACATCCGCTGCTCCGGGGTGGGCTCGCCGGACTGCAGCAGGTAGACCCGGGGCAGCAGCCGCTGCCAGGGGCCGCCCCGGCGGCAGTGCCCGGTGACGACCCGGGCCGGCACGCCCCGGGCGCGCAGCTGGCTCGCGGTGACGACGTTCTGCTGACGCTTCGCCAGTTCCTCCAGGGACGGCGGCGACGAGGGAATCCGGTAGCTCATGCGACCCGCCTCGCTTCGCTCGCTCATGCGCACCCCTTGATGGTTCGCTCACTGCGTTCGCTCATGCCGACACCATCCCCAACCCCCGCCGCTCGCGAGTCGCAGCCTGACGCACTGTTACGCAACCGTCGCCAAACCGGGATCAGCCGGCACTAAAGTCCCCATACCCTCACTCATTTGGAGTAAATGACGTTCATATGGCTATCGGATTCGATCGAAAACGATCGCCGACCTGGTCGCCTGACCCAGAGTGATCAAGGGCATACGGCGAGGGACCCCCGGCGCGTCAATCCCGCCCCGGGGATTGCCTAGGCTTACGTCATGTCACGTGACGAGACCGCCGGCCTCCGCGCGGCCCAGCTCCGCCTCGGCCGCCTGCCCGGATACGTCCGCCGCCCGGACCCGGCCCGCCGCAGCGGTGAGAAGGGCCATACGTACAAGAAGGGCTGGGAGGTCCGCTTCACCGCCCGCAGCGAGGCGGAGATAGCCGAGATCCGCGACCTGGTGGTCGCCGCCGGGTTCGCGCCGGCCAGACCCTTCTTCAAGGGACACCAGCTCATCCAGCCGGTCTACGGCATGGCGGCCGTGCAGGCCTATCTGGCCGCTAGACAGGCGGCCGAGGAACACGCCGAGCGGGTCGCGCTCGGCCGGCGCCGGCGGGCGGCGGGGGCGCGCACGGGGGCAGCACGCGCCGGTACGGCGCACGCGGACGGCACCCACCGGTGCGAGCGCGAGGAGGCCGCCGCGGCGGCCCAGCTGGCCCGGCGGACGGCCTTTGAGGCATTTCCCGCCCAGGTCGAACGCGGCAAGACCGCCGATGACCGGATCGCCCCCTCGGAGGCCCGTACGAGCTCCTGACCGGGTGGCCCCGCGCCGCCCCGCCCCGCGCCCCGGTTGCCGCAGGCCGCCGGGGCGCGCGATCGCCACAACCCGCCCCCGCCCACCGGCACCCGCCCCGACGCAACACCCACCGTGAGTGCGGTTGCGCGGATGGTTGTGCGGCCGCGACTTCGCGCCGTGGGCGTGGACGCCGGACCCGGCAGGCCCTACGGTGGCACCTCAGCTGCTCTGCAGCACCTCTCCTCATACACCCTCTGACCAGCTGCGACACGCTCGCACCTACGTCCCCCCGCACCATTGCGCAGCACTCCCAGGACCGGCCGCGACCGGCCCTCGCCCGGCAGTACCGCCGCCGCGCCGCACCGGTTGTCGCCGGAACCGGCCGAGCGGCGGCGGGTTCCGGGCATTCCATCGGATTGGTCACCCAGCGCACCGAGGGCCTACCGTAGAGTGAGCACAGATGATCGACCGTCAGAAACCCATCTCCCTTTCCGAGAAGACGAGATGACCAACCGTCACGCGAGCGCCGCCGGGCCTCCCCCCGAGCCCGGCGAACCGGAGGACGTACCACTGGAATTCGCGGCCTTCTGCGAACTCCACCGCCCCCGGTACCTCAGCTACGCCCGGGTGTGGCTGGCCGAGCACGGCGACGCGACCACCGCCGTGCAGCAGGCCTTCGCGGAAATCGCCGTCCAGTGGCGGGAGTTACTGACCAGCCACAACCCGACCGCGCTGGCCTGGCAGATCCTGCGCGGCACCGTCGCGGAGCACACCCGGCAGGTGCCCGTCGCCCCGGACCGCCACCCCGCCGACGACGACCTGGCGATCCTCCACTACGTCGTCGGCCTCGCCGCACCCGAGATCGCCGACGTCATCGGCACCGACACCGCCAGCGTGGCCGGGCGGCTGCGGCGCACCATGCTGCACGAGGCCTCCGGTTGGTGACCCCGCCCGCCCCCGGGGGCCTCAGACCCGCTCGCCCGTCACGTCGTACAGGTGGTGCACCGGGTCGTGGATCAGGTAGCGGGCGAAGGACTCGACCGTGAACCGCGCCCCGTCGCTGCGGTCCCCGGTCCGCCGCCACTGCTCCCCCGCCACCGCGTCGAACGCCGCCGCCAGAGCCTCGGCGGCCTCCGCCAGTTCCCCTGCCACCACCTGCGGTTGCTGCTCCCAGTAGCGCTCGGCGGCCGCCGTCTCGTCCTGGTTCCAGTTGGGGAACAGCGGGCCGTCCTGGTCCAGCATCAGGTTCAGCCGGACGAGGAACAGCCGGAAGACGTCCCGGACATGGCAGGCGTACTCCAGGTCCGACCAGATCTCCGGGGACGGACGGCGCCGCAGCCCCTCCCCGTCGCCGGCCAGCACCGTCAGCCAGCCGTGCGCGTTCGCCCGGACCATCGCGGCGACGTCCGTTGCGGCCACCGCCGGGGTGTCCAACCCGCAGTCGGGGCACGGGCGTTCCAGCACCCAGGTCCAGTCCTTGGTGTCGGGGACGATCGCGTCGGCGGGGCTCAGGGCGTTCTCGGAAGTGCTCATGCGCCCAGCATGGTGCCCGCCCGGACCACCCCACCAGCGGCCTGGGCGCCAGCGACCGCCGAATTACTGCCAGGGCGCCCCGCGCCACCGGGCCCGCAGGTCAGTGCCCTTGGCGCTCGTACTCCAGCCGGGCCTCCAGCAGGGCGCCCAGGTTCTCACGGCTCCATTCGCACACCGCGTCCATCGGCCCGAGCAGCGTGCGGCCCAGCGACGTCAGCGCGTACTCCACCCGCGGCGGGTTCTCCGCGTACTCGGTCCGGGCCACCACGCCGTCCTGCTCCATCGAACGCAGCGACTCCGCCAGCACCTTGGCGGTGATGCCGCTCAACGGGACCCGCAGCTCGGAGAAGCGGCGCGGGCCGTCCTCCAGACAACGGATGATCTTCCAGGCCCACTTGCGGCTGCCCAGCACCGGCACCGACTGCACCGGGCAGTCGGCCGGGAAGAAGTCCGCCGGCAACGGCGCGACACCGGTCTGCGTCATACCCCCGACGGTACCCGCTGGGGGCCGGTACCGTTGAAGTAACCGGCACCCTCCGGTCTACCGTCCCGGCAGCGGCGGGCGAACCAGCCCGCCCCACCGGACAGGAGACCGCCATGACCAGCACCACCACCGGCCGGCAGCACCGCGCGGACGTCATCGTCTACGGCGCGGGCGGGCAGGTCGGCCGAGCCGTCGTCACCGAGGCCCGCCGGCGCGGCCTCACCGTCACCGCCGCCGTCCGCAACCCCGAACGCCACGCCGACCTCGCCGGGGAGGGCGTCAACCTGCTGCGCTGCGACGTCACCGACCCGGCCGCCGTCGCCGCCACCGCCCCCGGGCACCCGGCTGCCGTCAGCTCCGTCTACACCCCCGACACCCCCTCCGCCGAGTTCTACCGCGCCGCCACCACCGCACTCGTCACCGGCCTCGACCGGGCCGACGTCCGACGACTCATCAGCGTCGGCGTCGCCACCACCCTGGAGACCGCCCCCGGCGTCGCCGTCCACGACGACCCCGAATTCCCCGAGGCGTACCGCACCTTCTCCCTCGGCCACTCCGCCGCCCTCGCCCTGCTGAACGACTCCCCCGCCACCCTCGACTGGGTCGTCGTCACCCCGCCGATGGACCTCGACCGCACCGCCCCCGGCACCGGCCGCTACCGCGTCGGCGGTCCCCAGGTCCTCGGCCCCCGCATCGCCCAGGCCGACCTCGCCGTCGCCGTCGTCGACGAACTCACCACCCCGGCCCACCACCGGCAGCAGATCGCCGTCGCCGAATAGCTCCCCGCACGAACAACTCCCTGCACGAACGGGTATCGGCGGGCATCCTGGGCACCCGCGCGCCGACCAGCCGACCGGATCGACCTCGCCGTCGAAGACCCCGCCACCGGCCGCTTCCTCGGCGAGACCGCCCTCAACGACGTCGCCCCCGACAACTCCTCCGCCGGCTTCCGGATCGCCCTCACCCCGACAGCACCGGCCGCGGCATCGGCATCGAAACCACCCTCCTGGTCCTGCGCCACGCCTTCGAGACCGTCCGCCTCCATCGCGTTCACCTCGACGTCTACGAGTACAACGAACGCGCCGTCCACGCCTACCGGAAGGCCGGCTTCACCCTCGAAGGCCGCGCCCGCCGGGCCCACCACTGGGACGACCGCTACTGGGACGCCCTCCACACGGCCGCCCTACGCGACGACCGGCTCGCCGCTCACTGACCGGGGCCACCGTACGGGGGCCACTGCGGCGGCTGCTGCTGCGGCGGCCAGGAGGTAGCGGCAGCCGCCCGCTTCCGCCGCCGCGCCATCAGCACCGCGGCCACCGACGCCCCGAGCACCACGGCACCGGCGGCCGCGGCGCCGATCACCAGGACGGTGTTGTCACTGCTGCCGCCGCTGTCCCCTTCGGGGACGACGGGCTGCGCGGAGGGCTGGTCCGTCGCGTCGCTGTCGTCGTCCTGCGGCGGGGTGCCCTTCGACTCGGGCCGCTTCACGAGCGGGTTCTCCTTCGGCCCGCTGTCCACGGCCGGGTTCGCCTCCAGCGCCTTCGCGGGGGCGACGGTCCCGTAGCCGCAGTGGTTGTTGGGGACCACCGTCCCGTTCGAGGGAGGGGTTGCCGACGTGATCAACCGGTTGATCACCTGACCAGCGGACAGGTCGGGGTACTTGGAGCGGATGAGCGCGGCGGTGGCGGAGACGTAGGCGGTGGCGTCGGAAGTACCATCCCCAACCGCGTAGCTCGTCGGGGACTTCGCCGATGCGTGATAGATCCCCACGCCGGGTGCGATGAGCGTGGTCTCGGAACCCGATGTGGAGTCCTCCCAGACGACTCCCTTGGAGTCCGCCGCTCCTACGGCCACCACCCCGGGGAAAGCGGCCGGATATTCGACGCCGTCGCTTTTACCGTCGTTGCCCGTGCCCGCGACCAGCACAACGTCCTTGGACACCGCGTACGCGACAGCCTTTCGCGACTGCGAGTCGAACCGCGACGCCCCGGCGAGGGACAAGTTGATGACCCTCGCACCGTTGTCCGCCGCGAAGCGGATCGCGGTCGCCAGGTCGTTCTGCTCGGGAATGGGACCGCCGTCGCTCGTCCGCACCTTCACCGGAAGGATCTTCGCTTTGGGGGCCAGGCCCATGACTCCATCCTGTGAACCGTGGCCATGACCGGCAATCAGGCTCGCCATTCCTGTGCCGTGGCCGTCGGTGTCGATGCGGCCGTCCGATTTGGTGCCGGAGAAGTCGGCCCCTGGAAGAACCTGCCCAGTCAAGTCCTGATGCTCCGAGTTCACCCCGCTGTCGATCACCGCAACAGTGACACCCTCACCTTGGCTGATCGGCCAGATCTTCGTATCGGCCTCGAAGGTCTTCAGGGCCCATTGCTTGTCCCTGATCTGATCGGCGGATGCCGCCGGTGCGGCGACGGCCCAGACCAATGCCCCAGCGGCAAGGACCGCCGTACCACGCGCCAACAGGCGGCTCGTCAAACCCGGTCACCCCACTCAACGAGGCATCCCGCAGATCACCGACCTGCGGGATGCGATCAGATCACCCGTCCGTCTACGGACCGGCCTCATTCCACCACGTTCGGGTTGGTCGGCTTGTCCGACGCCCAGGTCTCCTCGTCCTCGACGAGGTAGTCCGGTCGCCTGCCGTCCTTCCCACGGTCCTTCTTGCGGCGCTGTGCCTCACTCATCGGGACGCCATGCGCCATAGCGCCCGTGCCACGGGCCTCGGCTTCGGCAGCCATCCGGTTCCGAGCCCCCAGTCCCGATCCGCCCTCCGTGAAGGCCTGCTTGCCACGTGCGCCGGCGCCGGGCGACGGCGTCTCACGGACAGCGCCCCCGGGCCGGGCCACAGAACCGCCCACCTGGTTGGTGCCCGATGCCCCACGGCCCCCGGCTCCAATGCCTGGATAGACCTCACCGCCACCCCCGGTACCGACGGCCCGGCCACTACGGGGACCCGTGCCCTCCACCGGTGTCGCGCTGCCGGGGAGTTCCTTGCCACCGAATCCGGTCTTGCCCTGCCCGAAGCCTGGCCCGACCGGGGTGCTCTGCATGGTCGGCCCCGAGGGATTGACCGTCGTCTGCCCACCCCCGCCAGCGATCGGTCCGCTCGTGGGACCTGTGGGCGAGGTCGTGGTGAGGCCGGACGTCTGGGTCCCGGAAGTGACGGGGCTCGGCACGCTTCCGCTCGGACGGGACACCGGAGTGCCCGAGACACCCGAATCAGAAACACGGCTCGTTGTGGTCGACGGCTTCGGCAGGGCCTGCGCCGTACCTCCCTTGATCCCGGCGTCGGTCGGGGCGGCCACACTCCTGGAGGTGGAACCAGTCACCGTCGACGTCTGCGCGGACCTTGGCCGCTGCGGCGCAGTGACAGCCGCCGACCTCGCCGACGTTCCACCGACACCGAACGATGTCCCCGAGAACACTGCGGCCGTTACGGCTGCCGCCGCGTTGCTCGGGTCATCCTGCGATCCCGGATCAGTGGGATTCTTCTCGATGCTCTTCTTCGAAGGCAACGGCGGAGCCTTCAACGCCGGCGTAGCGATGCGGTAGTGCATCGCCAGCGTCTGCATGATCGTCGCCGCTTCGGCCTTCTTCTGGTCAGCGACCGGGATGTGCTCGTCGTCGGTGCTGAAGACGTCGCCGACGGTGTCCTTGAGCTTGTCCCAGTTGCCGGGTTCCTCCGGCATGTCGCGCTTGGCCTTGGCCATGGCCTCGGACATGTTGTGGAGGGTGTTGGCCGCGTCGTTGGCGTAGGCGGCGGCCTCGTTGATGCTGGTGGCGAGGGTGAGCATGGAGGAGTGGAAGGAGTCGCTGGTCGTTCCTTCCCAGGAGGTGGCCGCCTCGGTGCTGACCTTGGTGAGGGTCTTGCGGATCTCCTTGAGGGTGGTCGCCGCCTTGCGCCAGGGATCGCCGGCGGCCATCACGGCACCGGGGTCCAGGGCCTGCGCCATCTTGCGGAGCTGGGCGTGGCTGTACTTGGTGAAGTCCGTGTAGACCACGGGTGGTTCCCCTCCGTTCGGGTCGCGGGCGGTGGCTAGCGGGTGGCGTTGCCGCGGACGGACGGGACCTGGTTCGCCTCGTAGGCGGCCTTGCTGGTGGCGGAGGGGTCGGCGACCGACCAGCCGTCGTCGGCGAGCTTGAGCTTCTTGGCCACGTGTTGGTCGTGTTCCTCGTAGTTGGTCGCGGTGAGTTCGGCGCTCTTCTGGGCCTCGTCAACGGCGCTCTGGAGCTGGTTGAGCACGACGCGCAGCGCGTCCCGCATGGTGCCGTAGCGGTCGTGGATCTCGGTGGCCTCCGCGAAGGTGCCGAAGGCGTCCTTGCCGATTCCGCTGAGCCCGTGGGTGCTGTCGCCGTTGGCGTCCTTCTCGAACGCCTTGAGCAGCAACCGCACTTGGCCCGCGAAGGTGCGGAGCTGCTCGATCTCGACGCGGTAGCCCTGTCCGTTCCCGCCGGTCGAGCCGGTCCCTGATCCCACTTCGGCGCCTCCCCCGTTGCGTCCGTCCCCTGCGGTCGGGGCCCGGGCCCCGGTGTGTCATGTCTAACACACCGGGTTCGAATTCCGCCCGGAGCGGGGTCAGTTCGAGGGCGTCCGGGCGCGTTGGGCCTCGGCCAGGGCGCGGCGGCAGAGGGAGTCGGCGTGCCGGGTGGTCTCGGGCAGCCGGTAGCGGCGGGCGAGGTCGAGGGTGGTGGTGACGGCGGTGTCGAGGCCGATGCGGTGGCCGACCGAGACGTAGACGGGTTTCACGCCGGGGCGGGTGCGGACGGCGCGGCCGACCTCCTCGCCGGTGGCGGGGTCGGTGAGCGGGGTCCAGGAGCCGCGTTCGGCGTCGGGTTCGCGGTGGTCGAAGGTGAAGGGGGTCTTGGCGACGCCGAGGGTGCGCAGCCCGGTGAGGACGCCGAGGTGGCTGGCGAGGCCGAGGCGTCGGGGGTGGGCGAGGCCGTAGCCGTCGCAGACGACGGTGTCGGGGGTGCGGGTGAGGGCGGCCAAGGCGTCGAGGACGGCGGGGAGTTCGCGGAAGGCGAGCAGTCCGGGGACGTAGGGGAAGGCGATCCGGCCGACGGCGGTGGCCTCTTCTACGACGTCCAGGGTGTCCCGGTCGAGCAGGACGGCCGCGGCGACGACGAGGTCGCGGTCGTCGTCGTACGCGACGTCGACCCCGGCGATGAGCCGGTCCTCGGATCCGTCGTCGTCGACGGCCCGGACGAGCGGCCGGAGCCGTTCCTGCTCGGCGAGCGCCTGGGCCTCGGTGGTCGGCCAGTCGGCGGGGATGGGCACGGTCGGTTCCCCCGGTCTGCGTGGTGTGGACGTGTTCCACCGTACCGAGGGGCTCGGACGACCCCGGGGTGAGCCCGTGCGCCCCCTGTGCCCCCGACCCCGCGGGTTAGCCTGGACTTACCGAACTCCCCTGCCGGGTAAGACCCTTGGACCGGCACCATTCCCGCCCGTTTCCCCCGACGTGCGAAGGACCCCCGCCATGCCGCGTCCGTCCGCTGCCCAGTTCTGCCTCGGCTCGTTCACCGTTGTCGCCACCACGGTGGCACTGCTGGCCGTCTCGGGCGCCTCGGGCGTCCTGGAGGTCGCGGTGCTGGTGGCCTTCGCGCTGGCGCTCGGCACCGTGGTGACGGTGCTCTCGCTGTCCGTCTCCGCCCGGGCCGCCCTCACCGAGGAGGCCGGGGCCTCCCCCGTCACGGCCGGACGCGAGTACGCCCGGCAGCGCTGATCCGCCGCCGGGCGCCGTCCGCCGCCGTGCTCAGACCTGGGTGGTGACCACCACGGTCTTCGCGGCCTTGTCGTGGATGCACTGCCGGAAGGGCTGGTCGAAGACGCCGAACATCCCGTCGATGAGCCACCACAGGGCAGCGCAGCAGACCACGGCCGGGAGGATGTAGACGGCGGCCCGGGTCCAGGCGGCGGCCTGGGTGGGCGGGTTCCCGTCGATCAGCATGGCGACGCGGACCTTCATCGCCTTCTTGCCGAGGGTCTGGCCGTCCCGGCTGAGCATCAGGCCCTCGTAGATGAGGTAGACGGCGCAGCCGAGCCAGAACGCGCTGGTGGAGCCTCCGCGCGTGCTGAGGTCGACGAAGGGCCCCACGATGACCACGCCGACGGCCTGCATGATGACGTAGTCGATGAGCCGGGCGACGATCCGCTTGGGCCAGGTGCCGATCGGCGGCATCCCGGGGACGGGTCCGGGGGTGCCGTACGTGCCGGGCCCGGTGCCGTAGCCGGACGGGGGCTGGTCGTACGGGGGCTGACCGTACGGGGGCTGGCCATGGTCGGACCCGCCGTAGGTGCCCTGGTAGGCGCCGGGGCCCTCGGTCGGGGTGCCGCGCGGGGCGTCGTTCGGGGCCTCGGACGGGGTCGGGCGCGGCGGTTCGCCTTCCGGCGTGCCGCCGCCGGGGTACGGGGGCTGCTTGTCGAAGGAGGGCTTACCGCCCCCCTCCGGCTGGGGGCCTGAGGGGTCGTGGGTGCTCATTCCCCGAGTAGAACATCGCACATTCTCGACATTTGGGACATTTTGTCCGTTTTGCTGCTCGGGGGACGGAAGGCCGACGCGATGACCCTCAGCGATGGCCCCGCGGCCTCAGCTGCGGACCACCCGGGTCCGGGCCGCCCGGTCCTGCCAGCCGCGCCGCGCCGGACGGTCGAACACCGGCCACACCAGACCGAGCGGCAGCACCAGCCCGAGCTGCCTGACGACCCATCGCAGCAGCGAGCGGCCGAGGCTCAGCCGGGTGCGGCCGGGCTCGGTGGCGTCCACCACCCGGATCCGGGCCAGCCTCTTGCCGAAGGTCTGGCCGGTCCGGGCGGTCGGCAGCACCTCGTAGAGCAGGCTGACGAACATCAGGATGCCGAGCAGCACGGCCAGCTTGCCCACCACCACGTCGTCCACCAGCCAGACCTGGACCTGGCGGCGGGTGAGGAAGCTGGCCATCTTGGCCTGGTCGAGCTTCTGCTGGAGGTGGTCGGCCACCGAGCGCCCGAGCGGGATCCCGGCGGCGACGGCGACCACCAGCAGCACCCCGGTGTCCACCGCCCTCGCCGCCAGCCGCCGCCCCAGCCCGGCGGGTACGGCGGGGGCGGGCCGACGACGGACGGCGGCCTCCCGGGCCGGCCGCACGGCGGGCAGCGCAGCGGCGGAATCGGGTGCGGAAGCGGAAGCGGGCGCCGAGGCGGGCCCGGACCGCACGGGAGCGGTCGCGGTCGCGGCCTTCGGCCCGACCCCCGACGCCCCACCCGCCGCCTCAACCGCCGACTCGACCCCCACCCCCGTCTCCGCCACCGTCTCCCCCTGCGCCTCGACCACCGGCACCGCCCCGGCGGCCGCGACCGGCGTCGGCGCCTCGCGCACCACCGTCGCCATGGCGGGTGCGACCGCGGCGGCCACCTCCACGGCAACCGGAGCGAGCTCAGCCTCCGCGTGCCCCTCCTCCGCCTCGGGCGCCCCCGGAAGCACCCCCCAGGAGACCCAGCGCGGCGCTCCGCCGGTCTCCATCAGGCCCCACTGCGCCTGCGGATCGGCCTGCCAGCCGGATGCCCCGGGCGCCTCCTGCGCGGCGGGCTCGACGGTCCGGAACACCGGCCCGCCGATCACCTCCGCCACCCGCGGCCCGACCACGAAGGACGCCCCGCCGGTGGTCTGGTCGAGGTAGACCGGCCCGGTGTCACCGGAAGTCGCGTACGAAGGCGAGGACGCGGGCGAGGGCGAGGGCGCGGGCAGGTCCGAGGGCAGCGGCGAGGGCGAGTGCGACCGCGCCTGCGGCACCGTCGGGGGCGGCACCGCCCGCGCCGCGGCCACGTCGGGGGCGGGCCGCCGGGCGGCGAACCGGGGCGGCTCCAGCACCTCGCCCTCGGCCGGCGAGGGGCGGGTGGTGCCCGGCACCCAGGCCGAGCCGCCCCAGTACCGGACGAAGCCGGGGATGGAGGGGTCGGGGTAGTAGCCCGGCCCGGGTGCGACGGCCGGGTCGCCGTCGGCGGCGAAGGGACGGTCCGCCATGGGGGTCTTCTCTCCTGCCAGGTCCCGACGAGGGCCGATGGGGGTCGGCACGGTCGGAACGGGTCGGAACAGGTCTCAACACGGGTCTCAGCGCATGCCACTGCGGCGCGCCCGCGCACGCCCTGGGGCGCTCGGCGCGCACGTGGAGGCGCCCACCGATGGGCGGACAGTCGCCGAGTCGTCACAAAGGGTAGTGCCTCGCCGGAGTGCCGACGGGAAGTTGGCGAATCCCCGGACAGCGGAGGGCCGCCCGAGGTAAAGAAACCGGCGCGCGACAGGTGCCCGCGCGCCGCAACCCAGGTCGTTCACCACCCCTGACGAAACTTCCCGGAGAAAACCCGGAAACGTGTGTAAGAGCCGGTGTGGACCGCCCTCTCAAAGGTCACAGGGCCCGGAACCGGGCACGAACCGAAGACAGAGAGGCAGACGATCATGGACCGCCCCGTCAGCGTCGTGGAGCACGAGCTGGAGCTCAACCTGGTGCTCTCCCCCGAGCGCAGCGTCCCCGTCCCGGCCCGGCTGACCTACGGCAGCCACGACCCGTACGCGGTGTACATCACCTTCCACCTGGACACCGGTTCCCCGGTCACCTGGGTGTTCGCCCGCGAGCTGCTGGTGGAGGGCACCTTCCGCCCGTGCGGCCAGGGCGACGTGCGGATCTGGCCGACCCGCTCGGGCCGGCGCAGCGTGCTCTGCCTGGCGCTCAGCTCGCCCGCCGGGGACGCGCTGCTGGAGGCGCCGCTGCCGGCCGTCGCGGCCTGGCTGGAGCGGGCGCACCGGCTGGTCCCGCCGGGCAGCGAGCTGGCCGCGCTGGACATGGACGGCTCGCTCGCCGAGCTGCTCGCGTAGGCGTGCGCCGCAGCGTGCACCGGCACGTCCACGACGCACACCGGCACGTCCAGGTGCGACGGGTACAGGAGAACGGGAGCGGCGCCCCCGCCGGCTCAGCGGGCCGCGGGGGCCTGCTGACGACCGCGGGTGGCGTCCGGGCCGCCGTCGCCGCTGCGCTGTCCGGGCAGCCGGACGAGCGGCGCGCCGGCGGACCGCCGCCGAGCCCTTATCCGGATCGCGGCGGCGAGCAGGAAGCAGAGTCCGACCCACGGATAGATCGAGGTGGGCACCTGGCGCAGCGGTGACATGTGGAGGACGGCCGGGCCGAGCGGCTTGGCGGCCCACATCGCGAAGGACACGAAGGCGAGCGCGGTGGCCCAGAACGCGGCCCGCCAGCGCAGCCTGCGCACCCCGGCCGGGCGGGCGCGCTCCACGGAGGCCTCGGCGGCGAGCAGGACGAGCATCGGCACGCACCAGATCCAGTGGTGGGTCCAGCTGATCGGCGAGATCAGCACGGCCGTGACGGCGGCACAGCAGACGCCCCAGGCCTCGGACCGGGGCAGCCAGCGGCCGCTGCGGGCGGCCCAGGCGGCGACGGCGAGGCCGGCCAGCGCGACCACGCCTGCGCCGAGGGTGGCCAGGATGCCGGGGTCGGCGGTGTGCAGCAGGCGGGCGAAGGCGCCGCGCATCGACTGGTTGTCGACGATCTCGGTCTTGCCGACCCGGGAGGAGTCGTAGAGGTACTTGGTCCAGAAGCCCCAGGTGGCGTCGGGCAGGAAGAGCGCGCCGATCAGGAAGGTGCCGAGGAAGGTGAGGCCGGCCGTGAAGGCGGCCCGGACCCGGCCGGTGATCAGCAGGTAGACGGCGAACAGGCCGGGGGTGAGCTTGATGCCGGCCGCGATGCCGATCGCCACGCCCTTGCTGCGGTGCCCGTCCGAACGGGTGAGGTCCCAGAGGATCAGACAGGCGAGCGCGAGGTTGATCTGGCCGTACCGGAGCGTGGTGAAGACGGGTTCGAGCCAGACGCCGATTCCGGTCACCAGGACCACGCCGATCGGCCGCAGCTCGCGGCGCGGCCAGCCGACCAGTTTGAAGGACAGGTGGGCCAGCAGGGCGAGCAGCCCGAGGTTGCCGAGAGTGATCGCGATCCGGAGGAAGGGGACCGGGAACCAGGTGGTCGGGACGAACAGCATCGCCGCGAACGGCGGGTACGTCGCGGGCAGGTTCCACTCGGTGACGCGCAGCGCGTACAGGTCGGTGCCGTTGGCGACGGCGGCGCCCTCGGCCCGGTAGACGATCATGTCCACCATCGAGGTGTGGACGAAGTGGCGGACCACTGTGTACACGACCAGCGACAGCAGGGCCACGGCCGAGGCGGCCAGCAGCGGGCGGCGGGGCGCCTCGCGCAGCGCGCGCACGGGGGCGTCGAGCGCGAGCCGCAGCCGGTTGGACAGGGGGGCGGGCGAGGGGTCGGGTACGGTCCGCACCGGGCTGCGCTCGTCTTGCACCGCTGTCACTGTCCACTCCGTCCACCGCTCGGCCAACCAGCGACGATACCGGATGGCGCCGAACCCGGCCTGGGCACGATCGACTACCCAGCGTCACAAACGCGGCCCGAGCTGCGGAACGGCCGACGGGTTGAGCAGCAGGACACCACCCGGCATCCCGCCCACTTCCGGCGCCCTCGCTTTCGGCACCCTCACTTCTGGAACGACGCGCCCCGCGACCGCCGCCGCCCGGACCGCGCGGGGAGCGCGTCGTCCTCCGCCCGGGTGCGCAACCGCAGCCGGGTCTCCGCGCCGCCGAGGACGGCGGTGCGGCCGAGCGCCAGGTCCCCGCCGGTGGACTCGGCGAGCTTGCGGACGATGTCCAGGCCGAGGCCGGTGGAGCCCTCGCCGCCGTGGCCCTCGCCGCGCCTGAGGGCGGCGGCCGGGTCGCTGTAGCCCGGCCCGGCGTCGCCGACCAGCACGATCACCGAGCAGTCGGTGGCCAGTACGTCCACCGAGAAGGCGGTGCCCACGGCGGTGTGCCGGAAGACGTTGCCGAGCAGCGCGTCGACGGCGGCGGCCAGGTCCGCGCGCTGGACGGGCACCGGCACGGCCCGCTCGGCGCCGGCCAGCTGCCAGCGGCGGCCCTCGTCCTCGGCCAGCGCGGACCAGAAGCCGACCCGCTCGCGGATCACCTCGGCGGCGTCGCAGCCGACCGCGACGGCGGGCGCGTCCTCGGGGGCGCGACGGGCGGAGCGGATGATCTGGTCGACCTCGCGCTCCAGTTGGGCCACCGCGTGCCGGGTGGCGTCGGCCGCGTCGCCGTCGCCGAGCGAGGCGGCGTTGAGTCGCAGCACGGTCAGCGGGGTGCGCAGCCGGTGCGACAGGTCGGCGGCCAGCTCGCGTTCGGCGGCGACGAGTTTGACCACCCGGTCGGCCATGGTGTTGAACGCCTGGGCGGCCTCGCGCAGTTCCTCGGGGCTGCCGTCGACTTGCTTGCCCGTCACCGGGAGCCGGACCGCAAGGTTCCCGGCGCCGAGCGAGCGGGCGGCGGCGGCGAGCCGACGGGCGGAGGCGACGATCCGGCCGCCCATCCGGTCGGCAACCAGCACCGAGATGGCGACCAGGCCGAGCGCGACCGCGGAGAGCACCAGCCAGGCGGTGGGGACGCCCCGGGTGAGGTCGCTCTCGGCCACGAACACCTCGACCACGGCGGTCCGTCCGGTGTCCACCGCGACCGGCTGGAGCAGGGCGTACCCGCCGGGCACCGCGACGGTGAAGGAGCGGCCCTGCCCGCCGGCGGTGGCCACGTCGCCGGGGGCCGCGCGCCCCTCGCCGATGGTGGGGCCGTCCGGTCCGCCGCCGGTCGGCGCCCCGGTGGGGGCCGGCAGGTGCACCGCCATCCGCCCCTGCGCGCCCGCGTCGGTGCTGGCCAGCGCCCGGTCGACGGCGTCCTGGTCGATGGTGATGGCGAGCGCCGGACCGAGCGCGGCGGCCTGCCGCTCGGCGGCGGTGAAGGCCCGGTCCCGGGCGGTCTGCTGGACCATCAGGCCGAGCGGGATGAGGAAGGCCAGCGCGACCATGGTGGTCCCGGCGACCGCGGCCTTGATCAGGGCCCAGCGCAGCGAGTGCGCGAACCGCTTCACGTCCGGTGCCCCCCGGGGTCCCCGACGGCTTCCAGCCGGACCCCGACGCCCCGGACGGTGTGCAGGTAGCGGGGGTTGGCGGCGGTCTCGCCGAGCTTGCGGCGCAGCCAGGAGAGGTGGACGTCGATGGTCTGGTCGCCGCCGTAGGTCTGCTGCCAGACCTCGGCGAGGATCTCCTTGCGGGGCACCACCACCCCGGGCCGGGCGGCCAGGAAGGCCAGCAGGTCGAACTCGCGCCGGGTCAGGTCGAGCGCCCGCCCGTCCAGGACGGCCTCGCGCCGCTGCAGGTCGATGGCGAGTCCGCCGACCCGCAGCACCCGGGCGACGGGCGCGGCGCCGCTGCCGAGTCGGCGCAGTACGGCGGCCGTCCGGGCACTCAGGTGCTCTCCGGAGAAAGGTTTCACCAGGTAGTCGTCGGCCCCGTCGTTGAGCAGCCGGACGATCTCGGCCTCGTCGTCCCGGGCGGTGGAGATGATCACCGGGACGTCGGTCAGCCCCCGGATCATCTTGAGCGCCTCGCCGCCGTCCAGATCGGGCAGTCCCAGGTCCAGGATCACCAGGTCGCAGCCGACCTGGGCGACCTCCCGCAGCGCCTCCAGGGCCGTACCCACACTGCGCACCGCGTGACCGGTGTCGGTCAGGTGGCGGATCAGGGCGGAGCGTACGAAGGGGTCGTCCTCGACCACGAGCACTGTTGCCATGGGCCTGCACGGTACGCCATCGACGGGCAGTGGTCTGTACCGCGGGGGTGCCCCCGAGCCCGGTCCGGACATTGTGCAACTGCCCTGCGGAATACCGGGGGTGCCGCTCTCGGCTGCCCGGAAATACGGCAGGATGTGCGGACGATGCGGAACGGACTGGTACAGCTCGGCGCCTGGGCGGCGGCCACCGGGGCGGCGGTGGCGCTGTCCTGGCTCGGCGTGCACGCGGTGCTCACCGGCGCCGCGTTCGAGCGGCCCGCGGCGCTGCCGCTGCCGTCCCCGAAGGCCGACGGCACGCCGTACACCGCGACCGTCACCCCCGACCAGCCGCGCCCGGCCGCCCAGGACGAGACCCCGTCGGCCTCCCCGACGGCCACCGCCACCCGCCCGGCGGCCGTCACCGCGGCCACCCCGCCGCCCACCCGGCCTCCCACGGCGACCGCGACCGCGACGTCCACGGTGAAGAGCTACCCGATCCCCGGCGGCCGGGTGGCCCTGGACATCCGCGCCGACAAGGCCTCGTTGGTCTCCGCCACCCCGGACCCGGGCTGGCAGATGCAGGTGTGGAACGGCGACCAGTGGATGCGGGTGGACTTCACCAAGGGCGACCAGGCCAACTCGGTGTTCGTCCACTGGAACGGCCACCCGCCGGTCGTCGAGACGGCCATCCGCTGAGCCGACGTCACCGGCCTCACCGGCTCTCGAAGGGCACGTACCCCGGCAGGTACGGCCCCGCGTACCCGGCCCGGTCGACCAGGGTGTGCCTGGTGCCGCCCGGCACCCCGATGGTGGCCAGCACGACCGAGCCGAACCGGTCCCGCACCTCGTGCGGCTCGGCCAGCGACAGCGCGCCCCGGTCCACCGCGTAGTCGTACGCGTAGTAGACGTCCGGCACGCTCACCGCGAGGTCCAGCACCCCGTCCCCGTGCCGGGCCAGGTGTGCCGCCAGCTCCCGGCCGCGCGGGCCGGTCACCCGCACCGGCGAGGTGAGTACGATCCGCGTCCCCGGCGCGGCGAGCACGTACGAGACCGTCTCCGGCTCGCCGGTCTCCGGCCCGGCGTACGCGGTGCAGCGCAGCCCGAGCGCGGCGCAGTAGCGGCGGGCCGCCCGCTGCGCGTCGGCGACCGCGAAGACCACCGCGTCGGCGCGGCCCATCGACAGTGGATCCGGCTCCCCCGTCCCCTCGGCCGGGCCTGCGGCGAGCAGGACGGGTTCGGCGGCGGTGTCGGTCATGACGGCCCTCCCGGTAGGCGTACGGACCGCCCCGCGTCCGGGGTGGGGCCCGAGGCACGGGGTCGTGGCTGGAGGGTGGCGCCGAGCCGACCGGCGCGCAACTGTTCCGTTTCCTTCTGGTCAAGCTGTGCCCCGGGGCGGGAGAATCGGCGGCGCCGCTGTACAGAATGCCCACCGGAGGACGGTGCCGCGATGCCCCCCGCCCACTCCCCAAGCTCCCCCGGCTCGCCCGACTCCCCCACCCCGCAGGGTGTTTCGGCTCCCCCGTCGGGCGGCGGGAACGACGCCATCGACGCCCTGGACGGCCGGCTGATCCGGCTGCTGGCGGAGGAGCCGCGGATCGGCGTGCTGGAGTGCTCGCGCCGGCTGCAGGTCGCCCGGGGCACCGTGCAGGCCCGGCTGGACCGGCTGCAGGCCAAGGGCGTGATCAACGGGTTCGGCCCGGAGGTGGACCCGGCGGCGATCGGCTACCCGGTGACGGCCTTCGCGACCCTGGAGATCTCCCAGGGCCAGGGCGCGGACGTGCGGGCGCACCTGGCGGGTGTGCCCGAGGTGCTGGAGCTGCACACCATCACCGGCATCGGGGACATGCTGGTGCGGATCGTGGCCCGCTCCAACGCCGATCTGCAGCGGGTGATCGACCGGGTGGTGGGCTTCGACGGGATCGTCCGCTCCTCCACCGCGATCGTGCTGGAGAACCCGGTGCCGTACCGGATCCTGCCGCTGGTGGACCAGGCAGCCGCCGAGTAGGCGGCCCGAGCCGCCACGGGGACCGGTCAGCAGCTGGGGACGGCGCCGCCGCTCCTGAGCGCCTCCAGCGCCGAGACCGACTCGGCGAGCGTGCCGACCGGCACCAGCCGCAGCGTCTTGGGCGTGTGCACCTTGGCGTCCGCGCACTCGTCCCGGGGCAGCAGGAACACCGTCGCGCCGTCCCGGGCGGCCGCCTGGGTCTTCAGCGGCACGCCGCCGACCGGGCCGACGGTGCCGTCCTTCTCGATGGTGCCGGTGCCCGCGATCTTGAGCCCGCCGGTCAGGTCGCCGCCCTTGCCGTCGCCGGCCAGCTTGTCGACGATGCCCAGCGCCAGCATCTGGCCGGCGCTCGGGCCGCCCACGTCGCCCAGGTCGACCTTGACCTTCACCTGGTCCGGCGAGAGGTGGAGGTAGTCGAGCGCGGCCGCGGTGGCGCTGTCCTGCGACTCGACCATCTGCTGGGCCGTCACCTCCTCGGCCTTGGTCGGGTTGCTCTGCGGGTACACCGTCTCGGTCGGGCGGACCGCCTCGTCGGGGTTGAACCAGGCCTGCAGCGCGCGCCAGAACCTGGTCTTCTGCCCCGGATTGGTGGCCGAGATGGTGACCATCCGCAGCTCGCCCTCAGTGGTGCGCAGCGGCGCCCCGGTGATGGTGAGCACCGGGCGGTCCCGGTAGGCGCCCAGGGTGTCCGCGGTCAGGCCCGGCCAGGTGAGGGTGTACGGCAGCGGGACGAAGGCGGCGACGCCGAACAGGGCGGCGACCAGCACCCCGCAGAGCGCGAGCACGCGGGTCCGCGGGGCGGAGAGGGCCTTGGGCAGCTTGGTGTCGGGCACAAGGGAAATCCAAACACACCCGGCGCCGAAGGGCGCTACCTCAGGGCG
Source organism: Kitasatospora sp. NPDC101155 (assembly GCF_044768305.1). Taxonomy (NCBI): domain Bacteria; kingdom Bacillati; phylum Actinomycetota; class Actinomycetes; order Kitasatosporales; family Streptomycetaceae; genus Kitasatospora; species Kitasatospora sp. NPDC101155. Next base: position 68,899 of record NZ_JBIWPN010000028.1, on the reverse strand, counting down.
TCGGCCACCTCGGTGGCCGCCTCCACCACCCGGGGCCCGACCCGCTCGGGCACCAGCCCGTTCAGCATCACCACGCCGACGCTGCCCTCGATGCCGCTCAGCCCCAGCAGCGCGGCGGCGGCCCCGCTGGCGCCGGACTGTTCCTCCGCACGGGTGATGACGAACCCCTGATCGGGCCGGCGCTGGCTGGGGAAGCCGCGGGCCTCCAGGATCGCCCGGCCGGCCGCGCTCTCGGTGAGCGGGTGGCGCAGCCCGGTCCGGTAGGCGACGTGGAAGTCGGTCCAGCTCGGCTCGACCACGGCGACGGCCAGCGCCTCGTTGCCGTCCACCAGGGTCAGGTGGGCGGTGGCGCCGAGGTCCTCGGCGAGGCTGCGCAGGGCCGGCAGCGCAGCCTCCCGCAGCAGCGGGTGCACCCGGTGCGCCAGCCGCAGCACGCCCAGGCCCACCCGGGCGCGGCCGCCGATGTCGCGGCGGACCAGGCCGTGCTGTTCCAGGGTGGCGAGCAGCCGGTAGACCACGGTGCGGTTGACGGCCAGCCGGGCGGCCAGCTCGGTGACGGTGAGCCCGCGCTCGGAGTCGGCGAGGAGCTTGAGGACGCGGACGCCGCGGTCCAGCGTCTGGGAGGTCTCGGCAGTCACGACGGACAATCCTTTCCGCGGCGCTCGCGGGGCGGGCGGCGCCGGTCCAAAGGTCGGTGTCGCGCGCAGGTGGGGGTGGCCGCGCTCGGGCCGCGCGGGCGTCGTCCTTGACGGCCGCGCGGTCCTGCGGAGCCCGTCCCGCGGGGGGTTGCCCGGCGGAAGAGCGTGGGGGAAAGGTAGTGAAGGAAATGTCGCGGCGGAAGTGGTTGTCCAAAATTCGGGCGTGATCGTCACCAACACCGTCGGGAATTCCGGACAAACACCCTTGAATCAACCGGCGCGACAGGGCGCGCGTCCGCCCCCGGTCCGATGTCCGGACACACCGGGGCAGACGGGCCCGTCCAGGACACGCCCGTCCGCACCCGCCGGACCGTTACTTCGCCCACTCCCGGATGCGGGCGATCCGCGCCTTCAGCTGGTTGGCGGTGGCCTGCGCGGTGAGCGGCCCGCCGCACTGGCGGCGCAGCTCGTTGTGGATGGTGCCGTGCGGCTGGCTGGTGCGGTGGTGCCAGGCGGCCACCAGCGCGTTCAGCTCCTTGCGCAGCTCGCGCAGCTCCTGGTGGGTGACGACCGGCCGCTGCTCGGCCGGCAGCTCCAGCAGGTCGGCCTCCTCGGCGGGCTTGGTCTTGCTGCGCTGGATCTGGCGGTGCTGGCGCTTCTGCAGCAGCATCTGCACCTGGTCCGGCTCCAGCAGGCCCGGGATGCCGAGGTAGTCGTCCTCCTCCTCGCTGCCCGGGTGGGCCTGCATGCCGAATTCCATGGCGTTGTACAGCACCCGGTCGAAGACCGCGTCGGAGCCGAGCGCCTCGTAGGAGAACTCCTCGCCGCCCGCGCCGTCCGGCCCGTCGTTGGCCCGCTCGGCCTCTGCGAGCAGCCGGTCCTCCTCGTCGAAGAGGCCGTCGCCCTCCTTCTTGGGCCGGTCCAGCACGTGGTCGCGCTGGAGCTCCATCTCGTTGGCGAAGCCCAGCAGCATCGGGATGGTCGGCAGGAACACCGAGGCCGTCTCGCCGCGCTTGCGGGCGCGCACGAAGCGGCCGACGGCCTGGGCGAAGAACAGCGGGGTGGAGATCGAGGTCGCGTACACCCCGACGCACAGCCGGGGGACGTCGACGCCCTCGGACACCATGCGGACCGCGACCATCCAGCGCGAGGTCCCGGCCGAGTAGTCGGAGATCCGCTTCGAGGCCTCGGTCTCGTCGGAGAGCACCAGGGTGACCTTCTCGCCGCTGATCTCGCGCAGCATCTTGGCGTAGGCCCGGGCCACCGTCTGGTCGGTGGCGATCACCAGCCCGCCGGCGTCCGGGATCGCCTTGCGGACCTCGGTCAGCCGGCGGTCGGCGGCCTGCAGCACGGCCGGGATCCACTCGCCCTGCGGGGACAGCGCGGTGCGCCAGGCCTGGGCGATCAGGTCCTTGGTCATCGGCTCGCCGAGCCGGGCCTCCAGCTCGTCGCCGGACTTGGTGCGCCAGCGCATGTTGCCGCTGTAGCTGAGGAAGATCACCGGGCGGACGACGTGGTCGGCGAGCGCGTGCCCGTAGCCGTAGGTGTAGTCGGCGACGGACTTGCGGATGCCGTCGCCGCCCGCCTCGTACGAGACGAACGGGATCGGGTTGGTGTCCGAGCGGAACGGCGTCCCGGTCAGCGCCAGCCGGCGGGTGGCCGGCTCGAAGGCCTCGAAGCAGGCCTCGCCCCAGGACTTGGAGTCACCGGCGTGGTGGATCTCGTCCATGATCACGAGGGTCTTGCGGGCCTCGGTCCGGTTGCGGTGCAGCATCGGGTTGACCCCGACGCCCGCGTAGGTGACCACGATGCCGTGGTAATCCCGGGACAGCGGCCCGGAGGAGTACGCCGGGTCCAGCTTGATGCCTATCCGTGCGGCGGCCTCGGCCCACTGCTTCTTCAGGTGCTCGGTCGGCGCGACGACCGTCACCTGCTGCACCAGGTGGTTGTGCAGCAGGTACGAGGCCAGGGTGAGCGCGAAGGTGGTCTTGCCTGCGCCGGGGGTGGCGACCGCGAGGAAGTCGCGCGGCTGGGTCTCGATGTACTTGTCCAGCGCACCCTGCTGCCAGGCCCGCAGCCTGCCGGCGGTGCCCCAGGGGGCGCGGCCGGGGAAGGCCGGGGAGAGGTGGTGCGAGGCGGCGGGCGCGGCATGGCCGACGGCCCGGACGGGCGCCTGCGTCTCCGATACGTCGGAGAACAGCGGCATCGAGGAGGCGGCGGCAGTACTCACGGTCTCCGAGGGGGATCATCGCAGGTCAGGGGCGGTTTTGCGGCCCCGTCCCGCGGTCGGGCGGCGATCGGACAACCCGCCCAGCCTACCGGCCCCGCCGCCGTTCGGCCGCTTCGACCCGGGCCCGCGGGCGGGCGGGACGGCCGGAATTCGATGTGATGCGGGCCACATTGGAAACTCTGTCGAAAGCGCGTAACCGGAGGCCGTCCCACCACTCTCACTGGTGTAAGACCGCCCCACCCCCCACAGCCCGAAGGGACCCCGCCATGCAGCACAACGGCGTCGAAGAGACCGTCCAGGCCCGCCTGATCCTCTCCCCGCACCGCTCCGCCCGGCTTCGCGTGGTGCTGTCCTACCTGCCGGAGGACCCGTTCGCGGTCCGGATGGCCTTCCCCGCCGAGTTCTCGTTGGACGACCTTCCGGACGGCGAGGGCACCGAGGACATCGTCTGGGTCTTCGCCCGCCAGCTGCTCTCGGCCGGCCTGGAGCTGCCGGCCGGCGTCGGCGACGTCCACGTCCGGCCCGCGCCCGGCCGGCGCGCCATGGTCGAGCTGCGGGCCCCGGAGGGCACCGCACTGCTCCAGTTCGACACCACCGACCTGCGGCGCTTCCTGTGGCGCAGCCGGCTGCTCGTCCCCGAGGGCGAGGAGCACCTGCACCTGGACGCCGACCGCGCGCTCGCCCAGCTGCTCGGCTGAGCGCCGGGCGTCGTCCGGGAGCGCCCCCGCGCTTCCGGCCGTCGGTGCCGGTCACCGGCCGGCCGACAGCCGGTCACCGGGTGTCCGCTGCCGTCCGGGTTCGGGGCCCGGGAAGGCCGGCGGTCACCCGCCGCCCACTCGGCTGTGACTCGCCCGCTCGCCTCCAGGGCGCTCTTGACCCGATGCCGACAGTCGGCGCTCCCTCGCTCCTCCGTTTCGGCACCGGCGCGCCCCTTCGGCTCGGGGGAGGGCGGTTCAGCCCGACAGCTTGCGCATCAGCCGCACGCCCTGAGCTGCCGTCAGGTGCGGCAGGTAGGCCTTGCCGATCGCCCGGGTGATGCCGGGCAGCGCGGCCGGGTCCGGGTAGGCCATGTACATCGGCCGGTACTCCGGCTGGAACTTCGCCTTGAACGCGAGCAACGAGCGGAAGCCGTACACCGGCTCCAGCACCTTGCCCATCCAGTCCAGCATCCGCTGCAGTCCGTTGGGCTCCTCGTCCTGCCCGGTGCGGGCCAGCGGCGCGCCCGACAGCGACAGGAAGCGCGCGCCCTCGCCCTTGAAGCCGAGCGCGGCCGAGGCGATCAGGAACTCGTTGACGCCGCGGAAGCCGTCGGAGCGCCGGCGCATGAAGTCCAGCGTCCAGCCGACCGGCACGCCGTTCTCGTACACCGGCATCCAGCTGGTCAGCCCGTGCACCGTCCGCTCCTCGTCCACCGCGATCAGCACCCGCACGTCCGGGTCGTCCAGCTCCTCCAGCCCGCCGAGCGTGAAGCCCATCTCGGGCAGGCCCTTCTCGGAGACCCACTCCTCGGAGATCGCCCGGATCTGCTCGCGCAGCTCGATCGGCGCCTCGTGGTACGCCCACCACTCCGCGGTGATGCCCTGCTTGCCGGCCTTGTTGAGGGCGGTGCGGATGTCCTGCCACTTGCGGCCGGTGAAGGCCAGTTCGGGCAGCGGCACCACGGTGTCCTCGGCGACCTGCACCGAGCGCCAGCCCAACTGGGCGGCGGCGGCCCTGGTCTCGGCGGAGACGCTGTAGAAGCAGGGCATCCAGCCGCGGGCGTCGCAGTACCGGGCGAAGCCGGCCACCGCGCACGCCCGCGCGTCCGGGGCACCGAACGGGTCGCCGGTGGTCAGCGCCACGGTGCCGACCAGCCGGTAGGCGACGGCGGCCCGGCCGTGCTCGTCGAACCAGTAGTGGTTGCCGTCCCAGGTGGTGATGAAGGACAGCGTCCCGCCGCCGTGCGTGCTGAGCAGCGCCCGGGCCCGGGCGGCCGCCGTCGCGTCGGTGTGCAGCACCGGGCGGCGGAAGACGGACAGCAGCGCGCCCAGCGTGACCACCCAGAACGCCAGCCCGCAGTACGTCTCCAGGAACAGCGCCACCGGGCCGACCGCGATCGGGTAGTCCGGCGTCAGGTCGTTGTAGGCGGGCGGCAGGAACTGGGCCGGCAGTCCGTGCATCAGCCGGCGGACGGTCGCCCCCGGCTCGAACTGGGCGGCCACCAGCCGCCCCAGCCCCACGTACGCGGCCGAGGAGAGCACCGCGGCCCCGCCGACCACCCAGGCCAGTCGGCGCACCGCCCGGCCGGCCAGCCGCACCCGGAACCGCTGCCGGGTGGCCAGCAGCAGGCCGGTGGTCAGCAGCGGCAGCGCCATCGCCTCGACGAAGTACTGCACCACGTCCCCGCTGACCGGCCCGGCGTCCAGGTACAGCCAGGCCAGCAGGGCCCCCCAGAGCAGTTGGGCGGCCACGGTGATCCGCCAGGCGAACCGCAGGCCCCGGCGCAGCCCCTCGGCGAGCACCAGCAGCAGCCCCGGGAACAGCGCGGCCATCAGCCACCCCGGGGTGTCGAAGATCCGCTCGACGGCGTGCGCCCGGGCGCAGTCGTGCGCCGACATCGCGCAGAAGTCGGCCACCTCCTCCGGGCTGAGCCGGTGCGAGAAGTACAGCTCGGAGAAGGTGTTGAACGGCCCGCTGGCGTTGTCGTACAGCGAGGCGATCAGCGGCCCGAGGGCGGCGGCGACCAGGCAGAGCGCCACCAGCACCCGGGTCTCGGCGTGCGAGGAGCGGTGGGTGCGCAGGTACGGCCGGCCCCGGCTGAGCAGCGCGCCGACGCCCAGCCCGACCAGCGCGGCGGCGCACCGCTGGACGCTCTGCAGGTGGCCGACGTACAGCGTCATGACCAGCGGGACGAGCAGCACCAGCAGGTGCAGTCGGCGGCGCCAGAGCACGGTGAGCCGGTAGCCGAGCACCCCGGCCAGGGCGAACAGGCCGACGCCGGGCCCGACCGAGATCTGGTCGGCCACCGCACCGGTCCACTGCTCCCCCGCCGAGGAGCCGAACTCGACCAGTCCGGCGCCCAGCAGGGTGCCGACCACCTGCCCGCCGACGAGCACCACGAGGGTGCGCAGCCGGCCGAGCCGCCGTTCGGCGGCCGGGCCGACCAGGAGCAGCAGCAGGCTGGTGAAGACGTACGCGCCGATGCCCGAGCACCACAGCATCGAGGTGACCGGCGTCCACCAGCGGCCCTCGGCGAGCGTGGGCAGGCCGACGCCCGCACGGGCGAGCAGCCGTTGGTGCGGCCCGTCGGCCAGGCTCCCGGTGGCCGCGCCGAGCGTCCAGAGCCCGGCCAGCAGCGCGAGGGTCAGCGGCGCCGCGCGCAGCCGACCACCGAGCATCCGGGCCGCCCGCCGCACCCGCTGCGGGCGCGGTTCCGCCGTCCGGGTGACCGGGGCGAGATCGACGTCCTGGTCGGCCGCGCGCCCCCTGCCCGGCCCCGTTCCCCGCTCGCGCTCGACGGTGGGCGCGAATCCGACCCCGATCACCTGGTCAGTCCGGTCTGTTGGGCCAGCCACGGGATCTGCTGGACGATGCCGGGGCGGAACACGACCCAGCCGTGGCCGCCCGGCATGAGCTCGAACCTGGCCTTCATCCCGGCGGCCTGCGCGGCCTGGTAGACGTTCTCCATCTGCGGCCGGAACTCCCCGTCGGTCTCGCCGACCACCAGGGCGACGGTGGTGTCCGGAAACTTCCGGCGGGCCATCACCTGGAGCGGATCGACCGCGTCGAACTTCTTCTCGTCACCGCCGAAGGCGGCCTTGACGGTCTCCTCCCGGGTGCCCAGGGTCGGTTCCGTCTGCCCCGACATGTCGAGGACGGTGCCGTACACGTCGGGCGCGTTGACCCCGAGCTGGAGCGCGCAGGTGCCGCCCATCGAGGCGCCGCCGATCGCCCAGGCCTTGCGGCCGGTGGCGGTCTGCAGGTTCCGGTGGATCCAGTCGGGGACGTCCGCGGCCAGGTAGGTCTGCACCTTGGCGATCTTCGAGTCCAGGCAGAGCGTGTTGGCCCAGGTCGAGCCGAGCTGGTCGGGCATCACCACGATCGGCGCGAGGCCGCCGTGCTCGGCCGCGAACGCGTCCAGCGCCTCGTTGATCTGCCCGGAGAGCACCCAGTCCCCCGGGACCCCCGGCTGACCACTGATCATGACGACCACCGGCAGCAGCGGCCGCGGGGTGGCCCGGTAGGCGGGCGGGAGGTAGACGTACGCGTCGCGGGCCTTGAAGCCCGATTTGGTGCCCGGGATCGGTACCACCGAGACGCTGCCCTTCTCCGGCAGGTTCGCCGGGGCGTGCCAGACCTCGTCGAGCACCTTGTCCGGCGGGGCTGCGACGGTCTGAGCGGTCTTGTCGGCGACCAGAGAGTCGGTCCTGGTCAGCCACGGCGCGAGCATCACCCGGCCGCTCGGGAACTGTCCGAAGCCGATGTTGACCTGGGAGGAGGCCATCAGCAGCACCAGCAGGCTCAGGCCGAACGTGAGCGCCCGGCGCCGCCAGGGCCCTCGGCGCATCCGGTAGCCCGCCAGGCAGAAGCCCAGCAGGGCGACGGCTATCCACCAGGTGACGTACCGGGGCGTGCCCTCGGGGAACGGGTGCCACCAGCCGTCCACCAGGACGTCGAGCAGCAGGCTGAGCGCGCCCGCGGTGACCAGGGCGGCGGGCAGGCGGAACCGCCACCAGTCCCGGTCGCGGCGGACGGCCAGCAGGGCGAGCGCCGCCCAGCCGGCGGCGAGCACGGCGTACGGGATCGGGCCGTGGGTGAGCGGCCAGTCGATCGGGTTCCAGCGGGTGGCGAGGGTGAGCGTGGTCATGCGGCTTTCCCCGGCGAGGTGGTGTCGGCCAGGAATCCGTGAGCCACGACATTGCCCTCGTAGCCGTGGTCCTCGCTGTACGCGCCGCCGCAGGTGATGACCCGCAGCTGAGCGTCGGCGGCCTGGCGGTAGACCCGGTCGTCCGGGAAGTCCTTTCGGTCGTGCATTTCGATGGCGTACAGCTGGTAGGTGCCGAGCACCAGCGCGGAGCCCGCCGCCAGGGTGCCCGGCCGGGGGCTCCTGCTCTGCCGGTCACCCACGGACGCTCCCCTCTGTCGACGGAATCCCGCTTCCTGGGAGTTTCCTGGGAACTCATTCAACCGGATCGAAACCCTGGGGCACGTCCCCACGACGGTCGTATCCGCACCCGCCGATCGGCAGGGATGCGGGCCCCGCCCGTACGGCGAGCGAAGGCCCGGACACCGAACGTGACGAATCCGTTCCGCGCCCGAGCGCGGCGGAAACACCCGTCGAACAGCTCCGACGACCTGGCCCACCGGTTCGGTTGCGTCAATCGAGCGATCGATTACGACCGTCCGCTGTGCCTCTTCGACCGTTCTTGCCCTCATGCCATGCTGACCCGATCACGGGTTCTATCGCTCCTCGCGGTCCGAGCGGACTTCCGCACGCCGAACGCCTGCCGAACGCCTCATGAACGGAGTGACCATGGACGCTCTCTCCCGCCGCACCCTGTTGGCCGCCGGGGCGGCCGCCGCCGCCACTCTCGCGGCCGGCTGCGGCAGCGACGGGGAGCACGCGACGGGCGGGGAACACCCGACGGGCGGCGCGGCCCCGGCCGCCCCGCCGAACGGCGGGCAGAGCGCCGTCCCGGCCCCGGTCCCGCAGAAGCCGGAGGTCGTCCTGATCGGCGACGGCTCCACCTCCGACACCGGCACCCAGCCGCACCAGCCCGTCCCCGAGAGGCTCCGGCCCGGCCAGCGCCCGCCGCAGTTCGTGGTCTTCTCCTGGGACGGCGCCGGCGAGCTCGACAACGGCCTGTTCGGCCGCTTCCGCCGGCTGGCCCAGGAGCACAACGCCTCGATGACCTTCTTCCTCAGCGGCCTCTACCTGCTGCCGGAGTCCAAGAAGGACCAGTACCTCCCGCCGCAGCACCAGGCCGGCGCCTCCGAGATCGGCTACCTGAGCGACCAGCACATCCGCGACACCCTGGAGAACGTGCACGCCGCCTGGCTGGAGGGCCACGAGATCGGCACCCACTTCAACGGCCACTTCTGCGGCTCCACCGGCGTCGGCAAGTGGTCCCCGGAGGAGTGGGACAGCGAGATCCAGCAGGCGATGGACTTCGTGACGAACTGGCGCACCAACACCGGCTTCACCGACCTGCCGGCGCTGCCCTTCGACTACCGCAAGGAGCTGATCGGCAGCCGCACCCCCTGCCTGGAGGGCCAGCGCAACCTGCTGCCCACCGCGGTCAAGCGCGGCTGGCGCTACGACAGCAGCGGCAACGGCGCCCAGGTGTGGCCGCAGAAGATCCAGGGCGGCGCGCTGTGGGACATCCCGCTGCAGTCCATCCCCTTCCCCGGACACACCTTCCAGGTGCTGTCGATGGACTACAACATCATGTACAACCAGTGCGGCCCCAACACCAAGGCCGACCCGGCGCTCTACCAGGGCTTCCAGGCCCAGGCCCGGGACTCCTACCTGATGGGCTTCGACCGCACCTACAACAGCAACCGGGCGCCGTACATCATCGGCAACCACTTCGAGGAGTGGAACGGCGGCATCTACATGAACGCCGTCGAGGACGTGCTCAGGACCATCGCGGGCAAGCCGGAGGTCCGGCTGGTCTCCTTCCGCCAGCTGGTGGACTGGCTGGACGCCCAGGACCCGGCGGTGCTGCGCAAGCTGCAGAGCCTCGGCCCGGGCCAGTCCCCGGCCGGCGGCTGGGAGGGCCTCCTCGGCATCCCGGCGGCGCCGCCGCCGGCCCCCTCCCCCACCGCCGTCGCCACCGAGGGCTGAGCGTCAGGACCGGGCGCGGACCCGGCCGGCGAGCAGCGCCCCCAGCAGCGCCACCCCGGCCATCACCAGCAGGATCACCGCGAAGGCGCCGGGCGAGCCGGCGGCCGCGGCGCCCTCGTGGGCGACAGCGAGCGAGCCGCCGCCCAGCGCCGCGAACAGCACCCCGGCCAGGCCCGTCAGCAGCACGTTGCCCAGCGCGTCGCTCATCTGCAGGGCGGCCGAGTTGGCCCCGGCGTCCTCCGGTGCGGAGAGCTTCATCATCAGCACGCTGACGCTCGCGACCGCCAGGCCCATCCCGATGCCGCCGACGCCCCAGGCCACCGAGGCCGCCCAGGCCGGCACCCCCGGAACCAGCACCAGCGCGGCGCCCGCGATCGCCACCGCGGTCAGCACGAAGCCGCACCGGATCATCGCCTCGCGGTAGCGCTCGGCCCCGGGCCGCCCCTGCAGCCAGGAGCCCAGCGCCCAGGAGAGCCCGCCGCTGGTCAGGGTCAGCCCGGCCAGCGTCGGCGAGAGGCCGCGCTGGGTGGTCATCATCAGCGGGATGAAGGCCTCGGCCGCGAAGAACGCCCCGGCCGCCACCCCGCGCAGCAGGATCACCGTCGGCAGCCCGCGCCCGGCCCGCAGGGTCCGCTTCGGCAGCAGCCCGAGGACCGCCGGCACCAGCAGCGCCGCCCCGGCGATCCCGGGGACCAGCCCGATCAGGTCGCGGCGCTGGCCCGCGTACTGGAGCAGGCCTGCGCCGACCGCGGCCATCGCGGCCAGCAGGGTGCGCCGGCGGTCGAAGTCCGCGCCCTTGAGCACCGGGTGCTCCCGCTCCGAGCGGGCCAGCGCCGGGCCCATCACGGCCAGCGGCAGCAGGATCAGCACCGGCACCGCCAGGAACACCCAGCGCCAGCCGAGGTGCTGGGTGACGGCCCCGGAGACCAGCGGCCCGACGATCGAGGGCAGCACCCAGGCCGAGGAGAAGGCCGCGAACACCGCCGGGCGCAGCCGCTCCGGGTAGGCCCGGCCGACCACCACGTACAGCGCGACGATCACCAGCCCGCCGCCCAGGCCCTGGATCGCCCGCCCGGCCACGAACACCCACATGCCGGGCGCCGTGCCGGCCACCACCAGGCCGGCGCCGAACACCGCGATGCCGGTGAACAGCGGCCGCAGCGGCCCGCGCCGGTCGCACCACTGCCCGGAGACGACGAGCGCGAACAGCGTGGTGGTGAAGTAGCCGGAGAAGGCGAAGGCGTACAGTCCGAGGCCGTTCAGCTGGCGGGCCGCGGTCGGCATCGCGGTGTTGACCGCGGTCGCCTCGAAGGCGATCACCAGGACCACCGACACGATTCCCAGCGTCAGCGCCCGGTAGCGGCCGCTGAGGACCCCGCCGCCGGGGTCGGCGCCGTCGGGTATCGGGGTGGAGTCGACCGAGGTGGGGGAGGCAGTGGTCATACGTAACATCGTAAGAGCCGTCCGCCTCGATAACCCCTGACCCGAGTCGGTGATCGGCTCGGTCCGCAGGCGTAGGACCGGTGCGGCGGACCGGGGCGGCGGACCGGGGCTCAGTGCAGCACCTTGAGCCCCACCGCGCCGGAGACGATCAGCAGCAGACAGCCGATCCGGGCCACGGTCACCGGGTCCCCCAGGGCGGCCATGCCGTAGAGCGCGGCGCCGACCGCGCCGATGCCGACCCAGACCGCGTACCCGGTGCCGATCGGGATGGTGCGCATCGCGTACGCCAGCCCGCCCATGCTGAGCAGCAGGGCGACGCCGAACACGAGGCTGGGAACGAGGCGGGAGAAACCCTTGGACGATTCCAGGGCCACCGCCCACACGGTCTCCAGGAGACCCGAGACGATCAGAACGAGCCAAGCCATGACGGCCGTACCTCCGCAGTCCACAGCGGCCGGATTGCCGCTGAACTGCGTCGTCCTGTCGTCACCGGGTACGACGCGCTCGTCCGGGGTGGCGGGAAAACAGCCACCGCCTTCGACGGTAGCACACATTGCCATACAGAATTTACAAAACTTCGTTGACCCCATTCGCCGGCTCCGCCATCCTGAATTCACTGGCCGTGTGCCCGAGTGGTTCAGGGGACCGTCTGCAAAGCGGTGAACGCGGGTTCAATTCCCGCCACGGCCTCGGGAAAGGGAATTGCCGGTCGACTCGGAACGTCGACCGGCAATTCCCTTCGCGCTTTTCGGGCCAGGCTTTTCCGGTCAGTCTTTCGGATCAGCCTTTCGGATCAGCCTTTCGGGCCGGCCTTTCGGGCCGGCCTTTCGGGTCAGGCCGTGACCGCGTCCTCCGCCCGGATCGGCAGCCGGCCGACCGGCAGGCCGGTGGCGGCCCGGACGGCGGCGGCGACGGCCGACGGAGCGACCACCGCGGGAACGGCGCTGACCGCCTTGGCGCCGAAGGTGGCGACCACGTCCCGCTCCTCCAGCAGGGCGGCGATCCGCACCTCCGGGGTGTCCAGCGAGGTGGGCAGCCGGTAGCCGGTCAGTGAGGGGTTGAGCAGCACCCCTCCCGAGGTCTGCAGGTCCTCCATCAGCGCCAGACCCACGCCCTGGGCCACGCCGGCCTCGATCCGGTCCTCGATCTGCCGCGGGTTCAGCGCCCGCCCGACGTCCTGGGCGACGGTCATCTCGACCACCCGGACGGCGCCCAGCTCGATGTCCACGTCCACCACCGCGCGCATCGCGCAGAAGGAGATGGAGACGAAGGCGTCGCCCTGCCCGGACTCGTCCAGCGGCTCGGTCGGGTGCGGGCGGCACTGCGCGGTGGCCCAGAGCTCCTTGCCCTCCAGCGCCTCGGCGACCGGCATGCCGAGCACCCCGTCGTAGGAGGTGATCTTGCCGTCGGCGATCTGCAGCAGCTCCGCCGACATCCCGAAGTTGGCCGCGATCGGCTGCAGCAGCTGGTGGCGGACCATCAGCGCGGCCCGCTCCACCGCGCCGCCGGAGACCCAGGTGTGCCGGCCGCGGGCGGAGGGCCCGGCGATCGACTGGTCGCTGTCGGCCGGCGCGATGTAGACCTCGCTGACGCCCAGCACGGTCTGCACGATCTGCCGGGCCAGCGTGGCGAAGCCCTGCCCGGCGTCGACGGCCGCGCAGATCACCGTGGCGTGGTCGCCGCTGACCCGCACGGTGGCGGTGGAGACCTCGTCCTCGCCCTCCGCGCCCAGCATGTGCACCATGCCGACGGCGTAGCCGATGCCGCGGCGCACCGCCGCCGGGTCCCCGGCGCCGCCGGGCCCGCCCGGCAGCAGCCACTCGGCGTCCGGGTCGTCCACCGGCAGGGCCGGCAGCGGCTCGGCCGCCACCGCGTCCAACAGCGCCTTCACCGGCGCCGGGCAGGTGACGGCCTGCCCGGTGGGCATCGGGTCGCCGGTGGACATCGCGTTGCGACGGCGGATCTCCACCGGGTCCACGCCCACCCGGGCGGCCAACTGGTCCATCTGCGACTCGTACGCGAAGCAGGCCTGCAGCGCGCCCTCGCCGCGCATCCGCCCGGCCGGCGGGTTGTTGGTGCGCACCGCCCAGGCGTCCACGAACACGTTCGGGCAGACGTACGGGCCGACCGAGAAGGCCGTCGCGGCGGCCAGCGCCTCGGCGGAGACGTCCGCGTAGGCGCCGCCGTCCAGCAGGATCTGCGCCTCGACCTTGACCAACGTGCCCTCGGCGTCGGCGTGGTGGCGGTAGCGCAGGAGCGCGGGGTGGCGCGAGGTGTGGGTGTGGAAGGACTCCTCGCGGGTCAGCGTCATCTTCACCGGGCGGCCGGTGCGCAGCGCCAGCAGCGCCAGGGTGACCTGGAAAGCGAGGTCCTCGCGGTCGGTGGTGGCGCCGGGCACGCCGGTGACCACCAGCCGGACCCGGTCCGGCTCCAGGCCCAGGCAGGCGGCGGTGCGGTCGCGGTCGCCGTGCGGGTCGGTGGAGGACAGGTGCAGTTCGACGCCGCCGTCCGGGCGCGGTACGGCCAGGCCGGCCTCGGCGCCGAGCGGGGCCGGGTCCTGCCGGCCGACCTGGTAGAGGCCCTCGACGACGATCTCGCCGACCGCCTCCGGGTCCCCGGTGCGCAGCGGCAGGTGGCGGAACAGGTTGCCGTCCGGGTGCAGCGGCGGCGCGGTGAAGGCCTGCTCGGGGTCGGTCACGGCCTCCATCGGCTCGTAGTCGACCGTGATCAGGCCGACCGCCAGCCGGGCGGTGTCCGGGTGGTCGGCGGCCACCGCGGCGATCGGCTCGCCGTGGTGGCGCACCACGCCGGAGGCCAGCACCGGCCGGTCGGCGACGATCGGGCCGGCCGGGGCGCCGTCGGGGGTGCCGTCCGGGCCCGGCGGCAGGTCGGCGGCGGTGACCACGGCGTGCACGCCGGGCAGGGCGAGCGCGGCCGAGGTGTCGATGCCGCGGATCCGGGCGTGCGGGTGCGGCGAGCGCAGCACCGCGCCCCACAGCAGCCCCTCGGCCCACAGGTCGGCCGCGTACGGGTAGATGCCGAGCGCCTTGGGCAGCGCGTCGCTGCGCAGCGGGGAGCTGCCCAGGCCGAACGGCTCCGGCGCGCCGCCCTCGCCGCCGTCCTGCTGGATTGCTGCGCCGATGTCGGTAGGCGACGTCATGATGCGTGGTCGTCCTCGGGGAGGCGGATGCCGTGGGCGGGGGTGGCGGTGTACGGGGCGCCGCCCTCGGCCGGGGCACCGTGCGGGTCCGCGTACGGGGTGCCGTGCGCGGGGGTCGGCTCGTAGACCGGGGCGTCGTAGCCGGTGTCGTAGCCGTGCTGCGGCTGGTGGCCGTCCGGGAAGCCGGCCGGCACGTAGGTGCCGTGCGCGGGGGTGGCCTGGTAGGCCTGCTCGGGGTAGCCCTGCGGCGGGTAGTAGACATGGTCGTCGGCGGCCTGGGCGGGGATGCCGGGCGGCATCGCGGCCAGCGCGGAGGTGTCGTACACGCCGGTGTCGTAGCCGCCCTCGCCGTACCCGGGGTCGGCCTGGGCCGGGACGGGGGCCGGCTCGGCGGCCGGCTGCGGGACGTGCTCGATCCAGGCCTCGGCGTCGGCGTAGACCGGCGGCTCGACGGCCGGCTCCGGCTCGACGGCGGCGGGCTGCCCGACCGGCGCCTCGGCCGGGGCCTCGCCCACCGGTTGCTCGGCGGCGGCCTCCTGCGCTTCCTCGGCCTCCAGCGCGCGGGCGTCCGCGACGGTCTGGACGGCGGCCAGCACCCCGCGGTAGCCGGTGCAGCGGCAGAGGTTGCCGCACAGCGCCTGCCGGGCCTCGACATCGGTGGGCCGGTGGTTGCGCTGGAGCAGATCGTGCACGGCCATCGCCATGCCGGGGGTGCAGTAGCCGCACTGGACGGCGCCGGAGGCGGCCAGCGCCTGCTGGACGTCGCTCGCGCCGCCGCCGGCCGACAGGCCCTCGACGGTGTTGATCTCGCTGTCGGCGGCCAGCGCGGCGGGCACCAGGCAGCCGGCCACCAGCTGGCCGTCCACCTGCACCGAGCAGGCGCCGCACTCGCCCTGTTCGCAGCCGTCCTTGGCGCCGGCCAGGCCGAGCCGCTCGCGCAGCACGTAGAGCAGGCTCTCGCCGATCCAGGCGTCGGTGACGGGCCGTTCGAAACCGTTGACCCGCAGCGTGTAGGAGGCGCACGGGCGCAGCTCGCGGGTGACCTGCGGGGTGAGGCCGAGCGGGTCGGCGTCGAGGGTCTCGATGGGGTCTGTGGTCACTTCAGCGCCCTTCCCAGTGCCCGTCGGGCCAGCACCGATACGGTACGCCGCAGCCGAACGGCGGCCGCGGTCGGCCCCTCGGTCACGGCCTCCCAGGCGCCCTCGGCTCCGTAGTTGTCGGGGACGCAGGCGGCGGCCACGTACTCGCCGAAGGCGGCGGTGGCGGCCGGGTCGATCTCCCGGCTGCCGTCCCAGTCGATGCACCCGGCCACCCAGGCCTCGGCCTCCAGCGGGCGCAGCGGCACCGGGGCGACGGCCCCGACGGCGCAGCGCACGGCGCGCCGGGCCGGGTCGAGGACCAGCGCGACGGAGGCGGTGGCGCGGGCCGGGCCGCTGCGGCCGGTGGCCTTGAGGAAGACCTGCGGCGCGTGCAGCAGCGGGACCCGTACCCAGGTGAGCAGTTCGCCGGGGCGCACCGGGTCGAGGCCGGTGAGCAGGTGACTGACCGGCACCTCGCGACTGCCGCCGGCCCGGGTCAGGGTGACGCTGGCCTCCAGCGCGGCGAGCACCGGGAGGGTGTCGCCGGCCGGGGCGGCGGTGACGATGTTGCCGCCGAGGGTGCCGACGTTGCGGACCTGCGGCGGGCCGGCGGTGCGGGCGGCGTCGGCGAGCGCGGGGATGAGCGCGGCGAAGTCGGGGCGGTCCATCCGGGCGTGGGTGAGTCCGGCGCCCAGGACGGCGGTGCCGCCGTCCTCGTAGCGCCAGCCGCGCAGTTCGGTGATCCGGCCGAGGCCGACCAGGGCGGCGGGGCGCAGCCGGCCGGCGTTGACGGCTTCCATGAGGTCGGTGGCTCCGGCCACCGGTACCGCGGCCGGGGCGGCGGCCAGCGCGTCGACGGCCTCGTCGAGCGAGGCCGGCAGCATGATCGTCCGGTTCACCTGGGTCCCACCGTGCTCCACTTGCTCATCGATCGCCTGCCGCCCGCGGCCGTGGCCGTCCTGTCCGCGTCAGCAGCCCGGCCTGGCCCGTAGGGTACGGGCGATCGGGCCGGGTTGGGCAACTCTGGCACACAATGCTCGATGATCATTTCGGGACCGGTGAACGGGACTGCCCGATTGGGACGGATACCGGGCGGTATCTGCCCCGACCCGGGCCGGGCCAGGGCAGATGTTCATCTGTTCTTGACGTCAGATGACCACCCATAAGTTCCCGCGCTCCCATTTCGCAGCGGGGCGGCGATCACCGCACCGGCGGCGGTCCGTCGATCGGCCGGCCGACCACCCCGGGCCGGCGCTGCCAGGGGTGCGGGCCGTCGGCCGGGCGGTACTCGACGCCGAGCGCGTCCAGCACCCTCAGGTGCCCGGCCAGCCGCTGTTCGAAGTCCGCGAAGTCGCGCTCGGCCGGCGCGGCGGGCAGGTCGGACCAGGCGACCTCGGCGAAGGCGACCAGCCGGGGGAAGGCCCGGTAGTCGAGGTCCCGGGCGCTGTCCGCGAACTCGCTCCACAGGTTGGCCTGGGTCCCGATGACGTGCCGGGCGGCGGCCCCGTCCAGCTGCTCCGGGACCGGCTCGAAGCGGTAGACGTCCTCCAGGGTGCGCACGAAGCCGACCGGGATCGGCTCGTCCGGCCCGTCGGCCTGCCGGTGGTCGAAGTAGACGTGCTGCTCGGGGCACATCACCACGTCGTGCCCGGCCTTCGCGGCCGCGATCCCGCCGCCGAAGCCGCGCCAGGACGAGACCGCCGAATGGGGTGCCAACCCGCCCTCCAGGATCTCGTCCCAGCCGATCAGCCGGCGGCCGCGCCCGGCCAGCCAGCGGTCGAAGTGCCGGATCAGGTGGCTCTGCAGCTCGTCCTCGTTGGCCAGGCCCAGCTCGCGGATCCGGGCCTGCGCGGCGGCGCTGTCCTTCCACTGCTCCTTGGGGCACTCGTCGCCGCCGAGGTGGATGAACTCGGACGGGAACAGCTCCAGGACCTCCTCCAGCACGCCCTCGAAGAAGCGCAGGGTCTCCTCGGAGGCGTTGAGCACGTGGTGGCTCACGCCCCAGTCCGTCCACACCCCGAGCGCGGCGGTGTCCACCACGTCGGTGTTGCCCAGTTCGGGGTAGGCGGCGACGGCGGCCTGGGTGTGGCCGGGCAGGTCGATCTCCGGGACGACGGTGATCCCGCGCGCGGCCGCGTAGGCGACGATCTCGCGCAGGTCGTCCTGGGTGTAGTAGCCGCCGTGCGGGCGGTCGTCGCGGCGCCGGCCGGCCCGGTAGCCGACCATCGAGCGCTCCCGCCAGGCGCCGCGTTCGGTCAGCCTCGGGTAGCGCTTGATCTCCACCCGCCAGCCCTGGTCGTCGGTCAGGTGCAGGTGGAGCACGTTGAGCTTGTGCGCCGCCAGCAGGTCGACGAAGCGCAGCACGTCGGACTTGGGCAGGAAGTGCCGGGCGACGTCCAGCAGCACGCCGCGCCAGCCGAACCGGGGGGCGTCCGCGATGTCGGCTCCGGGCAGCACCCAGCCCTCGCGGCGCAGCGGGGAGCGCCGGTAGGCGTCCGGCCCGAGCAGCTGCCGCAGGGTCTGGGCGGCCCACAGCGCACCGGTCGGGCCGCCGGCGGCGAGCAGGGCGTGGCCGGGGCGCACCGTGATCCGGTACGCCTCGGCGGCCAGCGCGTCGTCCTGGACCAGTTCGATGCCCGCGCCCGGCCGGCCCGGGCCGAACGGCAGCCCGGTCGCGGCGGACAGCGTGCCGCGCAGCCAGCGCTCGGCGTCGGCCAGCCCGGGCGGCGCGGTCAGCGTGGTGGCGGCGTCCAGCGGGAAGTCCTCGTCCGGGCGGCGGACGGCACTCGAAGGCGCGGGAATGAGGTCCATACCGACATCCTGCCCGCGCCCGGAACGATTGGCATAGACCACCGCGGAACCCGGTGCTATGCGGATCGGCGTTCCCCGGCGTTCGTCGGAAGCGGGGGCCGCCGGGGACTACTTGTCGTCGCCGTCGCCGCCCTGCGGCTTGCCGATGCCGTCGTAGATCTCCTTGCACATCGGGCAGACCGGGTACTTCTTCGGGTCGCGGCCGGGCACCCACACCTTGCCGCACAGCGCGACCACCGGGGATCCGGAGAGCGCGCTCTCCATGATCTTGTCCTTCTGGACGTAGTGCGCGAAGCGCTCGTGGTCGCCGTCCCCGTGGGACACCTGCGGGACGGGCTCGACCAGGGTGCCGGTGCCGAGGCCGCGCTCGGGCTCAAGAGTGCTCATAGGTGACAAGTCTATGGGCGCCCCCGGAAACCGGGCCAGTGTCGCGCGGGCGGACCGGACAACCGGGCGGGGTTCAGTTCAGCGTCGGGTCGTCCGGGTAGGTCGCCAGCAGCGCCAGCGGCCCGCGCTGGCGGCGCAGCACCGAGCGCCACAGCCGCTCCGGCTCGGGGCTGGAGATGTCCCCGGGCTCGCAGTCCACCAGGTACCAGGCGCCGCTCTCCAGCTCGGCCTCCAGCTGGCCCGGCGACCAGCCGGCGTACCCGGCGAAGATCCGCAGGCTCCCCAGCTCGCCGGCCAGCACCTCCGGCGGCGCCTCCAGGTCGACCAGGCCGATCGCGCCGTGCACCCGCCGCCAGCCCAGCGGGTCGCCGGTGCCCGGCTCCCCCGGCGCGACGGCCAGGCCCAGCGCGGAGTCCAGCGCCACCGGCCCGCCCTGGAACACCACCGCCGGCTGCCCGACGAGTCTGCCCCAGCCGTCCAGCACACTGCCCACCTCGACCGGCGTCGGCCGGTTGAGGACCACACCGAGCGCCCCCTCGGCGTCGTGGTCGAGGAGGAGCACCACCGCCCGCGCGAAGTTCGGATCGGTGAGCAGGGGCGTCGCGACGAGCAGACGGCCGGTGTGTGACCGGCCTCCGTGCGAATGGGCCGCCGTCATGCCACACATGATCCCGCAGAACGGCACCGGTCGGACACCGCAACACTCGAAACCCCGCCACGCCGAAAAACCACCCGTACGGCCGCACCGGCGGGCGGGGGCGGCCCCGGGGAGAGCACCATCACGGGAGAGGCAAACGGGAACCATCGGGACGCCTACTACCATCTACGGATGGTGGACGCCCTTCTACGGTGCCGACTCGGATTCTCCGGGGGCCCGAACGCGCCCGTACGCCGTACCACCGGTCCACCGGCGGCTCCGGACCGGAGCCCGTCCCACCCCTCTGGCACCCCGGATTGCGAGAACGATGACCGACGACGTCCTGCTGGTCCACGGCGGAAACCCGCTCGAAGGCGAGATCCGCGTCCGCGGTGCGAAGAACCTGGTCCCCAAGGCCATGGTCGCCGCCCTCCTCGGCCAGGGCCCCAGCAGACTGCGCAACGTCCCGGACATCCGCGACGTCAAGGTGGTCCGCGGCCTGCTGCAGCTGCACGGCGTGACCGTGCGCACCGGTGACGAGGACGGCGAGCTGATCCTCGACCCCTCGCACGTCGAGAGTGCCAATGTGGCCGACATCGACGCGCACGCCGGCTCCTCGCGGATTCCGATCCTGTTCTGCGGCCCGCTGCTGCACCGCCTCGGCCACGCCTTCATCCCCGGCCTCGGCGGCTGCGACATCGGCGGCCGCCCGGTCGACTTCCACTTCGAGGTGCTGCGCCAGTTCGGCGCCACCATCGAGAAGCACCCGCAGGGCACCTACCTGGTCGCCCCGCAGCGGCTGCGCGGCACCAAGATCGAGCTGCCCTACCCCTCGGTCGGTGCGACCGAGCAGGTGCTGCTCACCGCCGTCCTCGCCGAGGGCGTCACCGAGCTGCGCAACGCGGCCATCGAGCCGGAGATCGTCGACCTGATCTGCGTGCTGCAGAAGATGGGCGCGATCATCACGCTGGGCACCGACCGCACCATCCTGATCACCGGCGTGGACGAACTGGGCGGCTACACCCACCGCGCCCTGCCGGACCGCCTGGAGGCCGCCTCCTGGGCCTGCGCGGCGCTCGCCACCAAGGGCGACATCTACGTCCGCGGCGCCCGCCAGCTGGAGATGATGACCTTCCTCAACACCTTCCGGAAGGTCGGCGGCGCCTTCGAGGTCGAGGACGAGGGCATCCGCTTCTGGCACCCGGGCGGCGAGCTCAAGGCCATCGCCCTGGAGACCGACGTGCACCCGGGCTTCCAGACCGACTGGCAGCAGCCGCTGGTGGTCGCGCTGACCCAGGCCACCGGGCTGTCCATCGTGCACGAGACGGTGTACGAGTCGCGCCTCGGCTTCACCGGCGCGCTCAACCAGATGGGCGCGCACATCCAGCTCTACCGTGAGTGCCTGGGCGCCACCCCGTGCCGCTTCGGCGCGCGCAACTTCCTGCACTCCGCGGTGGTCTCCGGCCCGTCCAAGCTGATGGGCGCCGAGCTGGTCATCCCGGACCTGCGCGGCGGCTTCTCGTACCTGATCGCGGCGCTGGCGGCCGAGGGCACCTCGACCGTGCACGGCATCGACCTGATCAACCGCGGCTACGAGAACTTCATGGAGAAGCTGCGCGACCTGGGCGCCCACGTGGAGCTGCCGAGCGAGCAGCTGGTCGACGCCTGACGAGCGGGTCTACGGCGAGAGGCCGGGCTCCCCAGCGGGGAGCCCGGCCTCTCGGGCGTTCAAGGGGTGACTCAGCCCTTGGCGGCTTCCTTCAGCTTGGAGCCGGCGCTCACCTTGGCGCTGTAGCCGGCCGCGATCTGGATCGGCTCGCCGGTCTGCGGGTTGCGGGCGGTGCGGGCAGCGCGGTGGGTGCGCTCGAAGGTCAGGAAACCGGGGATGGTGACCTTCTCGTCGCCCTTGGCGACGACCTCGCCGACGATCTCGGCGAAGGCGGCCAGAACGGCGTCGGCGTCCTTGCGGGTCACCTCGGCGCGCTCGGACAGCGCGGCCACCAGCTCACTGCGGTTCATGTGTACTCCTGTGGTCTGTTCGCTTGCGGTGTGCGGGGGCCCATCGGTGCTCCCACCGGGGGGCACCCGGATGGGCCGCAGGTCCGCACACTGTGCTCATGCAGGCAATGCGTGGTCGCAGGCCGGGTCCGTACCCGATGCCGCGCGCCGGAGCCGTCGAAGGCCCGCCCGCCCGCCTGGGAACGAATCCTGCCCCGACCGGCCCCGAGAAAGCCAATCGGGCCCCGGCCGGGCCACCCGAACATCGCCCGCCCGTTGGAGGTGTGACGCTCCGTCGGCTCCGGCGGACCGGGCGCGAGCGGCGGTCGGGACGACTCGCCGGAAGACCAGGGGGACGTTCCGTACTTGTCGGACACGCCTGCCCCGTGCAGGGCTACCGTACGCCCTAGGCACGACAAGCCCAAACACGCCCCTCGCCCTTGTGTCGCAAGGGTTCGGGGCGGGCTTGGGCGAGTATGGCCGCTAATCGGACATTTGACCGATCGGCAACACGTCGCCGGGCGGACCGTCAGAGCTTGACGGTGCCCCTCAGAGCTTGACGGTGGGGAAGGCGGCGGTGTCGAGGGTGCCGACGATGCCCGGGGTCGGACGGGCCGGGGCGGGGGCCTCCTGGGCGCCGGCCAGGGCCGCCTCGCGCACGGCGGCGGCGACGGTCTTGGCGACGTCCTTGTTGAAGACGCTCGGGATGATGTAGTTGGCGTTCAGCTGGTCGTCGGCGACGGTGGTGGCCAGCGCCCGGGCGGCGGCGATCATCATCTCGGTGTTGACCGTGCGGCTCTGGGCGTCCAGCAGGCCGCGGAAGACGCCCGGGAAGACCAGCACGTTGTTGATCTGGTTCGGGAAGTCGCTGCGGCCGGTGGCGACCACGGCGGCGGTCTGGCGGGCGACGTTCGGCTCGACCTCCGGGTCCGGGTTGGCCAGCGCGAAGACGATCGCGTCCTCGGCCATGGTGGCCAGGTCGTCGCCGTCCAGCACGTTCGGGGCCGAGACGCCGATGAACACGTCGGCGCCCGCCACGGCCTCCTTGAGGCTGCCGGTGCGGCCCGAGCGGTTGGTGTGCTCGGCGATCCAGCGCAGGCTGTCGTTGAGGTCCTCACGGCCCTGGTGGACCACACCGCGCACGTCCGCCACGGTGGCGTGCTCGACACCGGCCGACAGCAGCAGCTTGAGGATCGCGGTACCGGCGGCGCCGGCGCCCGACATCACCACACGGATGTCGCCGATCTCCTTGCCGACCACCTTCAGCGCGTTGGTGAGGGCGGCCAGCACCACGATCGCGGTGCCGTGCTGGTCGTCGTGGAAGACCGGGATGTCCAGGGCCTCGCGCAGCCGGGCCTCGATCTCGAAGCAGCGCGGCGCGGAGATGTCCTCCAGGTTGATGCCGGCGAAGCCGGGGGCGATCGCCTTGACGATGGCGACGATCTCGTCGCTGTCCTGGGTGTCCAGGCAGATCGGCCAGGCGTCGATCCCGGCGAAGCGCTTGAACAGGGCCGCCTTGCCCTCCATGACGGGCAGCGCGGCCGCCGGGCCGATGTTGCCCAGGCCCAGCACCGCCGAGCCGTCGGTGACCACCGCGACGCTGTTGCGCTTGATGGTGAGGCGGCGGGCGTCCTCGGGGTTCTCGGCGATCGCCATGCAGACCCGGGCGACACCCGGGGTGTAGATCATGGAGAGGTCGTCACGGTTGCGGATCGGCAGCTTCGAGGACATCTCGATCTTGCCGCCGAGGTGCATCAGGAAGGTGCGGTCCGAGACCTTGCCGATCGACACGCCGTCGATCGCCCGCAGCTTCTCGACGATCTCCTCGCCGTGCGCGACCGAGCTGGCCGCCACGGTCACGTCGATCCGCAGCGCCTCCAGGCCGGACGCGGTGACGTCGAGGCCGGTCACCGATCCGCCGGAGGACTCCACGGCCGTGGTGATCGCGCTGACCGCGTTGCCGCGAGCCGGGACCTCCAGTCGCACCGTGATCGAGTTGGAGACACTGGGCACCGTCGCCATCGACGCATCCTTCTTCCGTCTGTCCCGCAGGCTCAACATCTTGTTGAAGGCATCGCCTGCGCATGCTAGACCTCGATCGTCGCACCTTCCAAGGGGTACCCAGAAATAACGTTCATTGAGTGTGCGGATCCGACAACCCGGACCCGCCGTCCGAGGTCTCCCGCCGCCGACTCCTTGCCTCTCCGGGCCGATGCGTTACATTGGACGGGACACCGGCTCGATCCAAGCCCCCGGGCCCAACCTTCGTCCCTTAGAGGGACCACTTGCCGCGAGGCGAGCATGGCGGGTCGGTGTCATTAGCGTCTGAAGGCCCCTCACCGTCGGTGAGGGGCCTTCGTGCTGGTCCGGGTCAGTCGCGCAGCAGCGCGGGCACGCCGGCCGCATCCGGCAGGTCGTCCGGGCCGGACAGCACGGTCAACCGCTGGGTCGCCCGGGTCAGCGCCACGTACAGCACCCGCAGCCCGGCCTCCGACTCGCCGGCGATGCCGGTCGGGTCGGCGACCACCGTCGCGTCGTACTCCAGGCCCTTGGCCTCCAGGCTGCCCAGCGCCACCACGCGCTCGCCCAGGCCCTCGGTCCAGCCCGCAGCCTCGGCCCGGCGGTCCATCGGCACCACGATCGCCACGGTGCCGTCCACCTCCCCCAGCAGCCGCTCCAGCTCGGCCCGGGCGCCCTTGCCGAAGGCCTCCGGCGCGGGGTCGGTGACGGCCGCGAAACGCGGCTCCACGCCGACGTGGCGCACCGCGCTCGGCGAGGGCGTGCCCGGCGCGGCCAGCGCCAGCACCTTGGCCGCGACCTCGGCGATCTCGGCCGGGTTGCGGTAGTTGACGGTCAGCGTGAAGCGGCGGCGCGGCTTGCCGGAGAGCACCTCGTCCAGCGCCGCCTGGGCCTCCTTCGGGAACGGCCAGGAGGACTGCGCCGGGTCGCCGACGATCGTCCAGGTGGCCATCCGGGACCGGCGGCCGATCATCCGCCACTGCATCGGGGTGAGGTCCTGCGCCTCGTCCACGATGACGTGCGCGTACTCCTTGCGCTCGACCGGCTGACGGTCGCGCTGACGGGCGCTGCGGTCGGCGAAGGTGGTGACCTCCTCCAGGCCGCTCAGCAGGTCCACCGCGTCCACCTCGCGGACCTTGGGCCGGGCCGCCTCGCCGAGCAGCACCTGCAGCTCGTCCACCAGCGCCACGTCGTGCGCGGACAGCGCGCCCTCGCCCGCCGGGGACAGGTGGCGCCAGGAGGCGGCCAGCAGCTTCGCCTCGTCCGGGGTGACGGCGCGGCGGGCGATCCGGTTGGTGTGCCGGCTCTGCTTGAGGGTGCCGAGCACCCCGCGCGGGGTCAGGGCCGGCCACCAGGCGTCCAGGAAGTCCAGGAACGGCGCCTCGTCCGAGACGTACTCGTCGAAGGACTCCTTCTCCTCCTGGCGCTGCTCCCGGGCGTAGTGGTCGGCGGGCTTGGGCAGGTGCCTGGTCGCCTCCTGCCACAGCGCGTCCAGCAGCAGCCGGCGGGCGCGCGGGCGCAGCAGGTTCAGCGGGGTGCCGCCGGAGCCCACGACGTTGCCGCGGACGGCCTTCAGCCGGCCCGCGTCCAGCTTCAGCACCTCGCCGCGGGCGACCACCTTGAGCTCCTGCGGGGCGCCCAGCTCCAGCGCCGCCCGGGCGGCCCGGCGCAGCAGCTGCGTCATCCGGGCCGAACCCTTGATCCGGGCCGCCTCCGGAGTGTCGTAGGTGCCGGCCTCGATGCCGTCCACCAGCGAGCCGACCGCGCGGATCGCGACCTGCCCCTCCTCGCCGAGCGAGGGCAGCACGCCCTCGGTGTAGGAGACCAGCAGCGGGGTCGGCGAGACCACCAGGATGCCCCCGGCGTAGCGGCGGCGGTCCTGGTAGAGCAGGTAGGCGGCGCGGTGCAGGGCGACGGCGGTCTTGCCGGTGCCGGGGCCGCCGGTGACGAGGGTGGCGCCGGCCGCGGCGGCGCGGATCACCTCGTCCTGCTCCTTCTGGATCGAGGAGACGATGTCGCGCATCGAGTGGCTGCGGGCACGGCCGAGCGAGGCCATCAGCGCGCCGTCACCGACCACGGCCAGCTCCCGGCCGTTCAGGGTGGGGGTGAGGTCGGGGCGCAGCAGGTCGTCCTCGACGCCGATCACCTTGCGGCCCTTGGAACGGATCACCCGGCGCCGGATCACCCGGCCCGGCTCGACCGGGGTGGCCCGGTAGAACGGCGCGGCGGCGGGGGCCCGCCAGTCGATCACCAGCGGGCCGTACTCGGCGTCCAGCACGCCCAGGCGCCCGATGTGGAGGGTCTCGGCGACGGCCGGGTCGGCCGGGTCGAGCGGGGTGTCGGACGGGATGCCGTGCTCCTCCGGGGCGTCCGCCCGCTGGAGGTCGATCCGGCCGAACAGGAAGTCCTCGAACTCGTTGTTGAGCCGCTGGAGGTGGGCGCCGGCCCGGTAGACCTGGGCGTCGCGCTCGGCGAGAGCGCCGGGGGTGCCGACCTGGACCCGCTTGGCGGCGTCCTCGAGGATGTACTCCGCCTCGGCGAGCTTCTCCTCCAGCCGGTGGTAGACGGTGTCGAGGTGCTGCTGCTCACCGGCGATCTCGCGCTCGCGGACGGTCTCGTGGTCGGTGGCGGGGGTGGTGTCCGTGTTGCTCTGCATGGCCTCGGGGGTTACGACGGAATCCGGCTCCGGAAAACGAGCGGACGGATGATCCTACGCCGGGACGGGCGGCCGCGCCGCACCGGAACGGCAAAAATTTCGAAGGCCGCCCCCCGCGCGGAGCGGTGGACGGCCTTCGATGTGAACATGGGGTGGTGGAGATGCCGGGAATCGAACCCGGGTCCAGTGGAGTTAATTCAGGGCTTCTCCGAGCGCAGTCCGCTGTGCTTTTCTCGGCCCTGGCGGTCACACGGACAAGCCGCCAACAGGCCCAGCTGCTGTTTGATTTCCCATCCACCCTCGCAGCCCGGGCGGACGGTTGAGTTCCCTAGATTATGCCAGGGTCCGGGTCGGGAACTCCCCGGTCTGACACCCAAGCGCTATCGGTGCTTATTAGGCAGCGAGAGCGAACTGCTGGGAATCGCGCTTAGAGTTGGCGATTATTTTTTTGCGACACGTGGTTAACGAGATCATTGCCGCGTTCCTCGGCTCGCTTCCCCTGTTTCAACATCCCCTGTCGAAACCGATCATCCCCATGTTTTTTTGAGAAACAGCTCGGACGGTGACCGTCCGTGTTGCTTACGCCATAGTACGCGAGGCGACGGGCGAGGGTCCAGCTGATTAACGCTGGCGCCGTCGGGCCGCCGCCACGGCGCGGGCCGTCTCGCGGGTGTCCTGCTTCTCGCGGAGCGTCTGGCGCTTGTCGTACAACTTCTTGCCGACCGCGAGCGCGAGTTCCAGCTTGACCCGGCCGTCCTTGAAGTACAGCGACAGCGGGACCAGGGTGTGGCCGGCGTCGCGGACCTTGGTCTCGATCTTGCGGATCTCCAGCTTGTGCAGCAGCAGCTTGCGCTTGCGCCGGGCCGCGTGGTTGGTCCACGTCCCCTGGGTGTACTCGGGGATGAAGACGTTGTCGATCCACGCCTCGTGGTTCTGGACGTAGGCGTAGCCGTCGACCAGGTTGGCCCGCCCCTCGCGCAGTGACTTCACCTCGGTGCCGGTGAGCACGAGGCCGCACTCGTAGGTGTCGAGGATCGTGTACTCGTGTCGCGCCTTCTTGTTCTGCGCGATCAGCTTCTGTCCGGTTTCCTTTGCCATAACGCGGTCATTCTCGCACTTCGGGGCCCGGTCGGGCAGCTGCTTTAGGCACGGGGGTGGCGGCGCCCTGGGCCCGGGTGCCGAGCCCGGCGAGGACGCGCAGGGCGAGCGCGTCGGCGTCCCGGCCGACGGCGGCCGGGACGTCCGGGGTGAGGCCGGTGCCGTCCAGCGAGCGGCCGGCCGGGGTGTAGTAGCGGCCGACGGTCATCTCCAGCACGGCGCCGTCGGCGAGCCTGCTGGGCTGCTGGACGGTGCCCTTGCCGAAGGTGCGGGAGCCCACCACCACGGCGCGGCTGCGGTCCTGCAGGGCGCCGGCGAGCAGTTCGGCGGCGCTCATCGTGCCGCCGTCCACCAGCACCACCAGCGGGGTGCGCTGGTCTCCGCCCGGCGGGGCGGTCAACTCCCGCTTCTCGCCGCGCTCCTGGTACGAGCCGACCGCCCCGCCGTCCAGGAAGATCCCGGCGGTGCCGACCGCCTCGTCCACCAGCCCCCCGGAGTTGCCGCGCAGATCGAGCACCACGCCGGTGTGCGGGGCGCGCAGCGCCGCCCGCACCTGCTCGGCCACGCCGCTGGTGAAGGCCCGTACGGTGATCCGCAGGTCCCCCTTGTCCAGCCGCTCGGCGGTGACCTGCTGGCTGTCCAGCAGCACCCGCCGCAGCCGCAGTTCGCGCACCTGGCCGTCGCCGCGCTGGACGGCCAGGGTGACCTCGGAGCCGACCCTGCGCTCGCCGCCCTGTCCGCGCAGCCGGGCGACCACCTCGGTGACCGGCAGGCGGTCGGCCTGGTCCCGGTCGATCCGCAGCAGCCGGTCGCCGGGGGCGATCCCGGCCTCGGCGGCCGGTCCGGACGGGGTGACCTGGGAAACCGCCGTGACGCCGTCCTCGCCGCGGCCGACCGAGAGGCCGACGCCCAGGTAGCGGCCGTCCAGGCCCTGGCTGAACTCGGCGTACTCCTGGGCGCTGTAGTACGCGCCCCAGCGGTCGCCGCCGGCCGCCAGCAGGTGCTCGGCCTGCTGCTCGGACAGCGCGGTGCCCGCCGGGTCCACCGGGAGCCCGGCGGCGGCCTGGGCGAGGTCGGCGGAGGCGCGGTGCGGGGGCGGCGCGCTCGGGTCGCCCCAGGCGCCGGTGGCGGCACCGGCGATCAGCACGGCGCCGAACACCAGGCTGAGGGTGGCCACCTGGCGTGCCCTGCGCGGAGTTTGCAGCATGGCACCGGAGTGTAGACACCGCATCGCGCGCGGCGGGCCGGAACAGCGGACCGCGGAACGGCGACGGCCCCGGACGGCGCAGTGCCGTCCGGGGCCGAAGCATCCGGTGAGGATCAGACCTTGAGGTACTTGCGCAGCGTGAAGAACGCCGCGATGCCGGCCATGCCCATACCCACCACGATCAGCAGCGGGATCACCGCGAGCACCGAGCTCAGGCCGATGAAGTGGATGAACTGCACCCGGTCGGCCAGCCAGTGCTGGACGAAGAAGTGCCCGCCGAGCAGCAGGCCCGAGGCCATCACCGCACCGAGCAGCGCGGCGAACGCGGCCTCGGCGATGAACGGCATCTGGACGTAGAAGTTCGAAGCACCGACCAGGCGCATGATGCCGGTCTCGCGCCGCCTGCTGAACGCCGACACCCGGACGGTGTTGACGATCAGCAGCAAGGCGACGAAGAGCATCAGCACCATGATCACGAAGGCCGCCGTCTGGAGACCGTTGAGCAGGCCGAAGAGGTTCTCCAGGATCTTCCGCTGGTCCTCGACCGACTTGACGCCGGGCTTGCCGGCGAAGGCGCTCTGGATGACGTCGTACTTGGTCGGGTCGTTGAGCTTGACCCGCCAGGACTGCGGCATGGCGTCCGCGCCCAGGACGGAGATGAGCGGGTTGTCCGGGTTCATCTCCTTCCAGTGCTTGTACGCGTCGGCGGAGCTCTCGTAGGTGGAGGACTGCACCACCGAACTCATCTTGTCCAGCTGGTCCTTGATGTCCTGGACCTGCTGGTCGGTGGCCGCGCCCTTGTCGCACTGCGGCGAGTTGCGGGCGTCCGCCTTGGTGCAGAAGTAGATGCTCACCTCGACCTTGTCGTACCAGTACCCCTTCATGGAGTTCACCTGGTCGCGGACCAGGAGCGAGGAACCGGCGAGGGCGAGGGAGAGCGCGACACTGACCACGACCGCGATGGTCATGGTCAGGTTGCGTCGGAGACCCACACCGATCTCCGACAGGACGAACTGGGCACGCATGCGGAAACAACTCCAGGGTCGGTACTGCTCGGTCTGGCGGTTCGGGCCGACGGCCCTACGGGTCAGCGCTGGTGGGTCAGTGCTGGTACCCGTAGACGCCGCGGGCCTGGTCGCGGACGAGCAGCCCCTTGTCGAGTTCGATGACTCGCTTGCGCATCTGGTCGACGATGGCCTGGTCGTGGGTGGCCATCAACACCGTGGTGCCGGTGCGGTTGATCCGGTCGAGCAGCTTCATGATGCCGACCGAGTTCTGCGGGTCGAGGTTACCGGTGGGCTCGTCCGCGATGAGCAGCATCGGGCGGTTCACGAAGGCACGGGCGATCGCCACGCGCTGCTGCTCACCACCGGACAGCTCGCCCGGCATGCGGTCCTCCTTGCCGCCGAGGCCGACCAGCTCGAGCACCTCGGGCACCACCTTGTTGATGGCGCTCTTGGGCTTGCCGATCACCTCCAGGGCGAAGGCGACGTTCTGCGAGACCGTCTTGTTCGGCAGCAGACGGAAGTCCTGGAAGACGGTGCCCAGCTGGCGGCGCATGTGCGGCACCTTCCAGTTGGACAGCTTGCCGAGGTCCTTGCCCAGCACGTGCACCGCACCGGTGCTGGGGCGCTCCTCGCGCAGGCACAGGCGCAGGAAGGTGGACTTCCCCGAGCCGGACGAGCCGACCAGGAAGACGAACTCACCCTTCTCGATCTCCAGCGAGACGTTGTCCAGGGCGGGACGGTTCTGCTTGGGATAGGTCTTGGAGACGTTGTCGAATCTGATCACGGCTGCATCACGGAGGCCATCCTAGGCGGCGCCAGTCCTTGGTCGGTCCGCCCCGGAGGCCCGGTCCTGGGGCGGGCGATGGGAGCGCGGAGGGCCGCTCCCGGTCTGGGACCATACGCGAATCGGCGGCCGGCCCGCAGGGGCGGCCCAGGACAGCGGTCGAAATCTGGGGGAGAATGTCTGGTTATGCCCTGAATATTGCGAGCCATCTCACAGCCCGGGAGCCGGAACCGCCGGAACCTGGCAGAGTGGAGGTGGCGACCGCGTTCGGCCGCTCCCCCGTACAGGGCAGGAAAAGGAACCAAAGCCCCGTCCGGCGCGTTGGCTGTAGCAGCGAGGAGGAGATCGCATGACCTGCGACCATCTGGTGTGCGCCAACTGCAACGGCCGCGTCAGCGAGGGGCGTTGCCCGGTGTGCCGCGCCAACCGGGCCCGACTGCAGGAGCAGCAGGGGCCGTTCGCCGCGCTCTCCCCCGCGATGCTGCTGGCCCTGCTGGCCGGTCTGCTCGCGGTGGCGCTGATCGCGCGGCAGGCGCTGGCCTGAGGACCGACGAGGCACGACGTACGGAGAAGGCCCCCGACCGCTGCGGTCGGGGGCCTTCTCCGTGTCCGGGTGGTGTCCGGCGCTTACTCGGCGCCGGCCTCGCGCTGCTCGCGCCAGCGGATCCCGGCCTCGATGCTGTGCTCGATCTTCATCGAGGCCGAAATCCTCACGCCTCGTTGGCGGTCTCGCGCTGCTTCCTCCAGCGGATCCCGGCCTCGATGAAGCCGTCGATGTCGCCGTCCAGCACGGCCTGCGGGTTGCCGGCCTCGAACGCGGTGCGGACGTCCTTGACCATCTGGTACGGGTGCAGCACGTAGGAACGCATCTGGTTGCCCCAGGAGCTGCCGCTGTCCTTGAGCGCGTCCATCGCCGCCTTCTCCTCCTGGCGGCGCCGCTCCAGCAGCTTGGCCTGGAGGACGTTCATCGCGGACGCCTTGTTCTGGATCTGCGAGCGCTCGTTCTGGCAGGAGACCACGATGCCGGTCGGGATGTGGGTGATGCGCACCGCCGAGTCGGTGGTGTTGACGCCCTGGCCGCCGGGGCCGGAGGCGCGGTAGACGTCCACCCGCAGCTCGCCCTCGTCGATGTCCACGTGGTCGGACTGCTCGACGACCGGGAGCACCTCGACACCGGCGAAGGAGGTCTGCCGGCGACCCTGGTTGTCGAACGGCGAGATGCGGACCAGGCGGTGGGTGCCCTGCTCGACCGAGAGGGTGCCGTAGGCGTACGGCGCCTTCACGGTGAAGGTCGCGGACTTGATGCCGGCCTCTTCGGCGTACGACGTGTCGTACACCTCGGTGGGGTACCCGTGCCGCTCGGCCCAGCGCAGGTACATGCGCATCAGCTGCTCGGCGAAGTCGGCGGCATCCACGCCACCGGCCTCGGCACGGATGTTGATCAGCGCCTCGCGGGCGTCGTACTCGCCCGACAGGAGGGTGCGGACCTCCAGCTCCTCGACCGCCTTCTGGAGCGAGACGAGCTCGGCCTCGGCCTCGGCGCGGGTGTCCGCGTCGTCCTCGGCCTCGGCCAGCTCGAACAGCACGCCCAGGTCGTCGATTCGGCTGCGCAGGCCTTCGACCCGGCGCAGTTCGCCCTGGAGGAAGGAGAGCCGGCTGGTCACCTTCTGCGCGTTCGCGACGTCGTCCCACAGGGTGGGGGCGGCTGCCTCCTCCTCCAGGACCGCGATGTCGGCCCGGATCTTGTCCAGGTCGAGGACGGCCTCGATCGACCCCATGGTCGTATCGAGGTTCTTGAGCTCTTCGGAAGGATCGACGGCTGCCACGCCCCCCAGGGTAATGGTTCCGGGAGTGGTCATGACGACACCCCCGTCCAGGGGCGCGCTACGGTGCCCGCGGGGCGGTGCTGTGCACGGCCGGTCGGGCCGGGTGGCCACGGTCCGGCCCGGTGGCCGCGAAGGCCGTCCAGGCCGCGGCGGCGCCCGCCAGCAGCAGCACGGTGGCCAGCAGCACGGCCAGCAGCCGGCGGCGGCGCAGCAGGGCCTGACGGTCCCGGCGGTGGCCGGGGGCGGCGCGCTGGGCGCGGGACTCGGCGGCGTACGCGGCCAGCTCCTCGGCCGAGGGGCGGCGCAGGCTGGTGTGGGTGTCCCGGGTGGAGTCCGGGGCGACGCCGGGCACCAGCGGGACGGCCGGGCCGCGGCGGCGCTTGTGGATGCCCGGACCGGCGTCGACCTCGGCGTAGACGGCCTCGCCGGGGCTCAGCTGCTCCTCGGCCGGGGCGCGGCCCTGGGAGGGCACCGCCAGCACCGGCAGTCCGGCCAGCGAGGGCAGCTGCTCGCGCAGCCGCGCCGCCAGCTCGGCGGCGCGCAGCCGGGAGGCGGGGGCCTTGGCCAGGCACTCGGAGATGATCCGCCACAGGCCGTCCGGCAGGCCGGGGATCGGCGGCACCTGCTCGGTGACGTGCCGGCGCAGCACCGCGCCGGTGTGGCCGCCGCCGAACGGGGTGGAGCCGGCCAGCAGCTCGTACAGCACGGTGGCGAGGGCGTAGATGTCGACGGCTGCGCGCGGCTCCAGGCCCTCGATGATCTCGGGGGCGAGGTAGTCGGGGGTGCCGATGATCCGGGTGGCCCGGGTGCGGCGCGGGGCGTCGACCAGGCGGGCCACGCCGAAGTCGGTGAGCTTGGCGCGCGGGGCGCCGCCGGGGCCGGGGGCGGCCGCGAGGTCGAGCAGGACGTTCTCCGGCTTGACGTCGCGGTGGACGATCCCGGCCGCGTGCGCGGCGGCCAGGCCGTCGGCGACGTCGGCGATGATCGAGGCGGCGGTCTGCGGCGGGAGGGCGCCGTCGCGCTCCAGCCGGGAGCGCAGGTCGGTGCCCTGGACCAGCTCCATCACCAGGGCGAGGTCACTGCCGTCCACCACCATGTCACGCACGCCGACCACCCGGGGGTGGTCGAGGCTGGTCAGCGCGGTGCGCTCCTGGACGAAGCGGCCGACCAGCACCTGGTCCGCGGCGAGGTCCTCGCGCAGCAGCTTGACCGCCACCGGGCCGTCCGGCCCCTCACCGAGCCAGACCGTCCCGGCCGAACCCCGGCCGATCACCTGGTGGACGGTGTACCGGCTGCCGATCTTGCGTGCCAATGCTGCTCCGTGGGCGGCGCGGGAGCGCTCCGGGGGTCCGGGCGCGCTCGGTGGGGCGGGACAACAGCGACCAACCTACGCGCCCCGACCCCCTGCGCGGGCCGCCTGACCGCCCCTGGGCGGGACTCCGGGGCGAGAAATCTCGCGAATTGTCGACAAAGCGTCAATCCTGCTGCCCCGGAGGCGATCCGCGCCTATTTGCCGAAGATGCTGCTCACCCAGTCCCGTGCCGAGTCCCACCAGCCCACGACGTTGTCCCAGTAGTGCGGCAGCGGGGTGAACTTCCACAACGCCAGGCCGGCCAGGCCCAGCACCAGCAGCACCATCAGGCAGCCCTTGAGGCAGCCGAGCCCCGGGATGTACATCCGGTTGCGGCTGCGCGGACGCCGCTCGCGCGGCGGGGCGGGCTCACGGCGGGGCGGCGCGGGCGGCTCCTCGCGGCGCTGCGGGGGCTCCCGGTGCTGCGGCGCGGGCGGCTCGGCCCGGCGCGGCACCGGGGCGGGCGGGGGCGGGTAGGCGCCCTGCGGCTGGCCGTAGCCCGCCGGGGGCTGCCGGTAGCCGCCCTGCGCGCCCGGGGCGCCCTGACCCCGCTGGCCGCCCTGGCCGCCCGGACCGCCCTGGTAGGGCGGCGGGGCGACCGGCGGGCGCTGGGAGTAGCCGGGCGGCGGGCCCTGGCGGCGCTGGTCCGGGCGGTAGCCGGCCGGCGGCTGCGGCTGGTAGCCGGGCGCGCCCTGGCCGGCCTGGTAGGGCGGCGGGGCGACCTGCGGGTCCTCGAAGTCCTCCGGGCCGAAGTAGCCGACCTGGGTCTGCTGGTTGCGGTCGCGCGCCGCGCGCAGCTGGGTCTGCCACGGGTGCGGCGCCTCCTCCTGCGGCCCTGCGGGCGCCCCGGGCGGGGGCGGGGGCACGGCGGTGGGCGGCATCACCTGGGTGCGGTCCTGGCCGCCGTACGGGGGCGCGGGCGGCGGCTGGGTGCCCATCACCCGGGTCGCCGCGGCCGGGTCGTACTGCGGGCCGCCCGGGGGCGGCGGCAGCACCTGGGTGCGGTCCTCGGCACCCGTCCCGCCCGGTCCGGTCGGGACGGCCGACAGGGCGCCGGGGACGGTGGTCGGCTGCGGGTCGGGCAGCAGCAGGGCGGCGACCGCCAGCGCCTCGTCCACCGCCGCCGGGGAGGCGTGCACGCCGACCCCGGCCGCGACCACCCGCAGCGCGCGGGCCAGCGAGGTGGCGCTCGGCCGCTGGGCCGGGTCCTTGCGCAGGCAGCGCTCGATCACCGTCCAGAGCGGCTCGGGCATGGTGCTGGGCCGCTGCGGCTCCTGCGCCAGGTGGGCCTGGAGGACGGCCAGGGCGCTGTCGCCCTGGAACGGCTGGCGGCAGGTGACCAGCTCGTACAGCATGATCCCGGCGCCGTAGACGTCCACCGCGGAGGTCTGCGCGCGGCCCTCGGCGG
Organism: Kitasatospora sp. NPDC101155; assembly: GCF_044768305.1. Classification (NCBI taxonomy): domain Bacteria; kingdom Bacillati; phylum Actinomycetota; class Actinomycetes; order Kitasatosporales; family Streptomycetaceae; genus Kitasatospora; species Kitasatospora sp. NPDC101155. Next base: position 34,334 of record NZ_JBIWPN010000028.1, on the reverse strand, counting down.
ACTCCGGTGCGACGTACGCGGGGGTGCCGACGAACTCGTGGGTGCGGGTGACACCCGGGGAGTCGGCGAGCCGGGCGATGCCGAAGTCGGTCAGCATCGGGTGCATCTGCTCGGTGCCGTCCACCAGGACGGAGGCGAGCAGCACGTTGGCCGGCTTGAGGTCGCGGTGGACGATCCCGTCCGCGTGGCTGGCCGCCAGCGCGTCCGCGACCTGGGCCATCAGCAGGGCGCCCGCGATCGGGCTGAACGGGCCGTTGGCGCGCAGGTAGCGGGCCAGGTCGGGGCCCTCCACCAGGTCCATCACCAGGGCCAGCAGCTCGCCCTCGACCACCAGGTCGCGGACCCGGACGATGTTCGGGTGGCTCAGCCGCAGCAGCAGCGAGCGCTCGCGCAGGAAGCGCATCACGACGTCCGGGTCGGCCGCCAGCTCCTCGCGCAGCACCTTGATCGCCACCTGCTGCCCGGGCTCACTGCCGGGCACCTGGACGTCCGGTCGCACCAGGCCGCGCCAGACGGTCCCGGTGGCACCCCGCCCCAGGGTCTCCTCAAGCAGATACTTGCTGCCGACTGGCCGCACCTGTCGCACTCCTCGCCGTGCCGCCCGCGCGGGGCGCTCCTCCGCCGGTGCGGTGAGCCTGCCGGGCCCGTGTTTGCGGCCACTCTAACGGTGTCCGTTCGGGTTTCTGAGGTGACCGGCGGACCATCCGAGCAGGGTTGGGGGACATCCCCTAGGGGACTGCCCCGACGCATCCCGGGGGACCGGCCGGAGCCGCTCGCCGGGGCCCGCCGCGGAGCCGTCACGGCGGCGGTTGACCTGACTCACCGTCGCCTCCACCATGGCGATGATCGCAAGATCGTCAAATCCGGTACGGTGCGCGGACTGTCCACGCCGGATGGCAGGATGGACACTCGCCACTCGTGTGGCCCAATGGGTCGCCGCGACCGCCCGGTGCGACCGCGACGACACCGGGCAGCGGTACCAGGCATCACACCAGCAGAAGGGACCCGCGGGCGAGATGCAGATCCGGCTGACCGTCCTCCGACCGCGCAGCGGCCCGACCGCCGCCGGCGCCGCCATCCCCTACGTGGACGTGCTGGTCACCGCGCCCGTCGGCACCGCACTCGGCGCCATCGCGGGCGCGCTCGCGGGCGCCGTGGGCGTGCGCGGGCCACGCGCCGCGACCCATGTGCACCTGTACGCCGGGGCGCACCGGGTGGACGAACACACCCTGCTCGGCCACCCGCCGCTGCTCGACGGCGCCGTCCTCAGCCTCAACGAGCCCGACCCGACCGCCGACGACCCCGACGACACCACCGCCGCCGCCGAGCTGCGGATCGTCGGCGGCCCCGACGCCGGCGGCGTCCACCGCCTGCACGGCCGGGAGATCCGGATCGGCCGCTCCGGCGAGGTCGACGTCCCGCTCGACGACCCGGACGTCTCCCGGCTGCACCTCGCCCTGCACCTCGGCGAGGACGGCCGGATCGCCGTCCGCGACCTCGGCTCCACCAACGGCACCACCCTGGACGGCCGACTCGTCCCGCCCGGCCCGGCCGAGGCCGCCGTCCCGCTGGAGAGCGGCGCCCTGCTGAGGATCGGCGAATCCACCCTGCAGGTCTTCGAACCGACCGGGGAGCCCGCCCGCGCCGCCCTGCCCGACGGCAACGGCCACCTCCAGCTCGCCGCCCCCGGCCCGGTCCGGCCCGCGCCGCCCGTCATCGAGCCGCCCGCCGCCCCCGAGCCCACCCACGGGCGCGGCCTCGGCCTGCTCTCACTGCTGTCCGGCCGCACCGCCGAACCGCCCGAGGAGAGCGCCGAGCGCCACCACGCCGCGGTGCGGCTGCGCCAGGCCGCCGCCCAGCGCGAGCGCTGGCCCGACCTCGCCACCGTGCTGCTCAACGCCGTCGGCCCCGGCCCCCGGCTCTGGGAGCGCGGCCCCGGCCACCCCGACGCGCTCACCCTGCGGCTGGGCACCGCCGACCGCCCCGGCGGCCCCGGCACCACGCCCGGCACCATGCTGCCCGCCGTCCCGGTCACCCTCGACCTGCAGACCGCCGGCAGCCTCGGCCTCAGCGGCCCGCGCGAACGCCTGGACGCGCTCACCCGCGCCGTCGTCGCCCAGCTCGCCGCCCTGCACCCGCCGACCGGGCTGAGCCTGGTCGTGGTCGACGCCGACCCGGCCCGCAGCCCCGAGGACCGCGTCGACACCTGGGCCTGGGCCCTGTGGCTGCCCCACCTGCGCCCCGCCGAGGGCCAGGACTGCCGACTGCTGCTCGGCCTCGACGACGAACAGGCCACCGCCCGGCTGACCGAACTCACCGCCCGGCTCAGCGGCCCCACCGGCCTCGGCGGCCACCCGGCCACCGTGGTCGTGGTGGACGGCCGCCCGGCCACCGAGGACGCCCGGCACGCGCTCGACCTGCTGCTGCGCCAGGGCCCGGCGGTCGGCATCTTCCCGATCTGCCTCGCCGAGCAGCCCGAGCTGCTCCCCCGCGGCCTCGGTGCCACCGCGCTGATCACCGGCGAGGTCGGCACCCACCTGTCCATCGACCGCCCGGTGGCCCGCGGCCGGGAGACCCTGCACGAGGTCTCGCTGGACGCCGTCTCCGACGCCTGGGCCGAACGGCTGGCCCGCGTCCTCGCCCCGCTGCGCGAGGCCACCCCGGCCGCCCGCGGGCCGCTGCCGGACGCGCTGCGGCTGCTCGACCTGCTCCAGCTCGACACCGTCACCCCGGCCAAGCTGTCCGCCCGTTGGGCCGCCCACGCCGGCGGCATCGGCGCGGCCACCGCGCTGCTCGGCACCACCCGGGACGAGCTGTGCACCCTCGACCTGGCCGACCCCGAACTCGCCCTCCCCTCTCCCGACCCGGGCGGCCCGCACCTGCTGATCGGCGGCGCGCGGGGCTCCGGCAAGACCGAGCTGCTGCGCACCCTGGTCGCCTCGCTCGCCGTCTCCGAGCGGCCCGAGCGGCTGACCGTCACCCTCATCGAGGGCCGGGCCTGCTCGGACGGGCAGGACGGCCTGGACGGCTGCACCGAGCTGCCGCACGTCATCGGGCGGGTCAACGCCGCCGCCGACCCGCGCGCCGCACTGCTCGCGGCCGAGGCCCTGGAGGACGAACTCGCCCTGCGGGAGCGGCTGTTCGACGGGCTGGACTTCGCCTCCTGGCACGCGGCACGCATCTTGGACGGCCACAGCCTGGACGGGCACGGCCTGGACGGCCAGGGCCTGGCCGCGGACCGCCCGCAGGTCCCGGTGCCCGCCACGGTCGGCGCCGTCTCGACCCGCGGCCCGCGGATCATCCAGCCGCGCGGCTCCTCCGACGCCCGGCCGGCCGCCTCCCCCGCCGACCCCGCCCCGGCCCGGCTGGTCGTCGTCGTCGACGACTACGAGGCCCTGCTCTCCCCCACCTCCCCGGCCGGCCGGCCGCTGGCCCGCGCGCTCGCCGCCGTCGCCCGGCGCGGCGGCCCGCTCGGCATCCACCTCGCGGTCGCCACCGGCCGTCCGGAGGAGAGCGCCGGCACCGAGGTCGACGAGGCCGCCCTGCTCCGGATCGCCCTGCGCACCGACGACCCGGCCGACTCCGACCTGCTGATCCACCTCGGCGACGCGGCCGCCCTCCCGGAGGACACCCCCGGCCGCGGCTACCTGCGCCGCCCCGACGGCGGCGTCACCGCCTTCCAGACCGCCCGGATCAGCGGCCGTATCCCCCGCACGGCGACCTTGCGGCCCACCGTCGTCGCGATAGACCCCCTCCAACTCGGCGCCCCACCGGCCCGCCGCCCGGTCCGCGAACTCGGCAACGGCCCCACCGACCTGGCCCTCCTCGCCAGCGCCCTCCAACGCGCCGCCTCGCGGTAGGCCCTGCGGCAGCCCGAAAACGTGGGGTGGGCTCGCGTCCCCGGACCCGAGCCCACCCCGAAGAGGCGACGCCTACGGTCGCCGGAGCCGCCCCGGGCGACCGGAGCCGAGAAAGGCGGAAGGGGCCCGCGTCCGAGGACGCGGGCCCCTTCCTTCCAACCGTCCGTCAGCGCATCGAACCGGTGCGCAGCAGGGTGCGGATGACGCGCATCGCGACCGAGAGGCTGGACAGCTCGTAGTTGTCCGAACCCCTTATGTCGTCGAGGGTGCTCTTGGCGCGGTTCAGCAGGGTGGAGTTGAGGTCCGCCCAGGCGTTGTAGCGCTCTTCGGGGGTGGCGCCCTCGGGGCCGCAGACCAGGACGTCGGCGGTCAGCGCCGCGTGGGCCGCGAAGAGGTCCTCGCGGATCGCGGCGCGGGCCATCGACGACCAGCGGTCGGTGCGGGGCAGGTCGATGATGCGGTCGAGCAGGTGCGAGATCTGCAGGCGGTCGCCCAGGTCGTAGTACAGCTCGGCGACGTCGGCGACGTCCTTGCCGGAGCGGTCGGCGACCTCGGTGATGTCCAGGGTCGGGAAGACCGAGGACAGGCCGGCGATCCGGGTGGCCAGCTCCTCCGGCACCCCGGCCGAGGCGAGCTCGTTGTAGATCGACTCGAACCAGGTCAGGTCCTCGCCGCGCAGCGGCTTGGGCAGCGAGCCCCAGACCTGGTTGACCCGGTCGTGGAAGAACTCGATGGTGCCGGCGATGTCGAGCGGCTGGCGGCGGTTGTTGAGCATCCACCGGGTGGCGCGCTCGACCAGGCGGCGCGAGTGCAGCCGCATCTTGGTCTGGACCCGGGCCGGGACCTTGTTGTCCAGACCCTCGATCTCGGCCCAGATCTCCTCCAGGCCGAAGACGGCCCGCGCGGCGGTGTGCGTCCGGGCGATCTCCTCGTAGGTCGCGCCGGTCTCCTCCTTCAGGCGGAAGGCGAAGGTGCAGCCACCGCGGTTGATCGTGTCGTTGACGATCAGCGTGGTGATGATCTCGCGGCGCAGCGCGTGGTTGTCGATCGCGTCGGCGAACTTCGCCCGCAGCGCGCTCGGGAAGTACTCGTGCAGCGCGGTGCGGAAGTACGGGTCGTCGGGCAGGTCGGTGGCCAGCAGCTCGTCGGCCAGGATGATCTTGGTGTAGGCGAGCAGCACGGACATCTCGGGCTGGGAGAGCCCGCGGCCGCTCTGCTGGCGCTCGCGGATCTGGCGCTCGGTGGGCAGGAACTCCAGGGCCCGGTCGAGCTGGCCGGCCGCCTCGAAGCGGTTGATCATCCGCGCGTGGACGTTGACCATGCTGTGCGCCTGGGCGACGGCGTTGGCCAGCACCACGTTCTGCGCGTAGTTGTTGCGCAGCACCAGGTGGCCGACCTCGTCGGTCATCTCGGCGAGCAGGACGTTGCGCTGCTTGACCGTCATGTCACCTTCGGTGACGACCTGGTTGAGCAGGATCTTGATGTTGACCTCGTGGTCCGAGGTGTCCACGCCGGCCGAGTTGTCGATGGCGTCGGTGTTGATCCAGCCGCCGGTGCTCTCCGGGCCGCCGGAGGCCGCGTACTCGATGCGGCCGAGCTGGGTGCAGCCGAGGTTGCCGCCCTCGCCGATGACCCGGGCGCGGACCTGCTCGCCGTTGACGCGGATGGCGTCGTTGGCCTTGTCGCCGACCTCGGCGTTGGTCTCGGTGGAGGCCTTGACGTAGGTGCCGATGCCACCGTTCCAGAACAGGTCGACCGGCGCCTGCAGGATCGCCTTCATCAGGTCGGCCGGGGTCAGGCGGCTCTCCTGGATGCCCAGGGCGGCCCGGACGTGCGCGTTGAGCTGGATCGACTTGGCGCTGCGGGGGAAGACCCCGCCGCCGGCCGAGATCAGCGACTTGTCGTAGTCGTCCCAGGAGCTGCGGGGCAGGTCGAACAGTCGGCGGCGCTCGGCGTACGAGACGGCCGCGTCCGGGTTCGGGTCGAGGAAGATGTGGCGGTGGTCGAAGGCGGCGACCAGCCGGATGTGCTCGCTGAGCAGCATGCCGTTGCCGAAGACGTCGCCGGACATGTCGCCGATGCCGATGACGGTGAAGTCCTCGGTCTGGGTGTCGACGCCGAGCTCGCGGAAGTTGCGCTTGACCGACTCCCAGGCGCCGCGGGCGGTGATGCCCATGCCCTTGTGGTCGTAGCCGGCCGAGCCGCCGGAGGCGAAGGCGTCGCCGAGCCAGAAGCCGTACGACTCCGCGACGCCGTTGGCGATGTCGGAGAAGGTCGCGGTGCCCTTGTCGGCGGCGACGACCAGGTAGGTGTCGTCCTCGTCGTGGCGGACCACGTCGGCCGGGTGGACGACCTCGCCGGCCACCAGGTTGTCGGTGATGTCCAGCAGCGCCGAGATGAAGGTCTTGTAGGACGAGATGCCCTCGGCCAGCCAGGCGTCGCGGTCCACCGACGGGTCCGGCAGCTGCTTGGCGACGAAGCCGCCCTTGGCGCCGACCGGGACGATGACGGTGTTCTTGACCATCTGGGCCTTGACCAGGCCGAGGATCTCGGTGCGGAAGTCCTCGCGCCGGTCGGACCAGCGCAGACCACCGCGGGCGACCTTGCCGAAGCGCAGGTGCACGCCCTCGACCTGCGGCGAGTAGACCCAGATCTCGAACGCCGGACGCGGGGCCGGCAGGTCCGGGATGGCCTTCGGGTCGAACTTCATCGACACGTAGGAGTGCCACTCACCGGTGCCGTCGTGCTGGAAGAAGTTGGTCCGCAGGGTGGCCTTGATGAGGTGCAGGAAGGAGCGCAGGATGCGGTCCTCGTCCAGCGAGACGACCTCGTCGAGCGCGCCGGCCAGCTCCTCCAGGACGGCCTCGGTCAGCTCCAGGGCGCCCGAACGGTGGCTCGGGCTCAGCCGGGCCTCGAACAGGTTGACCAGCAGGCGGGTGGTGTGGGTGTTGTTGCGGAGCGCGTCCTCCATGTAGTCCTGGGAGAACGTCGAGCCCGCCTGGCGCAGGTACTTGGCGTACGCGCGCAGCACCATCGCCTGGCGCCAGTTCAGCCCGGCGGTGAGGACCAGCTCGTTGAAGCCGTCGTTCTCGGCCTTGCCGGTCCAGGTGGCCGCGAAGGTCTCCTGGAAGCGCTCGCGGGCCTCGTCGGTGAGCCCGGTGGCCTCGCGCAGCTTCAGGCCGAAGTCGTACACCCACGCGGTGGTGCCGTCGGAGCGGCGCAGCGCGTACGGGTGCTCGTCCAGCACCTCGACGCCCAGGCGCTGGAGCACCGGCAGGACCTCGGTGAGCGAGATCGGGCCGCCGACCCGGTAGATCTTGAAGCGGCGCTCGTCGTCGCCGGCGCCGACCGGCTGGTACAGGTTCAGGCGGAAGTCGCCCTCGCCGTGCAGCGACTCGATCTGCTTGATGTCGGAGACGGCGGTGCGCGGCGGGAAGTCGGCGCGGTAGCCGTCGGGGAAGGCGTTGGCGTACTTGTGGCCGAGCTCGGCGGCCTTCTCCTCGCCCAGCTCCAGGTGCAGCTGGTCGTGGAAGCCGTCCATCCAGAACCGGGCGGCCTCGGCCAGGCGGTTCTCGATCCGCTCGATGTCGGTGTCGGTGAGCCGGGGCAGCTCGGTGCCCGGGGCGACCCGGACCACGAAGTGCAGGCGGGTCAGCACCGACTCGGTGGCGTACACCGTGTAGTCGATGGTGGCGCCGTTCAGCTCCTCCTTGAGGATGTCGGTGAGCAGCAGCCGGATGCGCGTGGTGTAGCGGTCGCGCGGCAGGTAGATGAACGCGGAGAAGTAGCGCCCGTACTCGTCCTGGCGCAGGAAGAGGCGCAGCTTACGGCGCTCCTGCAGGTAGAGCACGCTGGTGGAGATGGAGAGCAGCTCGGCGGCCGAGGTCTGGAAGATCTCGTCGCGCGGGAAGGTCTCCATGATCTGCAGCAGGTCGCGGCCGTCGTGGCTCTCGCTGGAGAAGCCGGAGCCGTCCAGCACCTCCTGGACCTTGCGGCGCACGACCGGGATGCGGGTGACCGACTCGGTGTAGGCGGCGGAGGAGAACAGGCCGAGGAAGCGGCGCTCGCCGATCGGCTCGCCGGCGGCGTTGAACTTCTTGACGCCGACGTAGTCCAGGTAGGCCGGGCGGTGCACGGTGGAGCGGCTGTTGGCCTTGGTCAGGACGAGGAGCTTCTTCTCGTGGGCCTTGGCGCGCACCGGCGCGGAGAGGCGGCCGAAGGCCTCGGAGACCGCGTGGTGGCGGTCGTCGTGGCTGTGCGGGTCGGAGCGCAGGATGCCGAGGCCGGTCCCGGCGACGGCCTTGAGGACCTCCTCGCCCTCGTGCTCGACCAGGTCGTACTCGCGGTAGCCGAGGAAGGTGAAGTGGTCGTCGGCGAGCCAGCGCATCAGCTCCCAGGCCTCGCCGACCTCCTGCTCGGGCAGACCGCTCGGGGGCTCCTCGGCCAGCTCGTCGGCCAGGCGCAGCGCGCTCTCGCGCATCTTGCCCCAGTCCTCGACGACCTCGCGGACGTCGCCGAGCACGCGGCGCAGGTTGGTCTCGATGGAGCGCAGGTCGTCGCGGTCGGTCTCGCGGTCGATCTCGATGTGCATCCACGACTCGACGGTCGCGTCGGCGGGCCACTCGGTGCCGGCGGCCTGGCTGCGGGAGCAGGCGTCGACGTCCAGGATCTCCAGCAGCTTGCCGGTGATGTCACGGCGGACGACCAGCTGGGGGTGGATGACGATGTGGATCGCGCGGTCCTGGCGGGACAGCTCGTTGGTGACCGAGTCCACCAGGAAGGGCATGTCGTCGGTGACGACCTCGACCACGGTGTGGCCGCAGGACCAGCCGTTCTCCTCGACCGAGGGGGTGTGGACCCGCACCTCGGCGGTGCCCTGGGGGCGCTTGAGGCCCAGGCGGTAGTGGGAGGCGGCCGCGCCGTACACGTCGACCGGGTCGAGGTCGACCAGGTCCTCGGGCGCGGTGTGCAGGTAGTAGTGGTGCAGGTACGCGGTCAGAGCACCGTTGCTCAGACCCTCCCCCGGCGCCGCTCCCCCCACCTGGCTGTTCTCAGCGGCTGCGGCTGCCTTCTTGAGCAGTTCGGCCTTGGCTGCGTCCAGCTTGGTCTGCATGACTTCTTGGCTCCTGTCGCGCGCCGTTGCGTGACTCGGTGGTGTGTGGATGTACACCGACGGGTCACCGCAATCCTGCCGCACCATCCGACTGAAAGGGGCTCATGGCACGCATGAAACGCCCTCCCAGTGGGTAGGACGACTCATTCGCCCTGCAAGCCACCCGACGACGTCAGCCAGCCTAACCGGATCAATCGAAGGTGCACAGGGACAGGGAGGCACAAACCCGAAGGATGTCGGGTCCGTCCTGGACAGCATGTCCAAACCGGAGTCTCATGTTCACTCTCAGCCCATGTGCGGGTAGCCGTGGTGGGTCGGCGGGACGAAGGTTTCCTTGATCGCGCGGGCCGAGGTCCAGCGCAGCAGGTTCTGGGCGGCGCCCGCCTTGTCGTTGGTCCCCGAGGCCCGGGAGCCGCCGAAGGGCTGCTGGCCGACGACGGCGCCGGTGGGTTTGTCGTTGATGTAGAAGTTTCCGGCGGTGAAGCGCAGTTCCTCCACGGCTTGGGCGATGGCGTAACGATCCTGCGCGATCACCGCACCGGTCAGGCCGTAGGGGGCGCCGGAGTCGACCCGCCCGAGCACGTCCTCCCAGCGGGAGTCCTCGTAGACGTGGATCGCGAGGATCGGGCCGAAGTACTCGGTGCGGAAGATCTCGCCCCGGTGGTCGGAGGAGACCAGGACGGTCGGGCGGACGAACCAGCCGATCGCGTCGTCGTACTGGCCGCCGGCCACCAGCTCGACGGTCGGGTCGGCCTTGGCGCGCTCGATCGCGATGCGGTTCTTCTCGAAGGCGCGCTTGTCGATCAGGGCGCCCATGAAGTTGGACAGATCGGTGACGTCGCCCACGGTGAGGGCGTCCACCTCGGCCAGGAAGTCGTCCTTGATCCTCAGCCAGACGCTGCGCGGCAGGTAGGCGCGGGAGAGCGCCGAGCACTTCTGGCCCTGGTACTCGAAGGCGCCGCGGATCATGGCGGTCTTCAGGATCTCCGGGTCGGCCGAGGGGTGGGCCAGCAGGAAGTCCTTGCCGCCGGTCTCACCGACGATCCTCGGGTAGCTGCGGTAGCCGCCGATGTTCGCGCCGACGGTCTGCCACAGCGACTGGAAGGTGGCGGTGGAGCCGGTGAAGTGCAGCCCGGCCAGCGCCGGGTCGGCGAGGGCCACCGGGGAGACCTGCAGGCCGTCGCCGGTGACCAGGTTGATCACCCCGGGCGGCAGGCCGGCCGCCTCCAGCAGGCGCATCAGATGGTGCGCGGCCAGCGTCTGGGTCGGCGCGGGCTTCCAGACCACGGTGTTGCCCATCAGCGCGGGCGCGGTGGGCAGGTTCCCGGCGATCGCGGTGAAGTTGAACGGGGTGATCGCGTAGACGAAGCCCTCCAGCGGCCGGTGGTCCACCCGGTTCCACACGCCCGGGGAGGAACTCGGCTGCTCGGCCAGGATCTGCCGGGCGAAGTGGACGTTGAACCGCCAGAAGTCGATCAGCTCGCAGGCGGAGTCGATCTCGGCCTGCTGCACGGTCTTGGACTGGCCGAGCATGGTGGCCGCGTTGAGCGTCTCCCGCCAGGGCCCGGACAGCAGGTCGGCGGCGCGCAGGAAGACCGCCGCGCGGTCGTCGAAGGACAGCGAGCGCCACTGCCGCCCGGCCGCCAGGGCCGCGTCCACCGCCACCCGGGCGTCCTCCCGGGTGGCGTTGCCGAGCACCCCCAGCTTGGCGGCGTGGTGGTGCGGCTGGACGACGTCGATCCGCTCGCCACTGCCGAAGCGCTGCTCGCCGCCGACGGTCATCGGCAGCGGGATCTGCTCGGCCGCCAGCTCGTCCAGCCGCCGGACCAGCCGCTCCCGCTCCGGGCTGCCGGGCGCGTACGCCAGCACCGGCTCGTTGACCGGGGTCGGCACCTCGGTGACTGCGTCGATGGGCATGGCCGCTCCGTCCTGCTGGCTGCTGCGGGCTGTCGCTCCACTGGTGTCACCCCCAGCCTGACCAGGGCCGGGCGGATCCGCCCGTCCAGACACGCCAACGGCGGACGTGGCGCCCGCCACGTCCGCCGTCGGAACAGCACCTCGGCCGTTCGGCCCGCCGGCGGCTCAGCCCGCGAGCCGGCCCGCCAGCTCGACCGCTTCGGCCAGGCTGTCCACCACCGGGACGCCGACCGGCTCCAGCTTCTCCCGGGTGTGCGAGCCGCCGGTGTACAGCACCGCGTGGGCACCCGCGCCCAGCGCCGCCAGGGCGTCGTCGGCGGCGTCGCCGATCAGCACCGTGCGGGCCAAGTCCACCCGCTCCCCGAGCGCGGCCAGGTGCTTGCCCAGCTGCTCCGCCTTCTGGCCGCCGGACGGGCCGCTGCGGCCGTCCACCCGCAGGAAGCGGCCGGTCAGGCCGAAGGATTCGACCAGCGGGACGAGCTTGTCGTGCGTGTACATCGACAGCAGGGACTGGCTGTGCCCGGCCGACTCCCAGCCCTCCAGCAGCTCCAGCACGCCGTCGGTCAGCCCGCAGGCCGGGCTGAGCTCGCGGTAGCGGTCCTGGAACGCGTCGTCCAGCTTCAGCCACTCCTCCTGGGAGGGCATCCGGCCGAGCAGCCGCTGGTAGAAGCGCGGGATCGGGATCTCGTACTGCTCGCGGTACTGCTGCATGGTCATCGGCCCGACGCCGATGGTCGCGAACGCGGCGTTGCTCGCGCCGAGGACCGCGTCCATGTCGTGGAAGAGGGTGCCGTTCCAGTCCCAAACGATGTGAGTGCGCACGGGTTCAGACGGTAACCCGGACGAACGACGCACCGGTAGGACCGGGGTCACTCAGGCCAGCAGCGAGGGGATCTCCTGGGTCGCGAACCAGAGCAGGTCGTGGTCCTCGGCGCCGTCCACGGTGAACTGGGCGTCCTGGTCGCCCGCGTCGGCCGCGGCCACCGCCGCCACCGCCGCCGTGACGTCCGCGACCACCTCGTCGTCGGCGACGTCCGCGTGCACCGAGGCGGCCTTGGCGAGCTTCAGCGGGCCGACTAGCACCACCCGGCCCAGCGAGGCCTGGTCCTGGTACTCGTCACCGGGGAAGGGCCGCACGGCCGAGTCGGCCACGTCCAGCGCCACCACGACCCGCCGACGCGGGGCCCGGGGATCGGCGGCCAGCAGCCGCAGCGAGGACTGGGCGGCCCGGTTCAGCGCCGCGTACTCCAGCTCCTCCAGGTCGTCGCTGACGTACCACTCGCGCAGCGCGGGGGTCACGGCGTACGCCGCGGACTGCTCCAGGGCGCCGCCCTCGTGCGCCGCCGCCAGGCCGGTCAGGGTGGTGGGCACGTACACGCGCATCGGTGGCACTCTCCGGTTCGTCCAACGGGGTTCGTCCAGCGGCACAGCTTCTCCAGCGCCCCAAGAATAAGCTCAGCCGGGCCGGCCGTGATCACTCTCCACCCCGATCAGCGCGCGGCCCGCAGGGCCTCCCGGCTGGTCCGCAGGCCGCTCTCCAGCACCTCGCCCCGACGGGCCGGGTCCATCATGTTCGGGCCCATCACCGCGAGGTCGGCCAGGGTCGGTGCGAGCAGCCGCACCCGTACGCCCTCGGCCCGCAGCAGCGCGGCCTCGCGCAGCAGCTGGCGGGTGACGGCCCGGCGGTAGCGGCTGACCAGCTGGGCCAGCACGCCGCGCGGGCGGTCCCGGTCCCGGTCCCGCCACTCGCGCAGCACGGCCAGGGTGCCGCGGTCGGAGCGCTCGGCGTGCGGGTCCAGCCGTAGGGCCATCGGGGCGAGCACGTACACCTCCTCCAGACCGCGGCCGAGCATCAGGTCGGCGCTGGTGGCCGACCAGCAGCCGCCGTCCACGTACGCCGAGCCGTTCAGCCGGACGGGCGCGAACCAGCCGGGAATCGCGCAGGAGGCCATCACGGCGTCGGCGACGGCGACGGCCGGGGCGTCCGGGTCGCCGAAGACCACCCGGTGACCGCTGCGGTAGTCCACGGCGGCCACTCGCAGTGGCAACGCGGCCGGGCCCGGCTCGGCCGTTCCCGGGGCCGGCCAACCGCCCGGGCCGAGCAGGTCGCGCACGAGCTCGCCGACCGACGCCAGCGAGCCCCGGCCGTGCGGCGCCATCGCCGAGACCATCGTCAGCAGCGGGTACTCGCGAGGGTGCCGGACGGCGTCCCGCAGCAGGTCCGGCGAGCCGATCCCGGCCCGCGGACGGGGCGGCAGCGGCCCGCCGACCGCCGTGCCGTAGTCGAAGGCCACCCCGGCCAGCGGGCCCTCGGTGATCGGCAGGCCGCACTGGTGGGCGCGCAGCTGCTCGGGGCGCACGCCGCCGGCCAGCATCGCGGCCAGGATCGCGCCAGCCGAGGTCCCGAGCAGGACGTCCGCCCCGCCCGGCTGCCGTCCGGTGACCTCCTCGACGGCGCACAGCGCGCCGACCGTCCAGGCCGCGCCGAGCATCCCGCCGCCGCCCAGCACCAGGCCGCGCCGGGTCGCGCCCCCGGCGGTGGCGGTCGGGGCCGCCGCCGTCCGTGTCGTGATTCCGGTTGTCGTCATCCCGGCCGCCCGTCGTCGTCGGGAACGGATCAGGCTCCGATGGTGCCCGTGGACGGCCGCACGGGCAACGGGAGGCCAGGGCGGGACCACCCGATCCGCCGTACCGGGGCGTCCCCTTTCGGGCCGTACGGACCGTCCCCGCGCGTCAACCGGGGCGCCGCCGGACGGCCTGCCGGGTCCGTCGCCGCATTGGTCAATTCACCCGGATAGGTGAACTTCGCGCCGCGCCGCGGGCGGCCGGGAAACGCGTTGCCGCCCCGCGCGCGGCGCCGCCAGCCTGGACCCGTCCGTACCCGCACCACCCCTACCGGGAGCCACCGTGACCGCCCATCTCACCGCCCGCCCGCACCGCCGCGTCCGCACCCCCGGGGGCTGTGACCCGGCCGGGCGCCGACCGCGCCGGCCGCGCGCCGCCTGCACCGCCGCCGTGGCGCCCCGCGAACACGACCCCCGGGCGCTCGCCGCCCGCTTCGCCCACCAGCTGGTCGAGGTGCTCACCGGTGCCCGGCCCTCCGGCCAGCTGATGCGGCACACCAGCCTGGACGGCTACGGGCAGCTCGCCTCGCTGGTCCGGGTCGGCGCGCTGCGCCGCGGCGGCTCCGCCGACCGGCCCCGGCTCGGCCCGGTGCACGACCGGTCGCCCTCGCCCGACGCGGTCGAGGCCTGCGTCCGGGTCGACCTCGGCCGGCGGCACCACATGGTGGCCTTCCGGCTGGAGCAGCGCGGCCCGGCCGGGCAGTGGCAGTGCACCGCCGTGGAGGCCCGATGACCGCACGGTGCCCCGGGACGGCCCAGGGCGCCGCACCCGTACGGGTGCGGCGCCCTGTCCGGCGTCCTTCCGTGGGCTCAGCCCTTGCGGCGGCGGCCCTTGGCGGACTTGGCGGCCTTGCGGCGCTCGGCGCGGGTCAGCCCGTCGCCCTCGTCCTCCGGCGCCAGGTCCTCGAAGTCGCCCTCGATGACACCGCCGCCGACCTCGTCCGAGGGGGCCGTGTAGTGCAGCCGCTGGGGCTTGGGGGCCTCCAGGCCCTTGGCCTTGATCTCCGGGCGGGCGGCGTCCTTCTCCAGCTTGTCGAGCACCACCTGGGCGTCCTCGACCGGGACCTCCTCGACCTGCTGCTCGACCTGGACCTCCAGGTTGAACAGGTAGCCGACGGACTCCTCCTTGATGCCCTCCATCATCGCGGTGAACATGTCGAAGCCCTCGCGCTGGTACTCGACCAGCGGGTCGCGCTGCGCCATGGCCCGCAGGCCGATGCCCTCCTGGAGGTAGTCCATCTCGTAGAGGTGCTCGCGCCAGCGGCGGTCCAGCACCGACAGGACGACCCGGCGCTCCAGCTCGCGCATGATCTCCTCGCCGAGCTGGTCCTCGCGGGCGCCGTACTGGGCCTGGATGTCCTCCTGGATGGCCTTGGTCAGGAACTCGGGGGTCAGCCCGGCGCTGCCGCCGGCCTCCTCCTCCAGCTCCTCCAGGTCCAGGGTGATCGGGTAGAGCTGCTTGAGCGCGGACCAGAGCTTGTCCAGGTCCCAGTCGTCCTCGAAGCCCTCGCCGGTGGCCGCCTTGACGTAGGCCTCGACGGTGTCGTCCATGAAGTGGCCGACCTGCTCCTGCAGGTCCTCGCCCTCCAGCACGCGGCGGCGCTCGCCGTAGATGACCTCGCGCTGGCGGTTGAGCACCTCGTCGTACTTGAGGACGTTCTTGCGGATCTCGAAGTTCTGCTGCTCGACCTGGGTCTGCGCGGAGGCGATCGCGCGGGTGACCATCTTGGACTCGATCGGCACGTCCTCGGGCACGTTGGCCATCGAGAGCACGCGCTCGACCATGCCGGCCTTGAACAGGCGCATCAGGTCGTCGCCCAGCGACAGGTAGAAGCGGGACTCGCCAGGGTCGCCCTGACGGCCGGAGCGGCCGCGCAGCTGGTTGTCGATCCGGCGGGACTCGTGCCGCTCGGTGCCGAGGACGTAGAGGCCACCGGCCTCCTTGACCTCGTCCTGCTCGGCCTTGACCGAGACCTTGGCCTTCTCCAGCGCGGCCGGGAACTCGGCCTCGTACTCCTCCGGGTTGTCGCCCGCGGAGAGCCCGCGCTGGGCCAGCTCGGCCGCCGCGAGGTGGTCCGGGTTGCCGCCGAGCATGATGTCGGTGCCACGACCGGCCATGTTGGTGGCGACGGTGACGGCGCCCTTGCGGCCGGCCTGCGCGACGATCTGCGCCTCGCGCTCGTGGTGCTTGGCGTTCAGCACCTCGTGCGGGATGCCGCGCTTGCGCAGCTCCTGCGACAGGTACTCGGACTTCTCGACCGACACGGTGCCGACCAGCACCGGCTGGCCCTTCTCGTGCTTCTCGGCGATGTCCTCGACCACGGCGGCGAACTTGGCCGGCTCCGACTTGTAGATCAGGTCGGGCTGGTCGATGCGCAGCGGCGTCTTGTTGGTCGGGATCGGCACCACGCCGAGCTTGTAGATCTGGTGGAACTCGGCCGCCTCGGTGGTGCCGGTACCGGTCATGCCGGACAGCTTGTCGTACAGGCGGAAGAAGTTCTGCAGGGTGATGGTGGCCAGGGTCTGGTTCTCGTTCTGGACCTCCACCCCCTCCTTGGCCTCGATCGCCTGGTGCATGCCCTCGTTGTAGCGGCGGCCGGCCAGGATACGGCCGGTGTGCTCGTCGACGATCATGACTTCGCCGTTCATGACGACGTAGTCCTTGTCCTTCTTGTACAGCTCCTTCGCCTTGATGGCGTTGTTCAGGAAGCCGACGAGCGGGGTGTTCACCGACTCGTAGAGGTTGTCGATGCCGAGGTAGTCCTCGACCCGGGTGACGCCCTCCTCCAGGATGCCGACGGTGCGCTTCTTCTCGTCGACCTCGTAGTCGCGGTCGATCTTCAGACGCAGCACCAGCTTGGCGAAGTCGGCGTACCACTTGGTCGCCTGGTCGGCCGGGCCGGAGATGATCAGCGGGGTGCGGGCCTCGTCGATGAGGATCGAGTCGACCTCGTCGACCACCGCGAAGTTGTGGCCGCGCTGGACGAGTTCGTCCTTCGACCAGGCCATGTTGTCGCGCAGGTAGTCGAAGCCGAACTCGTTGTTCGTGCCGTACGTGATGTCCATCGCGTACTGACGCTTGCGCTCGGCCGGCGTCATGTTGCCCAGGATCACGCCGACTTCGAGGCCGAGGAAGCGGTGCACCCGGCCCATCCACTCCGAGTCGCGCTCGGCGAGGTAGTCGTTGACGGTGATCAGGTGAACGCCCTTGCCGGTCAGCGCGTTCAGGTACGCGGGCAGGGTGCCGACGAGGGTCTTGCCCTCACCGGTGCGCATCTCGGCGACGTAGCCGAAGTGCAGGGCCGCGCCACCCATCAGCTGGACGTCGTAGTGCCGCTGGCCGAGCACGCGCTTGGCGGCCTCGCGGACGGTGGCGAACGCCTCGGGGAGGATGTCGTCCAGCGACTCGCCGTCGACGAGCCGCTGCTTGTACTCGTCGGTCAGCGCGCGCAGCTCGGCGTCGGTGAGGTTGACGAAGTCCTCTTCGATGGAGTTGACCTGGGCAGCAATCCGCTGCAGCTTGCGAAGGATCTTGCCCTCGCCGGCGCGCAGGATCTTGTCGAAGACGGACACTTGAGCGGGCTCCTTGCCTGTATTGGCACTGGACGACTGCACGGCGGGTCCACCCCACCGCACGGGCCATCGTATGCGAGGAGTCCAATGCGCCGGGAGGTGCGTCAGCACGGTATTCCCGTGTCACCCGACCGAGCACATGGCCCGATAGCACCGTCCACCGGGACAAAACGGTCGAAGGGGCCGGGAGTTGGCCGCGTATTCGGATGCCGGCATTCCCCGATCGGCGAAATAATCCGTTCATGGAAGAATCCCGCGGCGAACTCACGACCCTCACCACCGACCGCCTCGTCCTGCGGGCCCCGCAGGAATCCGACATCGACGCGATCTTCGCCGCCTGCCAGGACGAGGAGATCCAGCGCTGGACGGTCGTGCCGGTCCCGTACCGGCGCGAGGACGCGGAGTTCTTCGTACGCACCCTGGCCCCCGAGGGCCTGGGCAAGGACAGCGAGTTCATCTGGTGCGTGGTCGAACGCGACACCGGGCGGCTGGTCGGCGCCCAGGCGGTCACCCGCTTCGCCGCCGACCCGAGCGCCGCCTCGGTCGGCTGGTGGACGGTGAAGGAGCAGCGCGGCCGCGGCTACACCGTCGAGGCGGCCCGCGCGGTCGCTCGCTGGGCCCTCACCGACCTCGGCCTGCGCCGCCTCCAGTGGCTCGCCTACGTCGGCAACGACGGCTCCCGCGCCGTCGCCGAGCGGGTCGGCTACCGCTACGAGGGCACCCTGCGCTCGTACGCCGACCAGCGCGGCGTCTTCCAGGACTCCTGGGTCGCCTCGCTGCTCCCGTCCGACCTGGACTGAGCGGCCCCGGACTGAGCGGACCCGCGCTGGGCCCCGGGCCCGGCCGAGCCCCGGCCCGGGCCCGCTGTCGGCACCCCCGGCTAGGCTCGCCGGCATGACCGCCGCAGCCGACGACCGCACCCCCGTCACCGTCCTGGGCGCCGACGACGCCCGCCGGATCGCCCTGCGCGCCCAGGGCCTGCTGGGTGCACCGGACCGCCGCGCCGGGGTCCGCGGGGTGCTGCGGCACCTGGGCGCCGTCCAGTTGGACACCATCTCGGTACTGGCCCGCTCGCACGAGCTGGTGCCGTACGCCCGCCTCGGCGCGGTCGGCCGCCCGGCCGTCGAGGCGGCGTACTGGGGCGCGGGCGCGAGCTTCGAGTACTGGTCGCACGCGGCCTGCATCCTGCCGGTCGAGGAGTGGCCGCTGTTCGCCTTCCGGCGCCGCCGCTACCGCGACCGCGGCCACCTCTGGGGCCACCAGGTCGCGCCCGAGACGTACCGGGCCGTGCTCGACAAGCTGCGCGCCGAGGGGCCGTTGACCTCCACCGAGCTCGGCGGGGCGAAGAGGACCGCCGAGTGGTGGGACTGGTCCGACACCAAGATCGCGGTCGAACGGGCGCTGGCCTTCGGCGACGTGGTCTGCACCGAGCGCCGGAGCTGGAAGCGGGTCTACGCGCTGGCCGAACAGGCCGTCCCCGACGCGCTGTTCGGGCAGGAGCGGTCCGACCGGGAGTGCGTGCGCACCCTGGTCGCCCAGGCCGGCGCCGCGCTCGGCGTGGCCACCCGGACCGACCTGCTGGACTACCACCGGTTGCGCGCGGAGGAGTTGGACCCGGTGCTCGAGGACAGCGGGCTGGTCCCGGTCGAGGTGGCCGGCTGGGGACCGGACGGCGGCACCGCCGCCGCCTGGGCCGACCCGGCCGCGCTGGCCACCGCCCCGCGCGGGCGCCACCGCACCACGTTGCTCTCGCCCTTCGACTCGCTGGTCTGGGACCGCGCCCGCACCGAGCGGATCTTCGGCATGACGCACCGGCTGGAGGCCTACACCCCCAAGCACAAGCGGGTGCACGGCTACTTCGCGATGCCGCTGCTGACCGGCGGTCGCCTGGTCGGCCGGGTCGACCCGGCGAGGGAGGGACGCACCCTGGTCGCCCGCCAGGTCTCGCTGACCGGCGACCGGGGATCCGGCGCCCGGCACGTCGAGGCGCTGGCCACCGCCCTGCGCGAGGCCGCCGCCTGGGTCGGCTGCGACACCGTGCGGGTCGGGGCGCTGCACGACGAGCGGCTGCGCCCGGCCCTGGAGAAGCTGCTCGCCGAGTAGCGGCCCCGGCTCACCCTATTTCGAGGATCTTCTCCCGCATCGCGTACACCACCGCCTCCATCCTGGAATGCAGCTGGAGCTTCTCCAGGATGTTGCGCACGTGGTTCTTCACGGTGTTCTCGCTGATGAACAGCTCCTTGGCGATCTCCCGGTTGTTCATCCCGGTCGCCACCAGCTTGAGCACCTCCAGCTCCCGGTCGGTGAGCCGGGGCGCGGGCACCAGGTCCCGGTCGTCGGAGCGGCGCTGGATCATCGACTTGAACTCGGTGAGCAGCTTGGAGGCCATCGACGGGCTGATCTGCGACTGCCCGTCGGCCACCGCGCGGATCGCGGTGGCGACCTCGTCGGTGGAGATCTCCTTGAGCAGGTAGCCGGTGGCCCCCGCCTTGATCGCCTCGTAGAGGTCGGCCTCCTCGTCGCTTATCGTCAGCATGATGATCTTGGTGCTGGGCGCCACGTCCTTGATCGCCGTGCACGCCTCGATCCCGCTGCGACGCGGCATCCGGACGTCCATGAGGATGATGTCGGGCAGCAGGTCGGCGGCCTTCAGCACCGCCTCGGCGCCGTCCCCGGCCTCGCCGACGACCTTGATGTCCGGCTCCTCCGCGAGCACGATCTCCAGCCCCCGGCGGAACAGCGCGTGGTCGTCCACCACCAGCACGCGGATCGGCTCACCCCGGCGCGGCTCGTACGCGGGCTCCTCCTCCGGCCCCGGTGGCATTCCGGTGACCGGCCCCGCACCGGGCCCCAGCCCGAAGTGATCCCCCATCCGCTCCTCCCCCTTCGCGGGTCGTCGTCCGCCAATCATTCCACGCCCCGCCGTCGCCACGGTCACCCTCCGGCGCCGATTCCCCCGCTTCGGGTGACCCCGCGACCCCAGTGCGTCCGAGCACCGTTCGAACCCGTCCCGTCGCGGCGCCCGCCCCGCCCCGCCGTGCGGCCCGCCCCGCCGCCGAACGCCGGTGACCCCGGCGGCCGCTGCCGCCGGGGTCACCCCTCCATCACTGCTCGGACGGTCAGTCCTCGTCGTCGGACCGACCGATCGCACCGCCCGCGCCGCTGGCCACGCCGGCCGCCATGTCGGGCTGCACGTGGATGACACCGTAGTGGTAGCCGTGTCGTCGGTACACGACGCTCGGCAGGCCGCTGTCCTTCTCCACGAAGAGGTAGAAGTCGTGGCCGACCAGCTCCATCTCGTAGAGCGCCTGGTCCAGCGCCATGGGGGCGGCCGAGTGCGTCTTCTCCCGGACCACCAGCGGGCCTTCGCCCTCCACTTCCAGGGATCCCATCATGGTCTTGCGGACGGCTCCGTTGGTCTCGCCCTCCATCGCCGTCGTCGACGGCAGCGCGGCCAGGGCCGCGGTCGCCTCGGCGACGCTGATGGGGGTGCGGCCGTTCGCGCCGCCCTTGTGCACCCGACGCCGGTCCGCGGACTTGCGCAGCTGGGCGTCGAGCTTCGCCGACGCCAGGTCGAGCGCCGCGTACGGGTCGGCGGCGGCGGCTTCGGCCCGGATCACCGGGCCCCGGGTACGGAGAGTGATCTCCACGCGGTCGGACCGGTCGGCCTGCCGCGGGTTGTGCTCCTTGGACACCTCGACGTCGAGGCTGATCACCTTGCCGTCGAACTTCTGGACCTTCTCCAGCTTCTCGGCCACGTGCTCGCGGAACCTCTTGGGCACCTCGGTCTTGCGGCCCTTGACGACGATGTCCACGCAGAACTCCGATCCCTCGTGCTGACGCCGATCCGGGTGCTACCGGACCGGACTGAGCTCCAGCTGGACCAGCCCATCCACTGCCGGCCCCCGCCCCCGCCGCCAGCGGCGGAAACGACTGGCCCTCATCTCACTTCCTCCCCATCAGGGACGGTTGAAACCCCCTGGAGCCTTATCGAACACCTCACGCGGGGATTTCGCCTCCCAGGCGAGGAGGTGGGTATGACCCGATACTGCGGGCAGGCGGTCAAGCTGCTGCACCCTGTCTACCCTCCTGCGAGTGAAGTATGGGTAAATACCTAGACAACACCCCCCATACGGCGCATCCTTTGCTGACTCTCCGTGCCTGCCGCCACCAGGAGCAGCCGTGTCGCCGACCCCCTCCCCCGCCCGTCCGCCGTCCGCCCGGACATCCTTCGCCCACGCACTGTCCGGACTGTTGGACGTGCTGCTCCCCGCCGACTGCGCGGGCTGCGGCACCGAGCGCACCCAGCTCTGCCCGGCCTGCCGGCACACGCTGGCCACCGCCCGCCCCGGCCCGACCCTGCTGCCCTGGGCGCACGCCGCCGCCCCCTACACCGACCCGGTCCGGCAGCTGCTGCTCGTGCACAAGGAGCGCGGCGCGCTGCGGCTGGCCGGGCCGCTCGGGGAGGTGCTCGGACGGGCGGTGCGCTCCGCGCTGGGGGCCCGGGCCGGAGCCGCGCCGTTGCTGCTGGTCCCGATGCCCTCGGCCCGCGCGGCCGTCCGCGCCCGCGGCCACGACCCGACGCTGCGGCTGGCCGGGGCCGCCGCCCGCTCGCTGCGCCGGGCCGGCCTGGACGCCCGGGCGGCACCACTGCTGCGGCACGCCCGTCCGGTCGCCGACCAGACCGGGCTGAACGCGGCCGAGCGGCGGCGCAACCTGCACGGGGCGCTCACCGTCCTGCCGCGCGCCCGGCGCGGCCTGGCCGGCCGTCAGCCGGTGCTGGTGGACGACCTGGTGACGACCGGGGCGAGTCTGGCCGAGGCCGCCAGGGCGCTGGCCGACGCCGGACTGCCGGCCCGGGCGGCCGCCACGGTCGCGGCCACCGCGGTGCGGCCGGAGGGCTGATCCGCCGGGGTGTGCGTCAGGCCGGGGCCCGCACCCGGCCGCGCGTCGAACCGTCCGCCTGGCCGCGCGTCAGCCCGCGTAGAAGAAGGAGCGGGGGGCCTTGTCCAGCAACTGGGCTTCCCGCCACTGGTTGTTGACCAGCCGGTAGACCTTGCCCTCGGCCACCGCGAGCACCGGCGGCGCCGGAACCAGGCTGTCCCCCCGGGACTCCGAGGCCGAGACGCTCAGCATGCCGAGGCCGCCCTGCAGCTGACTGTCCGTGCTCTGCGAGCCGTCGGTGCTGATGTAGTACAGCTGCTTGGGGCGGTCCGCCTCGTTGCCGAGCACCAGCAGCTGGTCGCTCTCCGCCCAGGACACCGAGGCCACGTCGGTGAGCGAGGGCGCGGTCGGGCGCAGTTTGGTGATCTTCGCGGTCGGCGCCGCCGTGGTGCCGCCGTGCACCACCAGGCCGAACATCAGCGAGCTGGTGGCCACGCCCGGGGACTTCACCACCAGGGCGACCCGGGTGCCGTCGGAGGAGATCCGCAGCGCCTGCACGGTCTGCCCGGTCAGCCCCTCGACCGGCACGGTGTACGACTTGTTGCCGCGCGCCATGACCACCCGGGGGCCCTGCGGGTTGCGGTCCACCACCCACAGGTCGCCGCGGCCGTCCCAGCTGGGTGAGGCGAAGCCCTCGTCCTTGCTGCCCGCCTTCACCGGCGAGCTGAGCAGCGGCTCGGGCATCGCCACGGTGCTGTCGGACAGCGCCACCGAGTAGAGCTGGTGGCCGTCCGCACTGATCGCGGCGGCCCAGGAGCCGTCCCGGCTGACCGCGACGGAGCTCGGCTGGGCGGCCGGGTTCGACTGCGGCTTGCCGAGCACGCCGTGCACCGGGTCCCCGGTGCGGCCGTCGTCGGTCGCCATCAGGACGCCGTTGTCGGAGCGCTGGTAGTACTGGACGGACGTCTGGGCGGTCAGGGCGCCCGGGCCGGTGGCGGGCGCGTCGATGCGGCTGGCCGTGCAGGAGCCGCGCTGGCCCTTCAGCTCCAGCCGCTCGACCTGGCCCTTGCCCTGGTCGGCGAGGGTGTAGAAGAGCTGGGTGGCCATCCGGCGGCAGGTCGTCGGCTCGCCGAGGTCCGCCCCGCCGAGCTGTACGTGGGCCGCCCGGCTGTCGTCGATGCTGACCTTGTCGACCGAGGCGCCGGCCGGGAAGGCCGTCCGGACCACCGGCGAGAGCCAGTTCGAGGGTCCGGCGACCAGCGCCTTGGCGGCCGCGGTCAGCGGGTCTATCCGGCGCCGCAGGTAGATCGGGTCAGCGACCAGTACCTCCTGGCCGCCGTTGCCGGAGGACGGGTCCGGAGCGGTGTAGAAGAAGCGCTCGACCTGCCGGAAGCTGTTCCGGAAGTTGGCCTCGTTCATGATCACGCCCGGCGGCAGGGTGTCGATCCGCCACTCGCCGTCCTTCTCCCGAACGAAGGTGAAGTCGGAGGAGCCGTTGTTGTTCTGCCCGGCGACCAGCAGGTACGAGTGCTTCTCGTCGACCTTGGCGACCATCTGTCCGGTCACCGTCTCGGAGACCGTGGTGTCGGCGTCGGAGACGGCCTGACCGGGCTCCTTGATGGTCGTACTGGCGAGCACCTCGATGCCCGCCTCCGGGTTCCAGCTCGCGGCGGCGCGCTCGGTGAGGTACTTGCGCGCGGTGTCGTACCCCTCGTCGGCCGTCACCGCGTCCAGGAACCCGGTCAGCAGCTCACGCGGCTTGGCACCCTTGCCGGGCGCCACCGGGTAGATCCTGGCCTGCAGGTTCTTGTCGGCCGAGCCCTGGGACAGCTCCACCTTGGTGATGCCGCCGGAGTCCGGCATGGCCGCGCAGCCGCTCGCCACCAGGGCGCCGAGCACCGCGCCGGCCACCGCCGTGAGCCGCGGCTCAGTCCTGCTGCTCGTCCTTCGCACGCTGCGACCCCTCCAGGTCCGTCCCACCCGTCACGTCCGGCTCCGCCGTCCGCTGTGCCACCGACGGCCGTCCAGGCGTCGGGTCCACCATGACCTGGGCGCCGGTGGCGCCGTAACCGGCCCCCACGGTCCGTACGTCCGAGGGGTCCGCACGCGGCCCCTCGGGCAGACGGTTGCGGCCCAGCCCGGGGCCGATGTTCAGCACCCCGCCGAGCCCGCTGCCCAACCCGCTGCCGGGCCCCTCCGGCGCCTCCGCCTGCTCCTCGGCGGCGGACAGCGCGGTCGAGCCAGCCGGGGCGATCGCCCGCCGGTACGGCGTGCCGTAGGCGCCCAGGCCCCGGTTGTTGCGGGAGTCCTCCGGCTCCAGCCGGAACGGCGCCCGGTTGATGTCGCCGCCGCGGGTGCGCGGCAGGGTGAGCCGGAAGTGCGAGCCGCCGCCGGGCTCGCCCCAGGCCTGGAGCCAGCCGCCGTGCAGGTGGGCGTCCTCGACCGCGATGGACAGGCCGAGGCCGGTGCCGCCGGTGGTGCGGACCCGGGACGGGTCCGCCCGCCAGAAGCGGTGGAACACCCGGGACGCCTCGCCCGGCTTGAGGCCGATGCCGTAGTCGCGCACGCCGACCGCGACCGCACCGTCGGCCGAGCCCAGCCGGACCACGACGTCGCGGCCCTCGCCGTGCTCCAACGCGTTGACCACCAGGTTGCGCAGGATGCGCTCGATCCGGCGGGAGTCCACCTCGGCCAGCACCGGCTCGCCGTCGCCGCGGATCACGATCGTGCTGCCCTTGGCCTGGGCCAGCGGGTCGGCGGCCTCCACCACCCGGGCGACGATCTCGCGCAGGTCGACCGGCTCGGCGTCCAGGATCGCGGCGCCGGCGTCGAAGCGGCTGATCTCCAGCAGGTCGGCCAGCAGCGACTCGAAGCGGTCCAGCTGACCCTGGAGCAGCTCCGCCGAGCGGGCCGCCATCGGGTCCAGGTCCTCGCGGCTGTCGTAGATCAGGTCGGCGGCCATCCGGACCGTGGTCAGCGGGGTGCGCAGCTCGTGCGAGACGTCCGAGACGAAGCGCCGCTGGACCCGGGACAGCTCCTCCAGCTGGCGGATCTGCGCCTGGAGGGCGTTGGCCATCCGGTTGAAGGACTCGCCGAGGCGGGCGATGTCGTCCGTCCCGGTCACCTTCATCCGCTCCTCCAGGTGCCCGTCGGCGAGCCGCTCGGAGATGCCGGCGGCCATCCGCACCGGGGTGACCACCTGGCGCACCACCACCCAGGCGATGCCGCCCATCAGGATCACCACGAACACGCCGGCGGTCGCCAGGGTGCCGGTGATCAGGTTGAGGGTGTCGGTCTCCTGGCCGAAGGAGAACACGTAGAACAGCTGGTAGCTGGTCCCGGCCGGGCCGACGAACTGCATGCCGAGGGCCAAGCCGGGCTCGCTCTTGCCGCCGCTCTCGGGCGAGCGGTGGATCCGGGTCGGCTGGTCGAACATCTGGCCGGGCTCGTCGAAGAGCTTGGCCCGCAGGGTGTCCGGGACGCTGCTGGGCTGGATGTCGCCCGAGTAGCGCGGCGCGAAGCCTGCCGTGTCCGGGACGACGGCACCGGTGCCGGGGGCCATCGCGATCACCGAGTAGACCGTCTGCCCGCTCGCGGCCAGGTCGTTGACCTGCCGCAGCAGCCAGGTGCCGGTCTCCTCGGTGGTCGGGTCAGCGGTGTTGCGCAGCTTGAGGTCGCGGGCCTCGTCGATCTTCTTCTGCTCGACCTGGAAGCCGATCCGGGCCTGCGCCCGGGCGGCGTCGATCTTGGTGTCGAGCAGGCCGGTGCGCACCTGCGCCACCACGACCACGCCCAGCACCAGGACCACCGCGATGGAGGCCAGCAGGGAGACCGCGACCACGCGCAGCTGGATCGAGCGGCGGTACAGCGCGGACACCCGGTGCACGGGGCGGCGGAACTGACGCTTCATCAGGCCGAAGACTCCGGAAGGGCCGCGACGGCGGCGGGTGGTCGAACTCAGCACGTCCCCGCGCACGGCCCCCGCCCCGCCGGTCGCGGTACCCGGCGGGGTGTCGTCAACCCGGTCCGTCACGTCAGCTGGGTCCGGCCTTGTAACCGACGCCGCGGACGGTCACCACGATCTCGGGGCGCTCCGGGTCCTTCTCGATCTTGGAGCGCAGTCGCTGGACGTGGACGTTGACCAGGCGGGTGTCCGCCGCGTGGCGGTAGCCCCAGACCTGCTCCAGCAGCACCTCGCGAGTGAACACCTGCCAGGGCTTACGGGCCAGCGCGACCAGCAGGTCGAACTCCAGCGGGGTCAGCGGGATGCTGCGGCCGTCCCGCTTCACCGAGTGGCCGGCCACGTCGATCACCAGGTCGCCGATGGTCAGCTGCTCGGGGGTCGGCTCCTCGGCGCGGCGCAGCCGGGCGCGCACCCGGGCCACCAGTTCCTTGGGCTTGAACGGCTTGGTGACGTAGTCGTCGGCGCCGGACTCCAGGCCCACCACGACGTCGACCGTGTCGGTCTTCGCGGTCAGCATGACGATCGGGACCCCGGACTCCGCCCGGATCTGCCGACACACGTCGATGCCGTCCCGACCGGGCAGCATCAGGTCCAGCAGCACCAGGTCCGGCTTGCTCTCCCGGAACGCGGCTAGCGCCTTGTCCCCGTCGGCGACGAAAAACGGCTCAAAACCCTCACCACGCAGCACAATGCCGAGCATCTCGGCCAGTGCGGAGTCGTCATCAACGACGAGGACGCGTCCCTTCATGCGTCCATCTTCTCATTACCGGATTGTGACCTGCCGCACAGCAGTGCCAATGCTCCACAACGGCCAACTCCCCCGCCGGTGCATTCCGGTCATACCAGGCGAATAGCCCTCACCGGAGCGCCTCCGAACGGTCCGGAACCTGCCGTCCCACCTCCCGGAAAGCTCTGTTGCCGATCAGCAACCGGATACCCCTGGGGCCTGTTCGGGCCCCATGGCACGATGGGCACCGCGCGCGGGCGAAAGATCCGCCCGGAGCCGCGCCCGTGACGCCCTCCGAGGAGCAGTGATGACCGACACTCCGGGCTGGGCCTCGCCCAGCTCGTCCGAGCCACCCCGCGACGGCACCCGGCCCCCGGCCGACGCGCCCGCCGCCGTGCCCGGACCGTCGGCACCACCGCAGGCCGCCCCCGGCTGGAACACCCGGCCCGGACAGTCCGCCCCGGCCGGGCAGACGCCCGGCGGCCCGAACCCGTACGGCTGGAGCGCCCCGCGCAGCCCCCGGCCCGGGGTCATCCCGCTGCGCCCGCTCTCCGTCGGCGAACTGCTCGACGGAGCCGTCACCACCGTGCGCCGGCACTGGCGCACCGCCCTCACCCTCTCGCTCGGCATCGCCGTCGTCGACCAGGCCGGGGCGATCGCCTCCGAGCTGCTGGTCAACGGCAGGACCGGAGCGTCCACCCAGCTGCTCACCCTGCTGGCCCGGATGCCGGTGCTGCTGCTGCTCAACGCGCTCGCCACCGCGCTGCTGACCGTGGTGGTCAGCCGGGCCGTCCTCGGCCGGCCGGTGACCGCCGGGGACGCCTGGCGCGACGCCCGCCCCCGGCTGCTGCAGCTGCTCGGGCTCACCGTGCTCACCACCCTGATGAGCGCCGGCGTGGTGCTGCTCGGCTTCACCCCGCTGCTCGGCTACCGGGCCGGCGGCTCCGGCACGCCCGGAACGGAGGCCCTGCTGGCGTTCGTCGGCCTGCTGACCGTCCCGGTCGCCGGCTGGCTGCTGATCCGCTACAGCCTGGCCGCCCCCGCGCTGATGCTGGAGAAGCAGGGCGTGGTGACGGCGCTGTCCCGCTCGCGGCGGCTGGTCCGCGGCTCCTGGTGGCGGGTCTTCGGCATCGTCCTGCTGAGCAAGGTGCTGTCCGTGGTCATCGGGATGGCCCTGCTCATCCCGGCCCGGTTCATCGGCCTGGTGCTCGGTTTCGGCAGCATCGACAACCTCGAGGACCCGGGCAAACAGTCCATCGGCATGCTGGTCGTGGTCGCCGTCGCCGGGATCATCGCCTCCGCGCTCACCACCCCGTTCATGGCCGCGGTCGGCGTGCTGGTCTACATCGACCAGCGGATCCGCCGCGAGGCCCTGGACATCGAGCTCGCCCGCGCCGCCGGCCTGCCCGAACAGGGCGGCACCGACTGGAACGGCCGGGCCGACCAGACCCCGGCGAGGCGCTGAGCCGGATGCCTATCTGGGGGGACAAGCTCCTCGCCGCCGGCGGCGCCCCGGTCACCGTTCCGCGTGACCCGGCCCGCGACGCCGCCCGCGAGGAGCTGCTCAACGCCGACTACCACAAGAACGACCCGTCCGTCCTGGAACGGGTCACCGACTGGTTCTGGGACCGCATCAACCACGCGCTCGGCAGCCTCTCCGGCGACGGCACCGACGGCACCACCGGACTGGTGCTCTTCCTGATCGTCGCCGCACTGATCGCCGCCGCCGTCTGGTGGCGCCTCGGCGCACCCAAACGCGCCGCCCGCACCGTCCTCGGCGTGTACGGCACCGAGGGCCCGCGCAGCGCCGCGCAGTACCGGTCGGACGCCGCCGGGCACGCCGCCGCCGGGCGCTGGGCCGAGGCCGTCCGCGAGCAGATGCGCGCGCTGGTCCGGGCCCTGGAGGAACGCACCCTGCTCGACACCCGCCCCGGGCGCACCGCCGACGAGGCCGCCGCCGAGGCCGGCCGGGCCCTGCCCGAGCACGCCGCCGCGCTGACCGCGGCCGCCCGCACCTTCGACGACATCGCCTACGGCGACCGGACCGCCGACCAGGCCGCGTACCAGCTGCTGCTGGACCTCGACCGGGCCCTGGAACGCACCCGCCCGGCCCTCGCCCAGGCCCCGGTCACGGCCTCCGCCCCGGCTCCGACCACCGGAGGAGCCGCATGACCGGCACCGCCCCCGTTGCCCCCGCCGCCGCCCCCGCACCGACCAGCCTCGCCCCCACCGGGCGCGGCCTGCTCCGCCGGGCCCGCTGGTACCTGGTCTTCCTCGTCGCCCTGCTGATCGGCGCCGTCTGCATCGCCACCCTCGGCCGGGGACACCGCTACCCACCGGCCGACCCGCGCTCCTACGATGCCGACGGCACCCACGCCGTGGTCGCGCTGCTCGAACACCAGGGCCTCAAGACCGACCTCACCACCGACCCCACGGCCGCGACCGGCGGCGCCGACACCCTGGTGCTGCCCGAGCCCGACCTGCTCGACAAGGCCCAGCTGCGCGCCATCGCCGCCGCCGGGCACAAGCGGCTGATCCTGATCGCCCCCGGCCCGGCCGCCCTCACCGCGCTCGTCCCCGGCATCCGCCCCTCCGACGAGGACGGCGGCGTCCCGTACGCCCCCGTCCGCAGCACCCCCATGAGCTGCTCGCTCACCGAGGCCGTCCGGGCCGGCAGCGCCACCATGGGCGGCATGCTCTACACCAGCGGCAGCCGCGGCGAGGGCTGCTACTCGCACGGCCACGGCTACCCGCTGGTGAGCACCCCGACCGAGGACGGCGACGTCATCGTGCTGGGCAGCGGCACCTTCCTGACCAACGGCGAACTCGCCAAGGACGGCAACGCCTCGCTGGCGCTCGGCCTGCTCGGCTCGCAGCCCCGCCTCACCTGGCACCTTCCCGACTACTCCGCGCCGCTGGCCGAGGGCACCCGCCACAAGAACTTCAACGACTACATCCCCAAGGGCTGGCACTGGGCCTTCTACCAGCTCGCGATCGCCGCCGGCCTGGCCGCGCTCTGGCGCGGGCGCCGGCTCGGCCCGGTGGTCAGCGAGAACCTGCCCGTGGTGGTCCGCGCCGCCGAGACCACCGAAGGCCGCGCCCGCCTCTACCGGCGGGCCAAGGCCCGCGGCCGGGCCGCCGAGGCCCTGCGCCGCGCCGCCGCCCACCGCCTCGCCCCCGTCCTGGGCGTCCCGCTGCAGGCCGGCGCGCCCGAGCCCGAAGCCCTCTGCGCGGCCGTGGCCGGCCGCCTCCCCGCACACCCCGCCGGGGACGTCCGGGCCCTGCTGTACGGCCCGCCCCCGACCGACGACACCGCGCTGCTGCGGCTCGCCGACGACCTCGACGCCCTCGAAAGGCAGGTACGGAACCCGTGACCGAACAGGCAACCGCCCAGCTCCGCATCACCCCCGGCACGGCACCCGCCACCCCCGCCACGGCGCCCGCTATCCCCGCCACCGACCCGCGCGCGGCCCTGACCGCCCTGCGCGCCGAGATCGGCAAGGCCGTGGTCGGCCAGGACGCCGCCGTCACCGGCCTCGTGGTGGCACTGCTCTGCGGCGGCCACGTGCTGCTGGAGGGCGTCCCCGGCGTCGCCAAGACCCTGCTGATCCGCACCCTGTCCACCGCGCTCAGCCTGGAGACCAAGCGGATCCAGTTCACCCCCGACCTGATGCCCGGCGACGTCACCGGCTCGCTGGTCTACGACGCCCGCACCGCCGAGTTCTCCTTCCAGCCCGGCCCGGTCTTCACCAACCTGCTGCTCGCCGACGAGATCAACCGCACCCCGCCGAAGACCCAGGCCGCCCTGCTGGAGGCCATGGAGGAGCGGCAGGTCACCGTGGACGGCGAACCGCGCGCGCTGCCCGTTCCGTTCCTGGTCGCCGCGACCCAGAACCCGGTCGAGTACGAGGGCACCTACCCGCTGCCCGAGGCCCAGCTGGACCGCTTCCTGCTCAAGCTGATCCTGCCGCTGCCCGACCGCGACCAGGAGTTCCAGGTCCTCTCCCGGCACGCCGCCGGCTTCGACCCGCGCGACCTCGCCGCCGCCGGCGTCCGCCCGGTCGCCGGGCCGGAGCACCTGGCCGCCGCCCGCGCGCAGATCGCCGAGCTGACCGTCTCCCCCGAGGTCCTCGCCTACATCGTCGACCTCTGCCGCGCCACCCGGCAGTCCCCGTCGCTGTCCATCGGCGTCTCCCCGCGCGGCGCCACCGCCCTGCTCGCGGCCTCGCGCGCCTGGGCCTGGCTGGCCGGGCGCGACTACGTCACCCCGGACGACGTCAAGGCGCTCGCCCTGCCCACCCTGCGGCACCGCGTCGCGCTGCGCGCCGAGGCCGAGATGGAGGGCGTCACCGCCGACTCCGTCATCCAGGCCGTCCTGGCGCAGACGCCCGCCCCCCGCTGACCCACCGCCCTCAGATCCACCGCCCGTCGGTGTCCCGGGGCTTCCGGCCCACGGGCACCCGGAATGACGGGCTCCCGAATCCACGGGCTTCCGAAGGAGCGCATCCGCATGGCCCTCACCGGGCGAACCGCCCTGCTCGCCGCGCTCGGCGCGCTCGTCGTGGGCCTGTTGCTGCCCTCCTGGGCCGGGATCGGACTCGTCACCGGCGCGGTCCTGCTCGCCGTCCTGGTCGACCTGGTGCTCGCCGCCCCCGTCCGTAGCCTGCGGATCGACCGGGGCGGCGACACCACCGTCCGACTCGGCGAGAGCGCCTCGGTCGAACTGACCGTCACCAACCCCGCCGGGCGGCCGCTCCGGGCCCTGGTCCGCGACGCCTGGGCCCCCTCCGCCTGGTGCCCCGGCACCGCCGAGACGGCCTCCCGGCACACCCTCGCCGTCCCCGCCGGCGAACGCCGCCGGGCGATCTCCGTGCTCACCCCGAGCCGCCGCGGCGACCACCGCGCCCACCGGGTGACGGTCCGTTCGCACGGCCCGCTCGGCCTGGCCGCCCGCCAGGGCTCGCACGACGTCCCCTGGACGGTCCGCGCGCTCCCCCCGTTCACCAGCCGCAAGCACCTGCCCTCCCGACTCGCCCGACTGCGCGAACTCGACGGCCGCACCTCGGTACTGACCCGCGGCCAGGGCACCGAGTTCGACTCACTGCGGGAGTACCTGCCCGGCGACGACGTCCGCTCCATCGACTGGCGCGCCAGCGCCCGCCGCCACACCGTCGCCGTCCGCACCTGGCGGCCCGAACGCGACCGGCACATCCTCGTCGTCCTCGACACCGGCCGCACCTCGGCCGGCCGGGTCGGCGACGCGCCCCGCCTGGACGCCGCCCTCGACGCCGCCCTGCTGCTCACCGCGCTCGCCACCCGCGCCGGCGACCGGGTCGACCTGCTCGCCCACGACGCCCGCAAGCGCGCGGCCGTGGTCGGCAGCTCGGCGAACGAGATCCTGCCCGCCTTCACCAACGCGATGGCCGTCCTGGAGCCCGCGCTGCACGAGACCGACATGCGCTCGCTGGTCTCCACGGCGCTCAGGATGACGCCGCACCGCTCGCTGATCGTCCTGCTCACCGGCCTGGACGCGGCGCCCGTCGAGGACGGCCTGCGCCCGCTGCTGCCGCTGCTCACCAAGCGCCACGAGGTCGTCCTCGCCTCGGTCGCCGACCCGCACCTGGACGTCCTCGCCGCCGGGCGCGGCACCCTGGAGGCCGTCTACGGCGCCGCCGCCGCCGAGCAGACCCGCGCCGACCGCCGCGCCACCGCCGACCGGCTCACCCGCCACGGCGTCACCGTCCTCGACGCCCCGCCGAGCCGGATCGCCCCGGCGCTGGCGGACACCTACCTGGCGCTGAAGGCCGCCGGCCGGCTGTGAGTTGACCCGATCAGTCGGCTGATCGGCTGACTCAGCCGTTGCGGCCGGCGTTCAGCCGAGCGGCCTGGCGCGTCAGGTGATCGCGCTCGGCAAGGCTGGACGCCTTGTGCGCCGCCTCGGCGTACAACCGGGCCGCCGTCACCAGATCGCCGTCGCGCTCGTGGAGGTACGCCGACACCGCGGTGTAGCGGGGCAGCGAGTCGTCCAACTCCCCGAGCGCCGCCAGCCCGGCGCGCGCCCCGTCGGCCTCGCCGACCGCGACCGCGCGGTTGAGCCGCGCGACCGGGCTGTCGGTCAGCCGCACGAGCTCGTCGTACCACTCCACGATCTGCACCCAGTCAGTCTCCTCGGCGGTGGGCGCGTCGGCGTGCAGCGCCGCGACGGCGGCCTGGGCCTGGAACTCGCCCAGCCGATCGCGGGCCAGGGCCGCTTGCAGGATCCCGACGCCCTCGGCGATCAACCCGGTGTCCCACCGGCCGCGGTCCTGCTCGGCGAGCGGCACCAGGCTTCCGTCCGGCGCGATCCGCCCGGCTCGCCGGGCATGGTGAAGCAGCATCAGCGCGAGCAGGCCCGCCACCTCGGGGTGGTCGATCGCCGCCGCGAGCTGCCGGGTGAGTCGGATGGCCTCGGCGGCGAGGTCGATGTCACCGGAGTAGCCCTCGTTGAAGACCAGGTAGAGGACCCGAAGCACGGTGGCGACGTCGCCCGGCTGCTCGAAACCCACGCCGGAGACCGTGCGCTTGGCGCGGCTGATCCGCTGCGCCATGGTCGCCTCGGGCACCAGGTAGGCCTGGGCGATCTGGCGGGTGGTCAGCCCGCCGATCGCCCGCAGCGTGAGCGCGACCGCGGACGACGGCGTCAACGACGGGTGGGCGCAGAGGAAGTAGAGCTGGAGCGTGTCGTCCACCTCCGCCGCGGGCCCGGGCTCCGGCTCCTGGTCGACGAGGTCCTCACGCCGACGGCGGGCGGAGTCCGCCCGGCTCGCGTCCAGGAACTTGCGCCAGGCAACGGTGACCAGCCAGCCCTTGGGGTCCCTCGGCGGATCGGCCTCCCAGCCGCGAACCGCCTCGACCAACGCCTCCTGCACGGCGTCCTCGGCCGCCGCGAAGTCGGCTCCGCGGCGGACGAGGATGCCGAGCACGCTCGGGGTGAGGCTCCGGATCAGAACCTCGTTCAGCGGAGACGTCACGACGTCAATCTGTGATGCTCGGCGGCGTGGTCAGGAACGGACGAAGCTCCAGCCACTCGTGGATCGGCTTGCCCCCGGCTCCGGGGGCGGCCGACAGTTCGCCGGCCAGCTCGACGGCGCGCTCGTAGCTGTCGACGTCGATCACCATCCAGCCGGCGATGAGGTCCTTGGTCTCGGCGAACGGACCGTCGGTGACCGGCGGACGCCCCTCGCCGTCGTACCGGACCCACGTTCCCTCCGGCGCGAGCGCCTGGCCGTCGACGAACTCGCCGGTCTTCTCCAGCCGGGCCGCGAAGTCCTGCATGTACTTGATGTGCGCAGTGACCTCCTCCGGCGTCCACTGGTCCATCGGCACGCAGTTGACCGCCGTCGGAGCGCCCCGGTAGTGCTTGAGCAGCAGGTACTTGGCCATCGTGCTTCTCCCTCGGTGCTGGTGCGACCCATTGTGGCCGCCGTTCACCCCGGAGACGGAGCAGGCCACGGGTTCTCGACATCACCGGCCAAGATTTTTTCGCGGTAGACGACCCGGAAACGCGAAGAACCCCCATCCGGATTCCGGATGGGGGTTCTTCTGAATGATTGTTCGGCGGCGTCCTACTCTCCCACAGGGTCCCCCCTGCAGTACCATCGGCGCTGTGAGGCTTAGCTTCCGGGTTCGGAAT
>NZ_JBIWPN010000027.1:7020-110484 GCF_044768305.1 Kitasatospora sp. NPDC101155 | reverse complement strand
GAACCGATGGGTCCGAGCGAGTACCGCCCGTCGGCCGGATGTCCGGCGGCTGACGGGTGCCAAGCGGCCACCTGACCGGCCCGGTTCACGTAGCGATGCGTGAGCCGGGCCGTCGGCGTACCCCGGGGTCCGGACGGGACCGCGGCGCAGTCGGTCCGCCGCGGCGTAGCGCACCAGCTACTCGGCGTACACGGCGACGTCCTCGTCGCACCTCGAACACCGTTGGAACGGCCGTTGTGATCTCAGTGAATCCCGCACCGTCAGGGGAGGGCGGGGAGTGGCGAGTGTCGGTACTCCTCCATCGCGTCGAGCAACCAGTCCGCGAGGTACTGGGCGAACGACCCGCGGACCAGGAGCCGGTACGACGGCGCCTCGTCGAGCTGGTGGAGCACCACGTTGACCTTGGACACCGTCGTCTGGGCGCAGCGGCCCGGCGCGAAGGCGCGCGGGTGCAGATCGAGTGAGCAGCCCTTCTCCAGCACCTGGCGTGCGGCCGGGCCGGTCAGTTCGAGCGTCGTGCGGTTGGCGGAGACGTCCACGACCGATCCGGGCTCGTCTGCCAGCGCCGCGCGCAGAACCCGCTCGGTGGTCGGCCCCGAGCCGTCGGGGCCGACGACGAGCCACTCGTCCGGGCCCAGCCACAGAACCTGGAGGTCGCCTGCTCGGACGGCGGTGTCGGCCTGGGCCGGCAGAGCCGCGCCGAGCGCCTTGCCGACCCGCGCCGCGGCCGCGCCGGCCGGGTCGAGCCGGAGGTTGAGCTGGGCATGGAACGGGACCTCGCGCAGCCGGACACCTCGTTCGCCGGTGACAGCAGGGCCGAGATGGGGGTACCCACGGCCGGAGGCTGGGGGAGTGTCGGTGAGGTGTCCGAGCGGACTCTGCCGCAGCTGGTCAGCCGTCACGGCGGGCTCCCTTCGGGTCGTAGAGGACGGGGTCGGCGACGGTCGCGGCGACCGTGCGGCCGTCTGCGAGCGGTGCGAGAACGGTCTCGCCGATCCTGTCCCGGCCGCCTCGGACGAGGGCGAGAGCGAAGGTCCGGCCGAGTGCGGCGCTGCGGTAGCTGGAGGTCACGTGGCCGAGCGAGGGCACCGGGCCGGCCGTGGTGTCGACGCCCTCGGCCACCAGCTGGGAGCCCTCCGGCAGCAACTCGGCGCGGTCGACCGGCAGCAGCGCGACCAGGTGCTTCCGGTCGGCCCGCGCGGTGTCCGCCCGCCGGAAGGACCGCTTGCCGACGAAGTGCTTGTGGCGGGAGACGATCCACTCCATGCCGAGGTCCTGCGGGGTGACCGTGCCGTCCGTGTCCTGGCCGACGATGGGGTATCCCTTCTCCGCGCGTAGCACGTGCATGGTCTCGGTGCCGTAGGGGGTGATTCCGGCCGGGCCGCCCGCCGCGATCACGGCCTCCCACACGGCGAGGCCGAACCAGCTCGCGACGTTGATCTCGTACGCCAGCTCGCCGGAGAAGGAGATGCGGCAGATCCGGGCCGGGATGCCGCTGGCCAGTCCGGCCTGACTGGCCGTCATGAATGGGAATGCCTCGTTGGAGACGTCCAGATCGGGCGCGAGGGCGGTAAGGACCTCACGGGACCGGGGGCCGACGACGGCGACGGTGGACCACTGCTCGGTCACCGAGGTGCAGCGCACGCGCAGCTCGGGCCACTCGGTCTGCAGCCACTCCTCGAGCCAGTCGAACACGGCCGCCGCGTTACCCGTGGTCGTCGTCAGGTAGTAGTGGTCGTCGGCGAGCCGCACGGTGACACCGTCGTCGAAGACCATGCCGTCGGGACGGCACATGATGCCGTAACGGGCCGATCCCACGGCCAGTTTGGCGAAGCCGTTGGTATAGATGCGGTCCAGGAACGCCCCGGCGTCGGGGCCGACGATGTCGATCTTTCCGAGGGTGGAGGCGTCCATGACCGCGACGCCTTCGCGGGCCGCTCGGCACTCCCGCAGCACGGCGGCGTCCATGTCCTCATCCGACTCCGGGTAGTACCGGGGGCGCTTCCACTGGCCGACGTTCTCGAAGACCGCGCCGTGCCGGACGTGCCAGGGGTGGATCGGCGTGGTGCGCACCGGGTCGAAGAGTGGGCCGCGCTCGCGCCCGGCGAGGAGGGCGAAGGAGACGGGTACGTACGGGCCGCGGAAGGTGGTGGTGCCCACCTCGCTGGGCGAACTCGCCCCCAGCAGGCGGGCGATGGCGCCGATCGCATTGACCCCGCAGCCCTTGCCCTGGTCGTGGGCGGTGCCGATGGTGGTGTAGCGCTTGATGTGCTCGACGGAGCGCATCCCGGCCCGGATCGCCCGCTGGACGTCGGCGACGGTCGCGTCGCGCTGGGAGTCGATGAAGTGGTCGCGCCAGGTGGCCGGTTCGCCGTCCTCGCCGGGCACGATCCAGACCGGACGCGGCGGCGCGGGCGGCTCGTCGCCCGTGCCGGGTGGCACCGGCGGGACGGCCGCGGGGAACCCGGCGCGGGTCGCGGCCTCCGCTCCGGCCGAGAAGCCCTCGCCGAGGCAGCCGGCGAGGTCGTACGTGCCGCGCCCGGCTCCGACGGCCTGGACGCGCTGGGCGTTCACGTCCGGGACGAACGCGGCGATCGCCTCCGCGTACCGCACGGTGCCCCGGGACTGGCTCCACAGATGCACCGCCGGGCTCCAGCCGCCCGAGACGGCGAGCAGGTCGCAGGCCGCCTCGCGTACCGGCCCGGTCAGCGCGTCACCGCCGGTCAGTCCGCTGATCCGCACCGCCGTGATCCGCTCCGCACCGGCGGTCGCGACCACGGCGGACCCGGGGAGCACCTCGATCCCGACGCGGCGCGCGGCGGCGACCAGCGCGGCGGGCGGCTGCGGGCGGGTGTCCACCAGTGCGGCCACTTCGGCGCCGGCCGCGGCGAGTTCGAGGGCCGTGGCGTAGGCGTGGTCGTTGGTGGTGAACACGACGGCGCGCCGACCGGGGAGGACCGCGTACCGGTTGAGGTAGCTGCGGACGGCGGCGGCCGACATCACCCCGGGGCGGTCGTTGCCCGCGAACACCATCGGACGCTCGTGCGACCCGGTCGCCAGGACGACCTGACGGGCCCTCAGGTGCCAGAGCCTCTGGCGGGACACGCCCGGGACGGGGTGCGGGCCCAGGTGGTCGGTGCGGCGCTCGGCGACCAGCAGGTAGTTGTGGTCGTGGTAGCCGATCGCGGTGGCGCGGGTGAGGATCCGGGTCTCGGGCTGGGCGGCGAGTTCGCCGCGGACGGCTTCGACCCAGTCGAGTGCGGGGCGCCCGTCGATCTCCTCGCGGCCGCTGAGCAGCGCGCCACCGAGTTCCGGCTGGTCGTCGACCAGGACGACCCGGGCTCCGGAGCGCCCGGCGGCGAGTGCGGCGGCAAGTCCCGCCGGGCCGCCGCCGACGACGAGGACGTCGGTGTGGAGGTGCATCTTGTCGTGGACGGCCTCGTCGGGCGCCTCGTCGAGCCGGCCCCGGCCCCGCAGGCTGCCGGCCCGCAGCCCGTCGTACAGCTCGACCGTGGTGGCGAGCAGCATCGGTTCCGAGCAGGGGCCGTCGACCTGCACCAGTGCGTGGGGTTCGTCGACGCCTGCCGTGACGATCCCGCGTGGACGCTCGCGGTAGAGGCTGGGGGCGGTGCCGAGGACGCCGTTGGCGAGCAGCGCGGAGGCGAGGGTGTCGCCGCGCAGCCCGGAGTACTCGACCCCGTCGTAGCTGAACCGCAGCACGGTCGTGCGATCGACGCGACCGCCCTCGGGGAGGCGGTGGGTCATGCGTTCACCTCGGGCTTCGGCTGCCCGGCCGGGTAGACGGCCAGGATGTCGTGGGTGACGGTGTGGCGGATGGCGTTGAACCAGCGGCGGCATCCGGCGGCGTGGGACCAGCGCTCCGCGAACGGGCCCTTGGGGTTGTCGCGGACGAAGACGTACTCGGCCCACTCGGTGTCGGAGAGCGCCTCGGGGTCGGCCGGGTAGGCGACGTGGGCCTGGCCGCCGTAGTGGAACTCGGTCTCGTCGCGTTCCCCGCACCAGGGACAGGCGATGAGCAGCATGTGTCCTCCTGTGAGGGCTGAGGGCTCAGTGTGCGACGGCGGCGGCGCCGTGCTCGTCGATGAGGGCGCCGGTGGTGAAGCGTTCCAGCGCGAAGGGCTCGTTCAGCGGGTGCGGTTCACCGGTGGCGATGGTGTGGGCGTAGACCCAGCCCGAGGAGGGTGTCGCCTTGAAACCGCCGGTTCCCCAGCCGCAGTTGAGGTAGAGGTTCTCGATCGGAGTCGGTCCGATGATCGGCGAGGCGTCCGGGGTGACGTCGACGATGCCGCCCCAGGTGCGCAGCACGTGGGCGCGGGCGAAGGCCGGGAACAGTTCGAGGGCCGCCGCCATCTGGTGCTCGATCTGGTGGAACGAGCCGCGTTGGCCGTAGCCGTTGTACGAGTCGATTCCCGCGCCCATGACCAGTTCGCCCTTGTGTGCCTGGCTGACGTACACGTGCACGTGGTTGGACATGACGACGGTCGGGTGCACGGGTTCGAGCAGTTCGGAGACCAGGGCCTGCAGCGGGTGGCTCTGGAGCGGCAGACGCAGGCCGAGCAGGTCGGCGAGGGTGCTGGTGTGCCCGGCGGCGGCCAGCGCGACCCGGCCGGCGGCAATCCGGCCGCGGGTGGTCTCGACGCCGACGACCCGCTCGCCGTCGCGGACGAAGCCGGTCACCTCGCAGTTCTGGATCAGGTCGATGCCGTACTCGTCGGCCTTGCGCGCCAGGGCCCAGGCGACGTGGTCGTGCTTGGCGATGCCCGCGCGGGGCTGGAGGGTCGCGCCGAGGACCGGGTAGCGCACGTCCGGCGAGGTGTTGACGATCGGGCAGAAGGTGCGGACCTCGTCCGGGTCGAGCCACTCGGCGTCGACCCCGCCGAGCCGGTTGGCGTTGACCCGCCGGGTGCCCTCACGGACGTCCTGCAGGGTGTGCGCGAGGTTGAGCACGCCGCGCCGGCTGAACAGGAAGTCGTACTCCAGCTCCTCCGGCAGCTCCTCCCACAGTTTCAGCGCGTGCTCGTAGATCGCCGCGCTCTCCTCGCAGAGGTAGTTCGAGCGGATGATCGTGGTGTTGCGTGCCATGTTGCCGCCGGCCAGCCAACCGCGTTCGAGCACCGCGACGTTGGTGATGCCGTGGTTGCGGGCCAGGTAGTAGGCGGTGGCCAGTCCGTGGCCGCCCGCGCCGACGATGACGACGTCGTAGGACGGCCTTGGGTCGGGCGTGCGCCACAGCCAGTCGGGGTGCTCGGGAAGCTGGTGGGACATGGCAGGACTCCTGGGCTCCTGGGCGGGGCGGCGGGGTGGCCGGGAACCGGGAGACCAGGATGAGCAGCCGCCGCCGATCGTCGGCGCCGTGCAGCCATCGTGACTCGCCTCCCTGACGTGTGGAGGGCAACGAAGCTGTTTCAGATTACGCACACAGTTGCGTCACCCACAACAGTCGGGAGGGGCTGGCCTCGGTGGAAAACCTGGCATCACAGGCTGGTACGGCTTGACGCCGATCCGAGCCGCGCGGAGACTGTTGCGCCATACGGAGCTGGTTTCACTTGAGGAAACTTGCTGTCGACGTCGTGTTGAACGTCAGTTCCCCTGCCCCATCCCGCCTCGCCATCGCCCGACAACCGCCTGGTTGCGGTACCGCACCCACCGGGCGCCGACAGCTACGGCAGGAACACATGACCTTTCAGCAGTACGACTTCATCATCGTCGGCGGAGGATCGGCCGGTTGTGCGCTCGCGGCCCGGCTGAGCTCGGACCCGGGGAACCGGGTGCTGGTACTGGAGGCCGGGCGGCCCGACTACCCGTGGGACGTCTTCATCCACATGCCGGCCGCCCTGACCTTCCCGATCGGGAGCCGCTTCTACGACTGGAAGTACGAGTCCGAGCCCGAGCCGTTCATGAACGGACGGCGGATCTACCACGCCCGGGGCAAGGTCCTGGGCGGCTCCAGCAGCATCAACGGCATGATCTTCCAGCGCGGCAACCCGCTGGACTACGAGCGCTGGGGCGCCGACCCCGGCATGAAGACCTGGGACTACGCGCACTGCCTGCCGTACTTCAAGAAGATGGAGAACTGCCTGGCAGACCGGGAGGCCCGGCGCGAAGCAGCCGATGGCCCCGGTTTCCGTGGCCACGACGGCCCGCTCGTCATGGAGCGCGGGCCGGTCACCAATCCGCTCTTCGACGCCTTCTTCGAGGCCGTCCAGCAGGCCGGGTACCCGCTGACCGATGACGTCAACGGTCACCGCCAGGAGGGCTTCGCCCCCTTCGACCGCAACCTGCATCGCGGCCGCCGCCTCAGCGCCGCCCGCGCCTACCTGCACCCCGTCATGGGCCGCCCGAACCTCGAAGTGCGGACCCGGGCGCTCGCCACCCGCGTACTCTTCGACGGCAAGCGGGCCGTCGGTGTGGAGTACGCCCGCCGGGGTTCGCTGGAGCGCGTGCAGGGCGGGAAGATCATCCTCTCCGGGGGCGCGGTCAACTCCCCCCAACTGCTTCAGCTTTCGGGCGTCGGCAACGCGGACGAGCTGTCCGCCCTCGGTATCAGGCCCGTCCACCACCTGCCCGGCGTCGGCGAGAACCTCCAGGACCACCTGGAGGTGTACGTCCAGCACGCCTGCAGGCAGCCCGTCTCGGTGCAGCCGCAACTCCAGCTCTGGCGGCGGCCGTTCATCGGCGCGCAGTGGCTGTTCCTGCGCAGCGGGCCGGGGGCGACCAACCACTTCGAGGGCGGCGGCTTCGTGCGCAGTAACGAGGACGTCGACTACCCCAACCTGATGTTCCACTTCCTGCCGATCGCCGTCCGCTACGACGGCTCCGCGCCGGCCGGAGGGCACGGCTACCAGGTGCACATCGGCCCGATGTACTCGGACGCGCGAGGCTCGGTGAAGATCAAGTCGCGCGACCCCCGCGTCCACCCCGCACTGCGCTTCAACTACCTCTCCACCGCCCAGGACCGGCGGGAGTGGGTCGAGGCCATCCGCGTCACCCGGCACATCCTCGGCCAGGACGCCTTCGCCGAGTTCAGCGACGGCGAGATCTCGCCCGGCCCCGCCGTGGAGACCGACGAGCAGATCCTCGACTGGGTCGCCCGCGACGGCGAGACGGCCCTGCACCCCTCCTGCACCTGCAAGATGGGGACCGACGACATGTCAGT
The DNA here is from genome assembly GCF_044768305.1 of Kitasatospora sp. NPDC101155. NCBI lineage: Bacteria > Bacillati > Actinomycetota > Actinomycetes > Kitasatosporales > Streptomycetaceae > Kitasatospora > Kitasatospora sp. NPDC101155. The sequence continues at coordinate 103,307 of NZ_JBIWPN010000027.1, read as the reverse complement.
CGTCGACCCGACCACCATGCAGGTCCACGGCCTGGAGGGGCTGCACGTGGTGGACGCCTCTGCGATGCCGTACGTCACCAACGGCAACATCTACGCCCCGGTGATGATGCTCGCGGAGAAGTCCGCCGACATCATCCTCGGCAGCACACCCCTCGAACCAGACCACGCCGAGTTCTACCGCCACCGCAAGGCGGCGTGAGCCGCGCGGAGTTCCGGCTGCGGCGGCGGGGAACAGCTGGACCGGCGATCGGCAGGGGGCCGGGTGGTGTCGAGCAGGGTGATCAGGCGCCGGTAGGTGTCGTCATCCGGCACTCTGTGTATTCCTGCACCGTCTGTGCCGTGGTGCGGTGCGTGCGCTCGATGGTCTGCCCCCAGTGGGTTCCGGCGATCATCAGTACGGCACCGAGGGCGGACCAGACCGTGAGCCGTTCGCCGCCGAGGCTGATTCCGATGGCGACGGCCCAGATCGGTTCGGTTCCCAGCAGAAGGCTGGCCCGGCTGGCGGAGGTGCGTTGCACGGCCCAGGTCTGGGCGAGGAAGGCGAACACGCTGCAGAACAGGGCGAGGTAGATCAGCTGGGTCCAGGTGGTAGCACTGCTGCGGGTCAGGTCGGACAGGTGGGCGACGGCGGCTGGCAGGAACAGTGCCGAACCGACGACGGTTTGGGCGGTTGTCAGGTGGAGCGGGTCCATGGGTCGGTCGGTGGTGAGCCGTCCGACGAGCGCGACGTGCCCGGCCCGTACGACTGCGGCGGCGAGCATCAGGACGTCCCCGAGTCGTGGTGCGTGCAGTCCGGTGCTGGAGGTGAGCAGCCCGACGGCCAGGACGCAGAGGCAGGCGGCGAGGAAGAACGTCGGGGGCAGGCTGCGGCCCCCGGTGCGGTCCATCAGGGGGGTGAGCACGATGGTCAGGCTGATGATCAGTCCGGCGTTGGCGGCGCTGGTGTGTGCCACCCCGTAGGTCTCCAGCACGAGAACGGTCGCCTGGGTGACTCCCAGGACGGACCCGGTGCGGACCTCGTCGCGGGACCAGCGGCGCGTCCGGTGTCGAGAGGCGACCAGAGCGCCGCACGCGAGTGCGGAGATCGCATACCGGGCGAACAGCACCGCCAGGACCGGGAGCGCGGCGGTGGCCGTCTTGGCTGCCAGGTAGCTGGAGCCCCAGACGAGTGCGACCAGGAGAAGTACTGCATCGGTACGGCGGGCAACGGGCATGCCCCCACGCTGCCCGACCAGGGAATTGAAGGCCACAACCAACTTCTTAAACAAGCCTGTAGTACCCCTACACTGTCGGCGTGGATGAGCGGCAGCTGCGGATCCTGCGGGAACTGGGAGAGCTGGGGAGTGTCACCGCGGTCGCCGAGGCGCTGCACGTGACGCCGTCCGCGATTTCGCAGCAGCTGCGGCTGCTGCAGCGTTCGATCCCCGTACCGCTCACCGAACGCGCCGGACGCCGGGTGGTGCTGACCGACGCCGGGCAGACCCTGGCGGGGGCGGCCATCGAGGTGGAGACCGCATTGGCCAGAGCACGCCACGCCGTCACCGACTTCACAGAACAACCGGACGGTGAGGTATCGGTGGCGGCGTTCCACAGCGCGGCCTCGGCGTTCTTTCCGCCTCTGCTGCGCAGCCTCGCCGGCCCGGGTCGTCCTTGCCTAGCTCTCGCCGACGAAGATGTCACCCAGGACCGCTTTCCCGTCCTCACCCGTGACTACGACCTTGTGGTCGCTCACCGCCTTGACCACGCTCCGCCGTGGCCGCGCACCGTGATCGCCGGCACTCTGCTGCGCGAGCCCCTCGATGTCGCCCTGCCGGTCGGCCACCCCCTCGCCTCCAACCGGCAGCTCTCGCCGCGGGACGTGGCCGACCAGCCGTGGATCACGGTCCACGACGGCTTCCCGCTGATGGCCACCATCGAGGCCATCGCCAGCGTCGCCAACCGCCGGCTCGACATCGTCCACCGCATCAACGAGTTCGCGGTGGTCGCCGAGGCCGTGGCCGCCGGCGGTGGCCTGGCACTGATGCCGCGCTGGACCGCCCGCCCACACCCCGACGTGGTTCTCAGGCCGCTGAGTGGAGTCCAGGCCCGACGACACATCGATGTGCTCCACCGGCCCGAGCGTGCGGCACGAAAGGCCGTCCGGACGGTCCTCGCCGAACTGCACCGCGCCGCCGCGGCGATCCAGGGCCGAGACACGGGCACGCCCCAGCCGGATGCCGGCACCTCAGCCGGACTGTGACCGGCGCAGCGTGGTGTGCGAGCTCGTCGGAACAGCAGCCGGCAGTGATCGGATCGCCGCCTCCCACGTCCTCGGAGTCAGCCGGAACTCCCGGCGGCTGAGCATCCAGGTCTCGCAACCCGGCCGTCAGTGGAGCGGGTGCTTCACCGCGAGGGTGGTGACGCGGGCCTTGAGGGCGGTGGCCTTGTCGGCGTCGAAGCCGGGGAGCAGCGCCTCGGCGATGACGTCGGAGACCCTCCGATGGGGCGCGGAATACGGCTCAGCCGGTCGCGACCGCAGCGGCCGGGACGAGGGTGCGGCGGAGCCGGTTGAACGCCTTGGCCTGGTTCATCGCGAGTACGGCGACGGCCTGCCCGTCCCGCAGGTACACGGCAGCGAAGGAACGGCTGTCGAGGTCCCCCTCGATGATCCGGGGTCCGTCGCCCGGCCGGACGTGCCCGGCGAGCTGGATCCGCGCCAGGTACTGGTCGGACCAGAAGTAGGGGGCGGAGGCGGGTCCGGGTGCGGACGCACCGGACAGGAGTGTGCGGGCCGCGGTCCTCGGCTGCTCCATCGCGTTGGTCCAATGCTCGATGCGCGCGTGCCGCCCGGTGAAGGGGTTGGGGCAGCGGGCCACATCGCCGACGGCCACCACGTTGGGGAGGCTCGTCGCGCACCCGGCATCGCAGACCACCCCGTCGTCCACCCGGACGCCGGAGCCCGCGAGCCAGCCTGTCGCGGGACGGACCCCGACGCCGACCACGACGACCTCGGCGGGCAGTACGTGTCCGTCCGCCAGCCGTACACCGGAGACACGGCCGTCGCCTTCGAAGTCGGCGACGCCCACGCCGCACAGCAGGCGGACCCCGTGGTCGGTGTGGAGCGAGGCGCAGACCCGGCCCATCTCGCGACCCAGCGCCCGCTCCAGGGGCACATCGGCGGTCTCGACGATGGTGACGTCCAACCCCAGCCGGTGAGCGGTGGAGGCCACCTCGGCGCCGATGAAACCGGCGCCGATGACGACGACCCGGGGCAGGCCGTCGGTGAGGTCCGCGCGCAGGGCCTCGGCGTCGTCCAGCGTGCGCAGGGTGTGGATGCCGGCCAGCCCTTCCGAGCCGGGGATCGTCCGGGGGCTTGCGCCGGTGGCGATGACGACCGCGTCGGTGCGCAGCTCGCGGCCGCCGGCCAGGGTCACCGTCCGGCTCGCCGGATCGAGGCATACCGCCCGCTCACCGAGCAGCCAGTCCACGCCCAGCTCCCGGTACTCGTCCGGGGTGCCCAGGGCGAGCGCTTCCGCGTCGATGCCGCCTGAGAGGAACTCCTTGGACAGCGGCGGGCGGTCGTACGGCCGGTGTCGCTCCTCGCCGACGACCACGAGGGAGCCGTCGTACCCCTGGGAGCGGAGCTCACGGGCGGTGCCGAGGCCCGCGAGCGAGGCTCCGACGACGGCGATCGTTCTCATGCCGGCTCGCCGACGGTGATGTCGAGCAGGACGAAGCCGTCCTGCACGGAGACCTGGTGGGTGCGCAGCGGCTCCTTGGCCGGGAGGCAGGTGGGGCGGCCGGTCCGCAGGTCGAACGAGGCGGCGTGCAGGGGGCATTCGATGAGGCAGCCCTCCAGCCAGCCGTCGGCGAGGGACGCGTCCTGGTGCGTGCAGGTGTCGTCGACGGCGTAGAGGGCTCCGTCCGCGTTGAAGATGGCGATGGGGAAGGGGACGCCCTCGGTGACCCGGAGGGCCTCGCCGGGGGGCAGGTCCTCGATCCGGCACACCGTGATCATGTGGAACCTCCAGAGCCGCCAGAGAGCGATTCATGTCGCGTATTACACAACGCGATTCGTTATGCGCAACATGGTTTCTCCGAGGTGAGGCCTTGTCAAGGGTCGCGGAGGCCACTGGATGTGCATAATGTTGCGCCATGAGCAACAGTGCGGGGGAATCCCCGGTGCAGTCCGTCGATCGGGCGGTGACGATCCTCGAACTCCTCGCCCGGCGCGGCGAGGCGGGGGTCACCGAGATCGCCGCCGAACTCGGTGTGCACAAGTCGACCGCGTTCCGGCTGGTCGCCGCCCTGGAGCTGCGTGGGCTCGTCGAGCAGCCCGGCGAGCGCGGGAAGTACCGCCTCGGCCTGGGCCTGGTGCGGCTCGCCGGCGCGGCGACCGTCCGACTCGATCTGTCCCAGCAGAGCCGACCGATCTGCGAGCGGCTGGCGGTCGAGGTGGCCGAGACCATCAACCTGGCGATCCTCGACGTGGACGCCGCCGTCAACATCGACCAGGTGCTCGGCCCGTCGGCGATCACGACGCACAACTGGGTCGGCCAGCGGACCCCCCTGCATGCGACCTCGAGCGGAAAGGTGCTGTTGGCGCACCTGCCCGAGGCGGCACTGGAGAAGCGGCTCGCCGAGCCGCTGGAGCGGTACACGCCGCGCACCGTCACCGACCCCGAGGAGCTGCGGAAGCAGCTTGAGTCCGCTCGCAGGGACGGATTCGCCTGCACGATCGAGGAGTTGGAGACGGGGCTGAATGCTGTGGCTGCTCCGGTCTTCGCTCACAACGGGCAGGTCGTGGCCGCGATCAGCGCCTCCGGGCCGTCGTTCAGGCTGTCCGAGGGACGCCTCCGCGAGGTGGCCGCTGCGGTCCGGGCCGCCGCCGAGGAGGTCTCCGGACGCCTCGGCTACATGCGCATCCGCTGAGCGCAGGGCGCCGGGTGTCCGCCCGGCGCCCCACTCGGGTCTCTCTCCAGCGAACGTCAGAGCTCCGCAGCGGCAGCCTCGACGACCGGGCGCTGCACCGCGACGCCCTTGCGGTACCGGAGGTACAGCCCCAGGCCGCTCGCAGTGATCACGGCGGTGAAGAGCACCGCGCCCCACTGGAAGTACCAGTGGTCATCGCCGTAGACGGCCGCGCGCGGCCAGGCCAGGTTGACCGTCATCGCCGCCCCGTAGAGCACCGCGAAGGCGTTCACCGGCAGGCCCCAGCGGCCCAGGTTGAAGTACGGGCCGTGGTCGGGCCCCGGCCACCGCCCGCGCAGTCGGCGTAGCAGCATCGGGCCGGTGACCATCAGGTAGGGGATGTAGAAGAGGATGATCGCGACCGAGGTGAGGATGTAGAAAACTCGCTGGTTGCCGATGTTGACCACCAGCAGGGCGATGGTGAGCACACCGGTGACGACCGCCGGGACGATCGGCGTCCTCGACCGCGGGGAGACCCTGGCGATGGCGTGGCCGAAGGGCAGCCGGCCGTCGCGGGCCATGGCGAAGAGCAGCCGGATGGCGGCGGTCTGTACCGCCAGGCAGCAGACGGTGATGGCGATCGCCGAGCAGATCAGGAAGGCGTCGCCGAGGCCGGTGCCGAGGGTGGACTTGATGAGGTAGGGCATGCCCAGCGTGCCGAGTTCCCGGGCGTCGATGTCGCCGACCGCCATCATGCCGACCAGCATCAGCAGGCCGCCCGCGAGGAACGCCGCCGTGATGGCGCGGAGGATGGCCCGCGGGGCATGGCGGCGCGGCTCCTTGGTCTCCTCGGCCAGGGCTCCCGCAGTGTCGAAGCCGTAGAAGACGTAGGCACTCATGATGGACGCGACCAGGAAGGCGCCCAGGTAACCCGAGGAGTGGCCGGCGCCGGTGCCTGCGGTCTGCAGGACCACCTGCGGGCCGCGGTGGATGTGGACGGCCAGCATGACGATCAGCAGCGTGACGCCGATCAGCTCGACCGCCACACCCAGGTTGTTGATCTTCGCCATCAGCCGGACGCCCACGATGTTGACGACCGTGGTGAACACCATCAGGCCGAGGGCGAGCACGATCGCGTTCTTGGCACCGTTCGGCGTCGAGGTCACCCCGGCGTCGTCGGCGCCGCCGACGATCTGGAAGGCCAGTGAGACCTGAGGCAGGATCACCTGGTAGGCGACCGCCACGGCGGCGGCCGTGACCACCGCGCCGATGGCCATGATCCAGCCGGACATCCACGAGGTGACCGGGCGGGCTGTCTGCTTGGACCACTGGTAGACGCCACCGGCCAGCGGGAACTGCCCGGCCATCTCGGCGAAGCAGAGGGCGACGGCGAGCTGCCCGAGGAAGACCAACGGCCAGGACCAGATGAAGGCCGGTCCGCCGGCGCCGAAGCCGAAGCCGAAGAGCTGGAAGACACCGGTCATGATCGAGATGTAGCTGAAACCGGCGGCGAAGCTGGAGAACGAGCCGAGGGAGCGCTCCAACTCCTGGCGGTAGCCGAACCGGGCCAGGTCGCGCGTGTCGTCAGCAGGTTGTCCGGAGGCAGTGGTGCTGGTGTTTCCCGAGGTGCTCATGGACGCTCCAGGTGCAAGGCAGGTGTCGGGACGCGGGGGACCCCAAGGACCGGCGGGGGCGGCGAAGGGGGCCGGGTCGGCCTCGGCCGGAGAACTTACTCAGCCGGAGAACCAGTGCTGGGGGACTGGGTTGACGGTGCGCCAGATGTGCTTGGTCTCCTGGTACTCGCGCAGGCCGGAGGGGCCGAGTTCGCGGCCGGTGCCGGACTGCTTGAAACCACCCCACTCGGCCTGCGGGACGTACGGGTGGTAGTCGTTGATCCAGACAGTGCCCAGACGCAGCCGGGCCGCCAGCCGCTCGCCGCGGCCGGGGTCCCGGGTCCAGACGGCACCGGCCAGTCCGTACGGCGTGTCGTTGGCCAGGACCAGTGCCTCGTCCTCGTGGTCGAAGGTCTCGACGGTGAGGACGGGGCCGAAGACCTCCTCGCGGACCACGGCCATGCCGGCGTGGCATCCGTCGAGGACGGTCGGCCGCAGGAAGTAGCCGGCCTGGAGTCCGGGCTCGGAGCCGGGAGCCGGCCGAGTAGACCTGTCCCGAGTGCAGGAACGCGGCGGTGAGCGCGAAGTCCACCGCCGCCTCCAGGTCGGCATCGGCGAAGACGATGTTCGGGTTCTTGCCGCCGAGTTCCAGTGCGACCTTCTTGACCGTGGCAGCCGCCGCCCGCATGACGGACTGTCCGGTGGCCAGGCCGCCGGTGAAGGAGACCAGGTCCACCCCGGGGTGTTCGGCCAGTGTCGCCCCGACCGGCCCGGCGCCGAGCACCAGGTGCGCCGTGCCGCCGGGTGCGCCGGCCTCGGCGAGCCGTTCCCGGAGGATCTCGAAAAGGCGGATGGTGGTGAGCGGGGTGATCTCGCTGGGCTTGGCGACCACTGTGTTGCCCGCGGCCAGCGCCGGGGCGAGTTTCCAAGTGATCTGCAGCAGCGGGTAGTTCCACGGCGTGATCAGTGCGCAGACGCCGACCGGCTCGTGGACCATCCGGCTGACCGCGTCCGAGCGCCCGGTGTCGACCGTGCGGCCCGCGTCGGTGGTCACCAGGGCCGCGTAGTAGCGCAGGACGGCCGTCGAGTCGTCGACGTCGAACCGGCTCTCGGCCAGGGTCTTGCCGGTGTCGAGCGACTCCAGTCGGGCCAGTTCGTCGCGCTGCTCCTGGAGCGCGTCGGCGACGGCGGTCAGCGCGGCGGCGCGCCGGGTGGCCGGGGCGCGGGCCCAGGAGCCCTCGTCGAACGCGGCGCGGGCGGCCCGTACGGCTCGATCGGCGTCGCGCGCGGACGCCTCGGCGACGGTCGCCAGGGCGGAGGCGTCGAACGGGTTGACGATCTCGCGCTCGCGACCGTCCTCGGCCGCCGTCCAGGCATCGGCGATGAGCAGTGATGCGGAGCGGATCGATGGGCGCATGGCCGCCGCCTCCTCGGATGAGTTGCGTAATTTGAGACGATTGTCTTTATCCGCAACGTGCCGCCGAGTATGGAAGGACGGAAAAGGGGTGTCAAGGGGGTGGGCCGTGACTCCTCCCAGGCGCACGGGAGTTGGGGGTGGAGTCTTGACACGGTCCGACCGGCGGTCGACGCTGTTCCATATCGCGCATTGATTTGCGCATTATGCAACTCCGATCTCCCAAGAGGGGGCGGATCACTTGACAGCTCACCCGAAGGTCGTGATCGTCGGCGCCGGAATCGTGGGATGCGCGCTGGGCGACGAACTCACCGCGCGCGGTTGGACGGACGTCACGGTGCTCGAACAGGGACCGCTGTTCGCCACCGGCGGGTCCAGTTCGCACGCTCCCGGTCTGGTCTTCCAGACCAACTCCTCCAAGACGATGACCGAGCTCGCGCGTTACACCGTCGACAAGTACTCCGCGCTCTCGGTGGACGGACAGTGGTGCTTCCGCAAGGTCGGAGGCCTGGAGGTCGCCACCACACCGGAGCGGGTGGAGGAACTCAAGCGCAAGCACGGCTACGCCGCCTCCTGGGGCGTCCGGGCCCACCTGCTCGACGCGGACCAGTGTGCCGAGCTCCACCCTCTGCTCGACCGCAGCCAGGTGCTCGCAGGATTCCACACCCCGGACGACGGCCTGGCCAAGGCACTGCGGGCCGCCGAGGCGCAGGCCCGCCGGGCGATCGCGCGGGGCGCGCGGTTCCTCGGGCGCCACACCGTGACCGGGATCGATTCGGCGCACGGCCGGGTCGCCGCCGTGGTGACCGAGCGGGGCACCTTCCCCGCCGACGTCGTGGTCTCCTGCGCCGGGTTCTGGGGGCCGAGGATCGGGCGGATGGCCGGTCTCGCCGTGCCGCTGGTCCCCATGGCCCACCAGTACGCCAGGACCACCCCGGTGCCCGCACTGGCCGGCCACAACTCCAAGCTGCTGGAGGCGTCCAAGCCGATCCTGCGGCACCAGGACCGCGACCTGTACTTCCGCGAGCACGTGGACCGGATCGGCATCGGCTCCTACGCCCACCGCCCGATGCCCGTCGACCTCGCCGGGGTGGTCGCCCCCGGCGGTCCGATCATGCCCTCGATGAAGGCGTTCACCGAGGAGGACTTCGAGCCGGCCTGGAACGATTCCAAGACGCTGCTGCCCGCGCTGGCCGGGACGAAGGTCGAGGAGGGCTTCAACGGCATCTTCTCCTTCACCACGGACGGCTTCCCGCTCCTGGGCGAGGCGCCCGAGCTGCGCGGCTTCTGGGTGGCGGAGGCCGTGTGGGTGACGCATTCGGCGGGCGTGGCGCAGGCCATGGCGGAGTGGCTGGTCGAGGGCAGGCCGCGCACCGACCTGCACGAATGCGACCTGAACCGCTTCGAGCAGGTCCAGCTCGCACCCTCCTACGTGCACCGGCGCAGCTGCCAGAACTTCGTCGAGGTCTACGACATCCTCCACCCGCTGCAGCCGATGGAGGAGCCGCGCCCGCTGAGGGTCAGCCCGTTCCACACGCGGCAGCGGGAACTCGGCGCGGTCTTCCTGGAGGCCTCCGGCTGGGAGCGCCCGCACTGGTACGAGGCCAACGCCGACCTGCCCGAGGTGGCCGGCATCCCGGGGCGGGGCGAATGGGCCTCGCGGTACTGGTCACCCATCGCGGGCGCAGAGGCGCTGGCCACCCGTGAGCGAGTCGCGCTCTACGACATGACGGCCCTCAAGCGACTGGAGGTCACCGGCCCCGGAGCGCTCGGCTTCCTGCAGTACCTCACCACCAGCCAGCTGGACAAGCCGGTCGGTTCGGTCACCTACACCCTGCTGCTCGACGAATCCGGCGGAGTGCGAAGCGATCTGACCGTGGCTCGGCTCGGCGGGCACCGTTTCCAGGTCGGCGCCAACGGCAACCTCGACCTCGACTGGCTCACCCGGCACCTGCCGGAGGACAGCACGGTCCAGGTCCGCGACATCACCGCCGGCACCTGCTGCCTCGGCGTCTGGGGCCCGCTCGCCCGCGAGCTGGTCCAGCCACTGACCGACGCCGACTTCTCGCACCGCGGCTTCGGCTACTTCAAGGCCAGGCACGCGTACCTCGGCAACGTCCCGGTCACCGCGATGCGCCTGAGCTACGTCGGTGAGCTCGGCTGGGAGCTGTACACCACCGCCGACGCCGGGCCGCAGCTCTGGGACACCCTGTGGCGGGCGGGCCGACCGCTGGGCCTGGTCGCCGCCGGCCGCAGCGCGTTCAACAGCCTCCGCCTGGAGAAGGGCTACCGCTCCTGGGGGGCGGACCTGACCGTAGAGCACAACCCGTACGAGGCCGGCCTCGGCTTCGCCGTCCGGATGGACAAGGGCGACTTCCTCGGCCGCGACGCGCTGGTCGGCCTCGGTGAGGAGACCGTCTCCCGCCGGCTCACCTGCTTGCTGCTGGACGACCCGCAGGCCGTGGTGATGGGTAAGGAGCCGGTGTACGTCGACGGCGCACCGGCGGGCTACGTCACCAGCGCCGCGTACGGGTACACCGTCGGCAGGTCCATCGCCTACGCATGGCTGCCGACCGCCGCGGCCGTCCCCGGAAACCGGGTGCACGTCGAGTACTTCGGGGAGCTGCTACCCGCCACGGTCGCCCAGGAGCCGCTGTTCGACCCGGAGATGGCACGCATCCGCCGGTGATCCCGGTCGGCCATCCGTCAGGCATCCCGGTTCCCCACTCACGAGAGGCGACCGCCGTGACCGCGACCGAACTCCCACCGAGCCTGATCAGCACCCTGCCCGGATCCTCCTACACCGACCCGCAGATCTTCGCGCTGGAGCAGGAGAAGATCTTCGAGGCGATGTGGTTCTGCGTCGTGCGCGCCGCCGACCTGGATGCGCCGGGCAAGTTCCGGACCGTGCAGGTCGGCCGGGAGAGCGTGCTGGTGACCCGTTCCCGAGACCACACGATCAAGGCCTTCCTCAACATCTGCCGCCACCGCGGTGCCCGGATCTGCACCGAGGAGTCCGGCGAGGTCAAGCGGAACTTCCAATGCCCCTACCACGCCTGGACGTACGGGCTGGACGGCAAGCTGGTGGCCGCGCCCAACCTGACCAGCATGCCCGACGTCGACCGGACGGCCTACGGCCTGGTCCCGGTGCACGTGCGGGAGTGGCTCGGGTACGTCTGGGTCTGTCTGGCCGACGACCCGCCGTCCTTCGAGGACGACGTGATCGGCGCCGCAACCGAGCGGCTCGGCGACCCGCACGCGATCGACCACTACCAGGCCGACGAGCTCGCCGTGGGGCGGCGCATCCGCTACGAGGTGCGGGCGAACTGGAAGCTGATCATCGAGAACTTCATGGAGTGCTACCACTGCGCCACGATCCACCCCGAACTCACCGAGGTGCTGCCCGAGTTCGCCGGCGGCTACGCGGCCCAGTACTACGTCGGGCACGGTGCCGAGTTCGCGACGGAGGCCGAGGGCTTCACCCTGGACGGAAGTGCCGGGGTCGAGCGGATCCCCGGCGTCTCCGAGGAGCAGGACCGCAGGTACTACGCGATCACCGTCAAGCCGCAGGTGTTCATCAACCTGGTGCCCGACCACGTGATCGTCCACCGGATGTACCCCCTCGCGGTGGACCGCACGGTCGTCGAGTGCGACTGGCTCTTCATCAAGGACGTGGTCGAGTCGGGTACGGACCTGTCCCGCTCGGTGGAGCTCTTCCACCGGGTGAACGTGCAGGACTTCGAGGCGTGCGACCGCACCCAGCTTGGCATGGATTCCCGCGCCTACGCGCGGGGCGGCGTGCTGGTGCCGAGCGAGCACCACATCGGGGCCTTCCACGAGTGGGTGACGGAACGGCTCTGCGGCTGACCCGTCCGTCCCTGCCGGATCACACCCACAGCGAAAGGTGTCGTGCAATGTCCCATCAGGTCAAGGGAGTCATCGCCTCCGCCAAGGGCGAGCCGGTGCGGGTCGAGACGGTCGTGGTGCCCGACCCGGGCCCGGTGAGGCGCTGGTCGCCGTGCAGGCCTGCGGCGTCTGCCACACCGACCTGCACTACCGCGAGGGCGGCATCAGCGACGACTTCCCGTTCCTGCTCGGCCACGAGGCCGCGGGCGTGGTGGAGGCGGCCCGCGAGCTGACCGGCGGCTTCGGCGCGGACGTGGTGGTCGAGGCGGTCGGCCGCCCGGGGACGTACCAGCAGGCCTTCTACGCCCGCGACCTGGCGGGGACGGTGGTGCTCGTCGGCGTTCCGACCCCGGAGATGAAGCTGGAGCTGCCCCTGCTGGACGTCTTCGGCCGCGGCGGCGCCCTGAAGTCCTCCTGGTACGGCGACTGCCTGCCCTCCCCGGGACTTCCCGATGCTGATCGACCTGTATCTGCAGGGTCGCCTGGACCTGGACGCGTTCGTCACCGAGACCATCGCCCTGGACGAGGTGGAGAAGGCCTTTGAGCGGATGCACGGGGGCGACGTGCTCCGCTCGGTCGTGGTGTTCTGACAGCGGCCCGGGTGAACGCCTGGTCTTGCGGGGGTTCCGCACCGCCCAGACGTGCCCGCCCACATGCCCGCGCAGAGAGACCAGCCGTGCAGCTTCGTGTGCTTTGCCGCAGGTCAGGTAGGGTGCCAGAGTGTTCCGCCGATCTGGGGTGGGGGCAACGCTCTGTCATCTGCACGTTGGCGGGCGCCGTGGTTTGGGGCGTCGATTGCTGCTCTGATCGGCGTACCGGGCGGCGAGCACGAGCAGTCGGCTGCGGTTGACGTGGAACCAGCTACGCCTGGCGCGGATGCTCAAGGACGCCGGGGCATCCCGGCGCACGGGAACCAGCGGTCGGAGTGGGACGCGGGGTGCCGGTTCGACTTCGAAAATCCGGAGCATCGCTGACAGCCCGAGTGGTGGCGATGACGGTTGAATCACCGTTGGGGCATGCGAGCTGATGTCGACGTTTCTGGCGAACAGTCAGTCAGCTGTCTGGGCCGGGCCACCCTGTAGGGGTGGTCCCGGGTGTCCGTTCAGCCGGCGGTGCGCAGGAGGCAGGTGAGGCGGGCGGTGCACACCCGTCGGGCGGTCTCGTCGGTGATGACGATCTCGTAGGTCGCCGTGGTGCGGCCGAGGTGTGCGGCGGTGGCGACTCCGGTCAGCAGGCCGGAGCGGACGCTGCGATGGTGGGTGCAGTTCAGGTCGACGCCGACGGGGTACTTGGTGGGGCCGCCGTGCAGTGCGGCTGCCGTCGAGCCGAGGCTCTCGGCGAGGACGGCCGAGGCCCCGCCGTGGAGGAGGCCGTAGGGCTGGGTGTTGCCCTCGACGGGGAGCGTGCCGACGACGCGGTCGGCGGAGGCGTGCTGGATGCGGATCCCCATGCGGTCGCAGAGCGCGCCCAGGGAGAAGACGGCCGGCAGGTCGATTCCCGTGGCGGCCCACTGGTCCAGGATCTCCTGGGGGAAGGTGGTCGTGGTCTGGTCGAGCATGTGCGTCAGGCTCCGGTTTCGTTGTCGTGCGCCGTCGCGTCTCCGTCAATTGCTACGGAAATGTAGCTTCAGTACCGTAGCTTCAGCTGTGTAGCTTCGCAAGGTACGATCCGGGACATGGCCAGAGCGCAGACCACCCCCAAGCGGCCCTACGCTCCGCGGATGCCGCCGGCCGAGCGCCGCGAGCAACTGCTCGACGCCGCACTGGAGATCATCAACACCAGCGGCGTCGCCGCGGTGTCCGTCGACGCCGTCGCCCGCCTCGCGGGTGTCACTCGCCCGGTGGTTTACGGCCAGTTCACCGACTCCGACCACCTCCTGCGCGACCTGCTCGAACGTGAGGGAGAGCGCGCCCTCGCCCAGCTCGCCGACGTCATCACCACCGACCTGGCCGACGCCGACCCGGCCGACATCTTCACCGCCGTCGCCCGCGGCTTCTACGACGCCGTCCTCGCCCACCCGGCACGCTGGCGCGCCATCCTGCTGCCCGTCGACACCTCACCCGCACCGGTGCGCAGGTACAAGGAGGCCGCCGAGGCCGACATCCGCGCCCGCTTCGCCGAGGCCATCCGCCGGCTCCTCCAGGACCGGCCCGACGCCGAGACCGTCGACGTCGACCTCCTCGCCCACGTCGTGCTCACCACCCTCGAGGACGGCGGCCGACTGCTCCTGCGCGACCCCGCCACCTACCCCCCGGAGCGGCTCACCGACCTGGCCCGCTTCCTGGTCGAGACCTTCCTCCACCGCTACCGTTCCTGAAGGGCTTGGCCAGGTACGGTTCGAGGGGGAGCCCCGTGAACCGCGCGGATGGCTCCAGAAGCCGAAGCCGGTCCGCGCCGTTCCCCGAGCCCCGGTGGGTCTGCTCTGCGCCGCGCGGGCCGTGCGGGCAGCCCGCTGCGTGGCCCCTCGACTATGACGAGCGCTTCAGCGCGGTCCGCGAGTCCGGCCACCGCTGGGACGTGTGCGCAGCCTGCTACCTGATCGGCGGCTGGTTCTCCGACGACGGCTTCATCGACTTCCGTGCGGGCCTCATCAGCCTCGGTCGGGAGTGGTTCGAGCGCGTGGCGACTGCGCCGGACTCCCTCGCCGACTACCCGCTGGTCGACGGCTCCGGTTCCGTCGACGACCTGGAGGAGGCGCTCCTCCAGGAGGACGCCAACTACGCGGCGCTCCGGGCTTACGACCGGGTCACCGGGGTACGGCTGTCCTCGGACCTTCCTCTTGATGTCAAGTTGAGAACATCTCCGCGTCGTCACGGCTGGCGTGGTCTACGCAGGGGCATGCCGGCTGAGGTGCTCGAACGAGAGCGTCTCCGCATCAACCAACAGGCCGGGGATCCGCTTGACCGAGCCGTGCAGCAGGTAGAGGCACATCAGGTGTCATCGCCTATGAGCACCCAGTCCGGCTGGTACTCGCCCACCTCTCGTTGCGTTCGAGAAGGTCCTGCGGGCCGTGACAGACTCCTGGTCATGCCCAGCATCCGGTTGTCCGGCGGGCGTTCGCTGCTTCCGCCAGCGGGCCTGGTGGAAGATCGGCTCGACAGCGACGACGCAGAAGGCGTGCATGGGCTGGTCCGTGCCGTTGGGGTCGAAGAAGCCGACCAGGTCGCCGAGGAAGCTTTCGCCGTGCTGCTGGACGTGGCGGTCTTGGGTGGCTCGGTCGCCGACGGCGGTGAGCCAGTCTCCGATCCAGAACAGAAGTTCGGCGCGGGCGGTGATGACGATCGTCGCGGCGTGCTCGCCGAAGCGGGCGGGGTGGCGATCGGCTCGGCGACGGACGTCGTCGGGACGGTCGGGAGATCGCGTCGCTGGGGCGGTCACCCTCAAAGGCACCGAGGCACGGCGCATCCTGTGTCGCAGATCCGGCCAGTCGGAAGGCCGCAATCCCGTGTCCTCACGGGCCAGGAGCACAGGTAGCGGATGGGTGTCGTTGCCGCTGAAGGTCATCGGTTGGGCGCCCGGCGGGACCGGGATGTAAATCGCACTGTGCGAGCTCGTCGCGGCGACGCGGAATAGAGCGCCGAGCCGAAGGAGATCGGCACGGTTGGCGTTCAGATACCCGAGCTGGTTGTTGGGCGGGTAGACGAAAGTGTTGCGGAGCATCGGACCGGTGCTCAGGATCCGGCTAAGCCCCGAACCTGGATCGGCAACACGATGGCTCGTCACTCGCAACCGCATCCGGCCGTCGCCAACCCCCATGCGCCAAGTACAACACGCGCGCCAGTGGGCCTCAAACTACTTTTGCGAAGCCCCGCCCAGCCAGGGCTTCGGCGTAGTTGGCGGACGCCCGGATTGGTGATCTGTTGACTGGTGGGTGCCCTGGAGGCAGGACAGGCGCGGCTTCCAAGACCATGGAGCTCTCGACGCCCCGTGACCTGCCTGGAAGGTCGTGCCTGCCGACGCACCATCCCCGATCCGTGGGAGACCGGTTGCCCGCCCGCGCTGCCGCGCCTCTTGCGGCACGGTCCTGTCAGACAGCGGAAAGGCGCAGCTTGAACGGAGAACCGTTGGAGCTGGGCGTCCAGCCGTTCGACCGCGCAGCACGAACACCCGCGGCGACTTCGCGAGGCAGGATGACCTCAGTCGGCACCATGTTCGGTTCGAGAACGGCCGGTCGACCGGTCTCCACGACGAGCGTCGTTCCGGGACAGGCCGCGTCCTCCACCATGTAACCCAAGGTGCTGACGTCATAGTCGCAGCACCAGTGTTTCCTGCTCACTCGCCAGCGGTACTCGACGCCGTCGACGACAATGCGGCGGGAACCCTTCTTCGCCAGTGCCACTCTCTGCCCTTCCGCTTTCGACTGCTCGTACATGTCCGTCGCCAGTCTCCCTGTACGGCACACGCGTGTCACCGTGCTTGGCCCAGAGCTTCGGCGTAGTCGCTCGATGTCAGCGCCAGGACAGCGCAGCGACCTCCGAGCCGAAGCCCACCTCCAGCCGCCCGCCCGGTGCCACGGCCAACGCGCGTACCGGCAAGGGGAACACCAACGGTGAACCGACCTGCTCACGCGTCGCCAGGTCCCACAGTCGCACCGTCTTGTCCTCACTGCCGGTCACTGCCAGCGTGCGGCCGTCCACCACCAGAGCCGCCCCCGCCCAGATTCTGTCGTCGTGGCCGGTGAGCGGCTCGCCGACCTGCTCACCGGCGGCCACGTCCCACACCCGCACCGCCCAGTCATCGCCGCCGCTGATCGCGAGGGTTCGGCCGTCCACCACGAGCGTCGCCACCCCTGTCTCCCCCGGCGCGACCCCCTCCCACTCGGCCCCGACGAGCGGTTCGCCGATCTGCTCGCCGGTGGCCACGTCCCATAGCCGCACGGTCCCGTCGTCGCTGCCGGTGACGGCGAGGGGGCGGCCGTCGACCACCGTTGTCGCCATCGACCATACCCACCCGAGCCCGTCGTCGCGCTCCGTCCACCAGGGCTCGCCGACCTGCTCACCCGTGACCAGATCCCACACCCACACCCACCACTGGGTGCAGCCGACCGCGAGGGGGCGGCCGTCGACCACCGTCGTCGCCACGGCGCGCACCTCGCTGCCGGGTCCGTCGCCGTGCTTCGTCCAGCCGATCTGCTTGTGCGTGACCAGATCAAACTGCCTCACCATTCCGACGAGCGGTTCGCCGACCTGTTCACCGGTGGCCAGGTCCCACCGTCGCACCGTTCCGTCGTCGCCGCCGCTGACCGCCAGGGCGCGGCCGTCCACCACCGCGGTCGCCACCGCGCGCACCCGGCTGCCGTGTTCGATGAGGGGTTCGCCGACCTGCTCACCGGTGACCGCGTCCCATACCCGCACGGTCCCGTCGTCGCCGCTGGTGACGACGACAGTACGGCCGTCCACCACTGCCGACGCCACCGACCGCACCGAACCGGCGTGGCCGGTCATGGCACGTCCGGACCGGTGGTCGAGCCGGGAGCCGGTGGCCCAGTCCACTCGCCACCGCGCCGCGGGCGCCCCCGCCACCGGTGTTGCGATGATCCGCGCGGACAGGTCCCGGTCGCCGAAGCGGGCGGCATCCAGGGCCAGCAGCTGCCGGCGCACGTCCGCGGTGGCATCGCGGTGCAGGTGCGCCGAGGCCCGGTACACCGCAGCCGCCGACAGTGCGCGGGAACCCGACGCACGATCCAACAGCGCACCGACTTCCTCCGGAGCCGCGCCCACGAGGAACTCGGGGGCGGTCAACCGTTCGTCCACCGTTGCGGGTTCGGCGTGCAGGGCGTCGTATGACGTACCATCAGACATGATCGGGACTCTAGCCGACCACACCACCACACCCTCCGCCCGCCGTAGACCGGCCCGGAAGTACCGCGAACTCGTCCCCACGAGCACTGCGGCCCAGGGCCGGAGAACCAACACACGATCACGGAGCGTTGCGACTTGGGCGACGGGAGACACGCGCCTGATGGGCGCAGGGGTGCCCATTCTGCCCGTCAGCGCGACTTCTAAGCCGCCCGGCAGTCCCTGATCCGGATCATGTGAGGCTGCTCTGGCGACCCCCCGGCGTCGCACACGCCGAACATTCAACGGCGCACCTTGCCGGAACGGGTATGGCCGGTGCGGTGTACTGGACCTCGTCGCTCTCGTCGTCGGCTACCTCCCAGCCGAGCAGGTCGGCGATCTTTTCTGCCAGTGCCAGTGCGATGGCGTAGCCCCCGCCGGACGAGGAGCAGATCAGCAACACCTTGTTGACTCGCTGTGGCACCCGGTCTGCATAGACGGCGTAGCTCCCGGTGCTGTTGCACGCGGCGATGGTCACATGGATCCAGTCGAGACCTTCTTCGGTCTGGTAGGAAGACAAGCCGGTTCTCCGGAGGCCAGGCACCGAGTCCAGGTACGTCACCAGCACACATGTCGACACGCTCTCGCCGTAGCGACAGTCCGAGCGAACAGTCAGGTACCACGTCATACCCGCATCCTCGCATCCGCCCTGAACAAGCAAGGCGGGACAGAATCACCAAAGCTCGAAGGACGGACGCTCGCGAGTTCCCAGACGCTCTCCGACTGATCGCAAGGATCGCCGGACTAGTCTGTGGAGGGAAGATCGGCTCCAGGAGAAGGCACCCCCATGATTGGGGTGATCTGCCGCAGCGGGGAGTGCTGGTGGATCAGGGCCGCACTGAGCCGTCAGTTCCGGATTCGAGCATGTGGGGATGGCTGTCGTGAACTGGGAAGACTGGGTGTCGGATCCGGCGCCGGCGCTCACCCTCGCCGACATCCGCGATGTCGAACAGGCGATCGGGGTCAGCCTGCCCGAGGATCTCCGGAGGCACTACCTGTGGGGGAACGGCGGGTTCGCCATCCGGTCGGAGTTCATCCTGCCGGAGAGAGGCCTTGAGTACGACGTGGCCGAGTGGGACTCGATGAAGTACCTGCGGTCCGCCGAAGGCGTGCTGTTCGAAGACACCTATCGGAGGTTGGTCCGGGACAGGAAACTGATCCCCGACCAGCTGATTCCCTTCGCAGTCAACGGAGGTGGTGATTTCTTCTGCATGGATCGCGCCACTCAAGGGATCGTCTTCTACGTGATGGACTACTGCGCAGAGCCGGAGGTTGCCATCCGGCACCTGACCGGATCGCTTCGTGAATTCCTGGACATCCTGGTGACCGAGGAGGGAGCAATGCTCAAGACCTGTGGATCGGTTCCGGGAGGAACGCGGAGGGCGTACCTTCCCGAATGATCCTGTGATGGTCATCGAGTAGGCCCGCGTTCGCAGCGCGGGTCGGGAAGGCGCGCCCGTGCTCACCGTAGTCAATGCCGACGGCTCGACGAAAGACGGTTCCCTGCTGGACGAGATCGTCCGCGAGGGCGCCAGGCGGATGCTGGCCGCCGCACTGGAGGCCGAAGTCAACGCCTACATCGCCGAGTTGGCCCACGAGAAGGACTAGAGCGGGCGCCGCCTGGTGGTCCGCAACGGCTACCACCAGCCGAGGAAGGTCACCACCGCCGCGGGTGTGATCGAGGTCAAGGCCCCGCGGGTGAACGACAAGCGGGTCGATGAGGCCACCGGCGAGCGCAAGCGGTTCTCCTCGGCGATCCTGCCGCCGTGGTGCCGCAAGTCCCCGAAGATCGCCGAGGTGCTGCCCCTGCTCTACCTGCACGGCCTGTCCTCGGGCGACTTCGTGCCGGCGATGGAGCAGTTCCTCGGCTCCTCGGCCGGGCTGTCCCCGGCCACGGTCACCCGGCTGACCGCCCAGTGGCAGGCCGACCAGGCCGCCTTCCAGGACCGAGACCTGTCCGGCACCGACTACGTCTACGTCTGGGTCGACGGCATCCACCTGCGCATACGCCTGGACGAGACCAAGGCCGCCGTCCTCGTGGTCATCGGCGTCCGCGCGGACGGCACCAAGGAACTGGTCGCCATGGCCGACGGCTACCGGGAGTCATCGGAGTCCTGGGCTGGGCTGCTGCGGGACTGCGCGAGACGGGGCATGCGCGCCCCCGTGCTCGCAGTCGGCGACGGCGCCCTCGGGTTCTGGAAGGCCCTGCGCGAGGTCTTCCCCACCACCCGCGAACAAAGATGCTGGGTTCACAAAACCGCCAACGTCCTCGACGCCATGCCCAAGTCAGCCCAGCCGGCGGCGAAGAAGGCGATCCAGGACATCTACAACGCCGAGGACCGCGAACACGCCGAGCAGGCCATCAAGACCTTCGCCAAGCTCTACGGCCCGAAGTTCCCTAAGGCCGTCAAGAAGATCACCGACGACCAGGACGTCCTCCTGGCCTTCTACGACTACCCGGCCGAGCACTGGATCCACCTGCGGACCACCAACCCGATCGAGTCGACCTTCGCCACCGTCCGGCTCCGCACCAAGGTCACCAAGGGCGCCGGCTCCCGCGCCGCCGGGCTCGCCATGGTCTTCAAGCTCGTCGAGTCTGCCCAGGCCCGGTGGCGCTCGGTCAACGGCGCCCACCTCGTCCCACTCGTCCGTGCCGGAGCCCGCTTCGAACGTGGCCAGCTCATCGAGCGCGCCGAAACCCTCACCGCCGCATGAACAAGATCTACCGAGCGCCTGCCCCAGCTGTAGGGCGAACTGGCCGATCCTCCAACTCGCTCTGCCAGCAACTGTATTCATGTGTGGAAGGATGAGGGCATGTGGTCACGACTGCCCTTCGGGGAGAAGCTCAGGACTGAGCTGGGTTCGCCCCAACGGGCCCGCAGGCTGGGCAGCAGCCCGCGATCGCGGGTATGGCGGGCCGAGCTGTCGGGCACACCCGTGGTAGTCAAGCAGCTCATCGACGGCCCAGAAGCAGCAGAGAGGTATGCCCGCGAGGTCACGGCCCTGCAACTCGCGTCCAAGGTCGACCCGCCCGTGGTGCCAATGCTCCTCGCCACCGATCCGGGCGAACGGGTGCTGGTCCTGGAGCATTTGGACCACCAGGAGCCGCGCGAGGATTGGATCGTGGACTACGCGTCAGCGCTGGCCCGGCTCCATGCGGCCACCCGCGCCGACGCAACGGACAGTCTTCCGACCTGGTCGGGCCCGACCCAGGATGACGCCGACTCCTTCCTCAGGCTTGCCCAGACGCTCGGCGTGGTGGTGCCGTCCGGCGCGCGAACTGAGCTGGACGGCCTGGTGAACCGCCTGACCTGGATGACGGGCCATGCCCTGCTGCACGGTGATCCCTGTCCCGGCAACGACATGCACACCACCAGCGGCGTGAGGTTCATCGACTTCGAACAGGCCTCGCTGGGCGACGGGCTCGTGGAACTCGCCTACCTACGCATCGGGTTCCCGACCTGCTGGTGTGCCACCGCTCCGCCTCCGGTACTGCTCGACGCGGCAGAGACCGCCTACCGGACGGCATGGCGCAACGCGACTGGCACCGAGGTCCAGGACGATCTCACAGACGCATGCGCCGGCTGGCTGCTACGGGGCGACGCATTGGTCCAGCGGGCCCAGCGCGGGACCATCGACCACCTGGGCAAAATCCCGAATCGCGACTGGAAGTGGGGCACCGCGACCGCCCGCCAGCGGCTGGCACACCGTCTCCGGACCGTCAGCCAGATGACCGCCGGGAGCAGCGAGCTGAAGGATTTCGGACGGCTCGCCGCGGCCATGCGCGAGAGCATGCTCACCCGCTGGCCCGAGCTTCAGCCGCTGCCCTCGCAACGGCCATAAAGGACACTCCGCCCGGCACCCCGGCCAACGGCACGAGCCCCCCGAACCACAGGTCTTGACAATTCCTCGTCCTGCACCGGAGACCCGTCGTTAGATCGTGCATGAGTTCTTCTCCGGATGTTCCAGTGCGCCGTCGTGGCCCTGCGTTGGAGCCGTTGTTGCTGTCCGACGACGATCGGGCGGTGATGACGCGGTGGGCCCGCAGGGCGACCTCTGCCCAGGCGTTGGCGCTGCGGGCTCGGATCGTGCTGGCCTGCGATGGTCCAGGTGTACCGTCGATCGTGGGCGTGGCAAGGGAGTTGGGGATCGCCGCGGACACGGCTCGCAAGTGGCGGCGGCTCCTGGCCGAGGGGCTGGACGGTTTGGCGAACGAACCTCGGCCGGGCCGGCCACCCACGATCGCGGTGGACGAGGTGGAAGCCGTGGTCGTGGCGACGCTGGAGGAGATCCCGAAGAACGCGACACACTGGTCGCGGAGCTCGATGGCGGCCCGGTCCGGACTGTCGAAGTCGACCGTCGGGCGGATCTGGCGGAAGTTCCAGCTCAAGCCTCACCTGGCGGACACGTTCAAGCTCTCCACGGACCCGCTGTTCGTGGAGAAGGTCCACGACGTGGTCGGGCTCTACTTCGACCCGCCTGAGGGTGCGGTGGTGCTGTCGGTCGACGAGAAGTCGCAGGTCCAGGCGTTGAACCGGTCCCAGCCGGTGCTGCCGATGATGCCGGGCATGCCCGAGCGCCGGACCCACGACTACGTGCGCAACGGCCTGACCACGCTCTTCGCCGCGTTCGACACCAGCAGCGGGAAGGTCATCACCTCCCTGCACCGCCGGCACCGCGCGGCGGAGTTCAGGAAGTTCCTCGTCAAGATCGACCAGGAGGTTCCGGAAGGCCTCGACATCCATCTCATCTGCGACAACTTCTCCCCGCACCTGACCACCAAGAAGTGCCAACGCGTCGGCACCTGGGCCGCGGCGAACAACGTCGAAATCGCCTACACCCCCACCAACAGCTCCTGGCTCAATCGCATCGAGGCCCAGTTCACCGCGCTGCGCTACTTCACCCTCGACGGCACCGACCACGCCAGCCACAAGGAACAGGGCAGCATGATCCGCCGCTACATCATCTGGCGAAACCGCCACGCCGACGACCAGCGCCTACGCGCTGTCGTCGACAGGGCTAACGCTGCCTGATCCGGCGCTAAACGCCGGTGGTGCCATCGATGCGTTCCCGGACCAGGTCGGCGTGGCCGTTGTGGCGGGCGTACTCCTCGATCATGTGGACGTAGATCCAGCGGAGGTTGACGTCCTGCTCCATGAAGCGGCCCGTATCGGTCAGCGCACGGTCAGCGCAGTGCTCGCGGGCGCGGGCGATCTCCGCGTGCCAGGTCGCGAGGGCGTCACTCAGGGCGGCGCCCGCAGCAAGGTCGAAGCCGCCGTCGGGGCCGTCCGGGTCGGCCTGCGGGTCGTAGATGGGCGGGGCCTGTTCTCCGGCGAGCACGCGGCGGAACCAGTTCCGCTCCACCTCCGCCATGTGCTGGACCAGGCCGGTCAACGTGAAGCCGGACGGCGGCACGGACGCGACGGCGGCCTGCTCATCGTCCAGACCCTCGCACTTCATGGCCAGTGTGGTGCGGTGAAAGTCGAGCCAGCTTTCAAGCGTCGTGCGCTCGTCGGCGTTCAGGGGCGGCATAGGGCGATCGATGGCGCTCATCGGTCGATTATCGCCAGCGGCCGAAGCCGTCGACAGGCGGGGCCTCACTACAGGGCGAACGTTGCCTGATGCGGCACTAGCATGCACGGGTGAACCTTTCGCATCTCGGTGAGCCGATCGGGCCGATGATCCGTGTCCACGGCGGGTTCGCCAACCGGATGTACCGGCTCGACACCGACCAAGGGTCGTTCGCGGTGAAGGAGTTGAACCTCGTCGACCGCCGCTTGACCTATCGCGTCGAGGACGTGTTCAGGTTTGAGCGGTCGGCCTTCGTCGCCGGCATCCCGATGCCAGAGCCGATCTCGGCCAGCCACGACACGCTCGTTCACCGATGGGTCGAGGGAGAGAAGGTGCCCGAAGCACCGGTGTCGGCGGCGTACGCGTTCGAGATCGGTGGAATCCTCGCGCGCATCCACGCGCTCGACGTCGCGTGGACCCATGTGTCGATCGAGGACCCGACGGCACGGGACTGGCCCGAGCTCGCCGCGCGGGCGGTGGCGACCGGACAGCCGTGGGCCGACGAACTCGCCTCTCACGTCGGGACGTTCCTCGCGATTGCCTACTTCGTCGACACCTGCGAACGGCCGGGCCCCGTCGTGCTGACCCACAAGGACATCCGACCGTGGAACCTGCTGGCCCGAGAGGGTCGGCCGGTGGTGCTCGACTGGGAGCTCTCGGGGATGCTCGACCTGTCCACTGAGCTCGGCTCGACCGCGCTGAGCCTCGCGAAGGGGCCTGGCTTCGACGACATCGAGCCCGCCGTCTTCCGCTCGGTCCTCGACGGCTATGTCGCGGGGGGCGGAGCGCTGCCGCCGTCGGGTCCGAGCTGGTTCGTGTTCATGATCGCCGGCTGGCTGGGGCACACGAGGTGGAACATCCTCCGGTGCCTCGCCGGTGTCGAGGCGGGCACCGGCCCTGACCTCGCGCTGTCGCACGAGTCCGTGCGCAACGGCGTGCGCGGCCTCCCCGACCTGTTCGGCCGACTTCCGGAGTTCGAGGCGCTGCTCCTGTGACAGAGACCCGACCGTGCGTGTGCTCAGGGCCGGGTCAGCTCACGGGGGCGGCGTAGATGTCCGCGTTCTGCTGAAGGTAGAGACCGCGAACACGGTTCCGTCGGCGGCCGTGACGGCCCCGATGTCGCGCTCGCCAGGTGTCTTGGCGCTCCACCGGGGCGTGCCGTCGTCGAGGTTCCCCGCGTACAGCGTGCTCGGGGACTCCATCGTGCAGTAGAAGCCGTTCGCATCCGTGGCGAAGACCTCCCGGGCCAGCGGTGGCGGCGTGATGTAGGTCCATTTGCTCGTGCCGTCGAGGCAGTTGACGGCCTGCATCTCGTTCTTGTCCGCCGTCAGGACCAGCCCGCCGGCGATGGCGATGACCGCGGGCTGGTTCGGGCGGGTCCAGACGGCCTGCTTGCGGCTGATGGACCATCCGGTCATACGGGACCCGTCCTTGCCCATCGTGAGGCAGAGCACGTCACCGCTGGCCGCGACCGGGGCTCCGACGGCGGACGTGAGGGTCCAGGTGTCCGTCCCGGTCGCGAGGTCGAAGCCGTCGGCGGTCTTGCCGTTCCACAGGTAGAGCGTTGAGCCTTCCGTCACCGCGTAGGCGCTCCTGAAGTCGGGATTCGTCCACCTCGCGGAGCCGGTGTCGGTGTCCAGGGCGACCGTCCCCTTGTTCAGCAGCAGAACGAGGGTCTTCGCGGAAGGTACGGGCACCAGGAACCAGGCGAAGTCGGTGGCCGGGTAGTGCCAGAGCGGCTTCAGATTCGACGTGGGGGACGCGGCGGGCGGCGTTGGTCGCGGCGATGTGCCGGTCGACGAGCAACCAGGCCGTGCCGCCGGTGGCGGCGAGCGCGCCGCCGGCGAGGAAGAGCCGCCGGGACAGCCGGCCCAGGGCCCGGCGGCGTTCCGTCGGGGCGGGCGTCGTGGTGGGCGTAGGTGCGGGCTCGGGGTCGGGCGCGCGGTCGGGCGCCCGGCGCCCGCTCGACGGGGGGTGCGACCGGGCGCGTGCGCTCCCCGGTAGCCGACCGTCAGGCCGCCCGCGTGGATCGCGACCAGCGCCTCGGCCAGGGCGGCCCCGACGGCCCGGATCGTGTGCTCGGGCAGCGGCCCGAACCGGCCGACCACCGTCGCCAGCGAGGGCCCGGAGACGTAGGAGGTGGCCAGCCACGGCAGCGCGGCCTCGGCGTCGGCGTCGATCACGGGGGCGGTGTGGTCACTGCCGACCGAGCGGGCCGCGGCCACCTCGCGCCGGAACCGACGGCGGAACTCCGGGTCGTCGGCGAACTCGGCGCGGACCACCTTCACCGCCACGGTCCGCCCCTGCGCGGAGCGCGCCAGGTAGACCCGGCCCATGCCGCCGGCGCCGAGCTTGGCGAGGAGCCGGTACGGTCCGATCGTCTCGGGGGCGTCCGGGGCGAGCGGTCCGATGCTCGCTAAAGCGGGTGATGGTATGGATAACGGATGGTAGTTCAGTGCCTCCACGGCGGGATCGTGGCTCAGCCCCCATGGGCCCCTGGCCGACGAGAGCGCGACGATGCCACGGAACAGGCACATCGTCAGCTCTCCTCATGGGAAAGGATTTGGTCATCAAGGCGCGCAGCAGCCGTCGCGCCGCAGGGCCTCGCCGACCGCGAGCCAGTCCTCGTCCCGGCCCGCCGACCGCGCTGCCACCTGGGCCTGCCCGGCGCCGCCCACCAGGTCCGCGCGCCGGTACACGACACCGTCCCGCATCACCCACGAGGTCCGGACCAGGTCCGTGAAGTCGCGGAACGGGTCCCCGTCGACCACCGTCAGGTCCGCGAGTTTGCCCGGCTCCACCGTCCCGAGGTCGTCCTGCACCCCGAACAGCCGCGCCGGCGCCACCGTGGCCGTGCGCAGCGCCTGCGCCGGTGACAGGCCCGCGTACTGGTGCAGGGCGCGCAGGCCGAGGTGAAGGTGGAGGCCGACGGGCGTGATCGGGCAGTCCGTGCCCAGGGCCAGCGATCCGCCGTCCGCGAGGATCCTCCGATAGACGTCCGTTTCCATCCGCACGGCCCGGCGCTGCGCCTCCGTGGGCGCCGTCGCCGCCTGGCGCTGCACGCCGGCGGCGTCCCACGGCGGCATCAGGGTGGTCACCCGGGCGTCCTGCGCGAGCGTCGGATCGTCACCGAGCAGGTAGGCCGCCGAGAACGGGGTGATGATGATCGCGAAGTCCCCGCCGCGGTAGATCTCGTGGACGTCCTGGTAGGCGCGCCCGGTGGGCGAGACCGCCCGGCCGTACTCCTGCCGCTGGGTGGCCGACAGGTGGGTCGTCAGGTCCTGCCCCACCTGCGCCCCGGGGGTCAGCAAGTGGCTGCCGGCCGGCACCCCGAGGCGCTCGTGCGCCGTTCGCGCCGCCTCGGCCATGATCCAACCCGGGGCCCTTACATAGGTCTTGACGAAGTCGTAGTCCAGCGCCTCCGCGCGTTCCAGGCTGCGCCGCACCCCGTCGGCGGTGCGGTGGGCCCGGCCCATGCTGTAGGCGACCCGGCTGCCGTCGAGCAGCTCGCCGGTCGTCAGGAACCGGGGCCCGTCCATGACCCCGGCGTCGACGGACTCGCGGATGCGCGCCTGCTCGTAGGCGAAGCCGCCCATGGAGGCGGTGCCGGTGATCCCGTAGGCGAGCATCAGGCGGGACTGACGGCCGCCGTAGGTGTTCTGGTAGGGGTGGGTGTGGGAGTCCCACAGGCCCGGCAGGACCGTGCAGCCGGTGGCGTCGACCAGCCGCTCGCCCGAGCGCCGTGCGCCCGGGCGGTGCGGTTCGACGGCGGTGATGCGGTTGCCGGAGACGACGATGTCGACGTCCTCGCGGACGTTCTCGCCCGTGCCGTCCCACAGCCGGGCCGCGTGGATGCGGGTGACGTCGGAGCGCGGCGGCAGGGCGCGGGCCGTGCGCAGCGGGAGGGGGACGGTGCGCCGGTCGGCGCCGTCGAGGCCGGTCAGCCGCAGCTGCCCGTTCGAGAGGTGGAGCAGCCGGGCGGAGTCGCCGGACCAGGACGGGTGGTCGGCTGCCTCGACGGTGATCCGTCGGGCCTCGCGCGCGGGCGTGCCGTCCGGCTCGACCGGCAGCACCCACAGTGCGGACTCCACCACGAGTGCCAGCCACTTGCCGTCGGGGGACCAGACCGGACCGCTGTCGCAGCGGTCGGCGACGGAGGTGTCCGGCAGGGGGAGGAAGGACCTTGAGGAACCGTCCCGGGTGTCGAGCACGCGGATGACGTTGTAGCCCTCGCGGAAGCGGTGGTTGAGGCGATTGCGGTCGCACAGTGCGATGTAGCGGCCGTCCGGGGACCAACTGGGCCTCCCGGGAAGGCCGTTGCCGCCGAATGGCGGGGTGGGCCGGCTCTCCGCCCCGGTGGCGAGGTCGACGACGAGGAGGTTGCCCAGCACGTCCTGGCAGGCCAGCCGCGTGCCGTCGGGCGAGAGCGCCGGGTTGAAGCGGCCGCCCCCGGCGAGGACCGTGTCGGCCCCGTCCTCCAGCATCAGGCGGTGCACCGCGCCCAGGCCGTCGCCGTTCCCGTCGTACACGTACAGGATGCTGCGCCCGTCCCGGCTCCACGACGGCATCTGCACGTAGTGGGCGGGGGCCGCCTGGAAGAGCTTGCGCGGCCGCCCTCCGATCGGCATCAGCCACAGCGCGTTGAGCGCGCAGAAGACGACGGACCGCCCGTCCGGTGAGAGTGCGGGCAGGTGGACACCGCGCACGTCCCGCTCGGCGGTGGCATCGAAGTCGCGTACCTTGCGCCGGTACTCGGGCCGTGGCACCTCCAGCCGCGCGGTGAACGGGATCTCCTTCGCGGTGCTCAGCGTGGGGGAGCGGTCGGTGATCCGGCCGTCGGCGAAGTAGACGATCCCGCCGTCGGGAGTCCAGGCGGGCGCAGCGGTGAGACGTCCTCGTCGCCGGAGACCACCTCGCCGTCGACGACCAGCGAGGAGCTCGCCGCCTGGTAGGAGGTGGCGGCGGAGGCGCCGGGCGCCCGGCGCGTCCGCCCCCTCGGCCCCGGCGGCCGCCGCGACCGGCCCGAACGCCGCACCGGCGCCCACCAGGGCCGCCGCCCCGATGAACCCCCGCCGGCTGAACTCCCGCCCGTGCTCGTCCCTGCGAAGCGACGCACCCGTTCCCTTCCGGCCACCCGTGAACCCGGCCCCGACGCATCCGTACCCGGCCCCGACGGCCAGGCGTGTTCGACATGTCCATTATCGTTCGGGGTCGACCGGGGGAGCGCGTCTTTCGAGGTTCCGGGGTGTCAACATCCGGCGACCATCGGGTCTTTCACCGCACGGGTCACCCGCGCTCCGGTGTGCCGATCCGCCGGCTCACCGCCGACGCTGCGTGGACGGGGCGGGTCGCGGTGCCGGAGCCTGCGCCGCGGCGAGCAGCCGATGGCCGAGCAGCGTGCAGCTGTGCCGCACCGCCCGGCCGGCCCGCACCGTGCTGACCAGCCCGGCCCGCCGCAGCGCCCGGGCGTGCTCGGAGGCGCTGGCCACCGAGATGCCCAGCTCCCGGGCGAGCTGACTGGTGGTCGGCTCGCGCAGGGTCAGCCGCAGGACCGCGGACCGGGTCCGGCCGAGCAGGGCCGCCACCGGCTCGTCCGGGTCCGCCCCCGGTGCGGGCGACTCCTCGGCGAGGTAGGGCAGCGGGGTGAGCGCCGGGTACACCAGTAGCAGCGATCCGTCCGGCAGCGGGCCGCACAGCGGCTCGCCGGTCCACTGCGCGGACGGCAGCAGCAGAACGCCGCCGCCCTCCAGGCGGTACTCCACCTGCTTGGCGACCGCGATCTCCAGCGTGCTGCCGCGCCACCGGCTGCCCGGATGGAGGCCGGCCAGCATCCCGCGCAGCCCCTGCTCACGCTGCACCTGCCCGCGCCAGGCGACGTCGGTGTCGAAGCCGGCGCGCAGCCGCGGCCAGACTGTCTCGACCAGCGCCGCGTGGGCGGCGCGCAGGCTGCCCTCCAGGTACTGCCAGGCCTGCCGGTCCTCGCTCGCCAGGCCCCGCATCAGTGGGGTGACGGGCAGCCCGTTGCGGCAGACGCGATCGAGCTCGCTGCGGACGAGTGTGTTGGTGGAGGAGCGCACCGACTCCAGCCCGTGCGCCAGGTCGGTGCTGAGCGGATCGAGGAAGAACGGCCCCGCGCCGCTCGCCGGGACCAGCTCGCGCAGCGGCGCGACGGACCGCCCGGCCGTGGCACCCAGCAGGCGGTGCCGGCGGGCGAACGCCGGTCCCACATCACGCCGTTGCAGCATGGCGACGGCCAGTTCGAGCTCCATCAGCGGCGCCGGACCGTCCGCGAACCGGGTGCCGAGCAGGTCCTCGGCCGTGAAGTGGATCCGCAGTACCATGCCCCGCCTCCCCACGCGCGCCCGGGCTTTCGGCTCAGGCCGAAAGCATCGCGCCGGTGCCGCCGCGGTCCGACGATACCCAGGGCACGGCCGCGGCGGCAGTGGGCTGCCGAGCGGCCGTCCGGTCCCGACTCGGCTCCCAGGAGGCTTCCATGCGCATGCCGTCGTACCTCACCCGACCGGCCGCCCTCGGCGCGACCCTGGCGACGGCGGTCCTGCTGCTGGCCGCCCCGGCCGCGCAGGCCGACGGCGATCACGGCTGGCAGCCGTACCACGGTCAGGACTCCGACGCGCCTGCCGGGACGGTCTGCCCGTTCCACCTGTACATCACCGACCTGCTCGACCAGGAGGAGACCAAGACCGTCACCCGCTACCCCGACGGCTCACCCGAGAAGGTGCTCTGGCGTGGGCCGCTGATCCTGCGCTACACCAACGTGGACACCGGCGCCCACGTCGACCGCGACCAGAGCGGCCGGGCCACCGAGTACCGCCGGCCGGACGGCAGCACGCTGTGGGAGGTCCCGAAGGCTTCGCACATCTCCGCCCGGGTCCACCCCGGCAACCCGTACCTCGCGGCCGGTGCCTACCTGTTCAGCGGCGGCGCGGTGCTGCTGGTGCACCCGGACCACCAGGTCGAGGCGCTGGTCCAGCACCGGGTGGAGAACCTCTGCCAGACCCTCGCCTGACCGGCCACCGGGGGCCGCCCGCGACAGGGGTGCGGGCGGGTCCCGGCGACGTGACGGTGCACTTCATCGGGATGTCATCGGTCGCTGCCACTGTCGTCCGGTGACCTCGGCCGGGCGCGTACCGCATCGGAGAGCGGACGCGTAGGCCGACTGCGTGGAGAGGATCGCAATGCGAGCACGAAGGATCGCGGCCGCGTCGGCCGGAGTCCTGCTGACGGTCGGACTGACGGTGGCGCAGGGGGCCACGGCGCAGGGGGCCACCGCACGAGTGGCCGCTCCGTGCGAGGGCACCTACACGATCGTCGTCGGGGGCACCGGCAGCTCCTGGAACAACGACGGTTTCTACGGCAACATCCAGCAGCACGTCGGGTACCCCACCCAGATCCCCAACGGCGCGAGCGCGCGGGCGGGCGTCAACGAGCTGAACCGGCTGGTCCGCGACCAGCGCGCCGCCTGCCCGGACCAGCACGTGAAGATGGCCGGGTACTCCCTGGGCGCCGGGGTGGTGCACATCTGGGTCACCGAGAACTGGCAGACGTTCGGCAACGTCAACGCGATCCTCATCGCGGACCCCAAGCGCCAGGGCCCTCCCGGTGCCAACGGCGGAGCCGTGCCGTTCGGCGGCATCATCGGCGCTCCGCTGGCCGGCGCCGACAAGTTCTTCGGCAACGTGCCCGTTAAGACGATCTGCCACTGGGACTACGTCTGCGACGAGTCCGCCGGGATCTGGACCTACCCGAACAACCACATCAAGAACTACCCCGAAGACTTCAACATGGATCACCACAACGACAGCGCCAACGAGGTCTGGTACAACGGCGCCTGGTATCCCGCGTAACCACCGAACGCCCCTCGGCCGAGTCCGTTGGCCGAACCCCTCACCACCTGTCAGCGGCCCGGAACATCCGGCCACCGACAGGTGGTGATCTGTTGTGCGCGGCCCGGGGAGCGGCCCGTTCATCGGGATGTCATCGGTCCTTCCTAGCGTGACAGCGTTCAGACAACTACCTGGACCACAGGGGAAGGACGGCGCGATGGCACGGAGGAAACCCAAAACGAGGCTGCCGCTGGCGGTCATGGCCGCGGTGGCGTTGATGAGCACGATAGCGGCCACCGGGGCACCGGCCACCGGGGCACCGGCCGCTGGAGCGGGGCCGGACAAGCCGACGATCCGCTACACCGAGTACGGGATCCCGCACATCATCGCCTCGAACTGGGAGGGGCTGGGCGAGGGTTACGGCTACGCCGCGGCCAAGGACAACATCTGCACCCTGGCCGACACCTATCTGATGGTCAACGCCCAGCGGTCCCGCTATCTGGGGGCCGACGGCAAGGCGAGCCCCGGCCAGAACCAGAACAGCACCACCAATCTCAACAGCGACCTGTACTTCCAGCGGATCAACGACAACCGGGTGGTGGAGCGGCTGATCGACCAGCCCGCCCCCAACGGGCCGGAGCCGGAGGTCAAGGAGGGCATCCGCGGCTACGTCCAGGGCTACAACAGGTACCTGGCCGAGACCGGCGTGAACAACATCTCCGACCCGGCCTGCCGCGGCGCGGCCTGGGTGCGGCCGATCACGGAGCTGGACGTCTACCGGCACGCGCACGCCGAGATCATCATGGGCAGCGCCGATCCGCTGCTGGACGGCGAGGTGAACGCCGCACCCCCGGGGGCCTCGGCCACCGCCGCGCCGCCCGGCGCCCCGCAGCCGGCGGTCTCACCCGAGGAGACCGCGACGAAGATCCGCGAAGCGATGGCCGCCAGCCGGCAACAGGGCAGCATGGGCAGCAACGCCCTGGCGATCGGCTCCCAGGGTGTGTCCGGGGGCACCAGCATGCTGCTGGCCAACCCGCACTTCCCCTGGCAGGGCAAGAACCGGATGTGGCAGAGCCAGCTGACCATCCCGGGAAGGATCAACGTCTCCGGGGCCAGCCTGCTCGGCCTGCCCGCGGTGAACATCGGGCACACCGACGACGTCGCCTGGAGCCACACCGTCGCCACGGTGGCCCCGTTCGGGCTGTTCGACGTGCAGGTGGACCCGCTGCACCCGACCAACTACCTGGTGGACGGCACCTGGCAGCCGATGACCTCGCAGCAGGTCGGCGTCGACGTGCTGAACCCGGACGGCTCCGTCGGCAGGGTCGCCAGGACGATGTGGTCCACCCGCTACGGCCCGATCACCACGTCGATGCAGGGCGTCCCGCTGCCCTGGGTGGTGAGCGCGCACGCGGTGCGCGACGCGAACATGGACAACCTGCGGGCGTTGAACACCTGGTTCCATCTCGACCAGGCCAAGGACGTCAACGACGTGGTGAACACCCTGGAGACCACCGAGGGCGTGCCCTTCTTCAACACCGTCGCCTCCGACCGCAAGGGCAACGCGCTGTACGCGGACATCCAGGCCACCCCGAACATCACCGACGCCCACGCGCAGTCGTGCCTCACCATGACCGGCCAAGTGCTGTTCAACCAGCAGCTGCGGCTGCCCAACGTGCCGCCGATCTCCATCTTCGACGGCAAGCGCAGCGAGTGCGACTGGCCGAACGACCCGAACGCGGTCGCGCCGGGACTGCTGGACCCGCACAAGCAACCGCGCCTGATCCGCTCCGACTTCGTCGGCAACGCCAACGACAGCGCCTGGCTCGCCAACCCCGAGCAGCCGCTGTCCTTCCCCAGGGTGATGGGCGACACGGCCGCGCCGCGGTCGCTGCGCACCCAGGAGCTGATCCTGACCGCGCAGAACCGGATCAACGGCACCGACGGCCTGGCGGGCCGGGGCTTCACGCCGGAGAACATGCGGCAGCTGCTGTTCGCCGACAACAGCAGGGCGGCCGCCCTCGCCCTCAACGCCACGGTGAGCATGTGCCAGAGCGTCCCGTTCGGGCTCGTCCTGGTGGACGGCAACCTGGTCAACGTGAGTGAGGCGTGCCCGGTCCTGGCCGCCTGGAAGGACCACAAGTACACGGCGGACAGCCGGGGTTCCTGGCTGTTCGAGAACTTCTGGGCCTACCTGAGCAACGGCCAGGCGATCGAGAAACTGCCGTGGCGGGTTCCTTTCGACCCCAAGGACCCGGTGCACACGCCCAATTCGCTGGACCCCGGAAGCTCCGCCGTCCGCGACGCGCTCGCCCGGGCGGTCCTCGCGCTGCGCAACGCGGGCATCGCGCTGAACGCGCCGCTGTCGGACGTCCAGAAGATCACCCGCAACGGCGAACAGATCCCGATCCACGGCTCGATCCACGAACTGGGCGTGCTGAACGTGGTCACGCCCGGCATGGTCGACGGCAAGCTGGACATCGTCTTCGGATCCAGTTTCATCCAGCAGACGCAGTTCACCGCCGACGGCCCGCCCCAGTCCTCCTCGGTGCTGGCCTACTCCCAGTCGGCCAACCCGAACTCGCCGCACTATTCCGATCAGACGAAGCTGTTCTCGGCCGGCGGGTGGGTGACCGAACGGTTCACCGAGGACCAGATCGCGGCCTCACCAGCCCTGGAGGTCAAGGTCCTTGACTGAGGCAGCGCCGCGCACGACAACGCTCAGGAGGGGGAACATCGTGACGAGGACACTCAAACGCTGGCGAACGGTGGTGGCGCTGCTCGCCGCCGTCGTCGGGATCGTGGCAACGGCCACGACGACCGCTCCGGCCCAGGCCGCCACCGGCACCGGGGCGCCGCCGAGGATGGCGGACGGGTTCGGCCTGACCCAGGTCGACCCGGCCGTGGGCGGTGCCACCAACTTCTACCTCACCGTGACCACACCCGAGGTCACGGGCAAGCACCACATCAAGATCATCCTGCCGAGCGGCTACTACGACGACCCGGCCAGGCGCTACCCCGTGCTGTACTTCCTGCACGGCTCGCCCGACGACCCCGTCCACCAGAACTATCCGGCGCTGACCACCTCGAACGCGATGATCACCGTCATCCCGGACGGCGGCGCCCGGGGCTGGTACGCCAACTGGCTCAACCAGAACACCCAGCTCGGAGCCCAGAACTGGGAGAACTTCCACCTCAAGCAGGTGATCCCGTTCATCGACGCGAACCTGCGGACCATCGCCACCAAGAAGGCCAGGGCCGTCGCCGGTGTCTCCATGGGCGGGTTCGGAGCCCTCCACTACGCCCAGGACCACCCCGAGCTGTTCAGCCAGACCGCGTCCCTGTCCGGGGACATCGACCTGTCGGTCGACTCCATGGACCTGCGGCTGGCCGTCGTCGCCTCCCTCATCGACGGGCAGGGCGCCATCTGCGGTTCGGCGTCCGGTGTCTGCGACCCCGCGAACGATCCCTACAAGCCCGGCGTGGACAGCGACGCCCTGTTCGGTACGCCCTACCCGGTGTTCAACGCGGACTGGCGGTGGAACGAGGCCGACCCGTCACAGCACATGGACAAACTCGCCGGAGTCGGGGTCTCCATCTACGTGGGCAACGGACACGGCTCGGCCACCGACCTGGAGTTCTGGCTCGAAGGCGCCTCCAAACACGTCAAGGACCACATGGACGCCCTGGGCATGCCCTACTACTACGTCGACTACGGCGACGGCTCCGCCTGGGGCACCCAGTGCAACGGCGGCCACAACGGCGGCTGTTGGGAACAGGACCTCCGGGACCTGATCCCTCGGCTGGAACGGGCCTTCGCCTCCTGACCGTCGCGTCCTGACCGTGCGCAACCGCCGGGGCTCCACCGGGCACCACCCGATGGAGCCCCGGCCTTCGTCGGAACGGTCAGCGGGTGGCTCCGGTGAGGCCGAGGCCGGCCTCGTCCCCGCGCAGGATCATCTGGCACGTCCGCCGCAGCATCCGACTCGGCGGAACCCCCAGGTCGTCGGCCAGCCGGCGGCGGGCGCGGTCGAACACGGCCAGTGCGTCGGCCTGTCGGCCGCCGCGGTACAGCGCACGCATCAGCAGCGCGGCCAGCGGCTCGTTCAGGGGATGTTCCGTGGACAGGGCGATCAGCTCGGCGATCGCCTCGGAGCACCGGCCCAGCCCCAGCTGCCACTCCACCTTCCGCTGCGCGACGGTGATCCTGCGCTCGGCGAGCCGCAGCCGCTCCAACTCGGCGAGCGGGCCGGGCAGGCCGGCCAGGAGCTCCCCGCGAAACAGCTCCAGCGCCTGGGAACAGAGACGGACCGCCTCGGCCGGTTCGCCCGTCCGATGGGCCGTCCCGGCGTCGGTGACCAGACTCTCCATGCGCGCCAGGTCCACTTCGGCCGCGCCGGAGACCAGACGGTAGCCACACCGGTCGTGCTCGATCACCGAGTCCGGGCTGTCCCCGATGCGCAGGGTCTTGCGCAGCCGGTAGATGTGGACGGGCACCACGTTCGTGACCGGCGGCTCCGACCCCCACACCCCGTCGAGCAGTTCCTGCTGGCTGACGGTCCGCCCCGCGCGCAGCGCCAGCGCCGCCAGCACGGCTTGCTGGCGCAGGTGCCCCAGGTCCAGCGGCCGCCCGTCCTGCCATGCCCGCAGCGGTCCGAGCACGGAGATCCGCACCCTCGGTGTGGCCGCTCGGCCGGCGGCGCTGCGCGGCACCGGGCTCACCGCCTGCGTGCGGGGGCCGCAGCCGGGGGCGACCAGCCCGCAGTCGAAGGCGTGGACGATGGCGGCGGCCCGGTCGCGCAGCCCGAGCTTCACGAGGATCCGCGCGAGGTGTCCGGCCACGGCGTCCTCGGGGATGGCGAGGGTGGCGGCGATCTCGTCGTCCCTCAGGCCGCAGCCGACTGCGTGGAGCACCTCGTGCTCGTGCTGCCCGAGCACGGCGGCGCTCGGCCGGTTGGTGGTGGCGGTCGTCGGCATCGCTGCTCCCTGGGCTCTGGGCCGGCCGGTCTGGCGGAGGCCGTCGACACGGTAGTAAGGGGAGCGACGGGCGAGGAATCCGGAACGATCCGGAGGCGCGCGCACGACGGTCCGCGCCGGACGGGCGCACGCGGGTGATCACCACCCGGTCGGTGGCGGGAGCTCACGGCTCGGTCAGGGGCAGCGGGCGAGGCTGGGGCGGTCCTTGGTGCGGACGGCGGGAAGCCAGGCGGTGGTGGGGCCGGGGAGGTGGACGCGGTACCAGATGGTCGAGCTGATGTCCTCCTCGTTGATGATGGGGAGACCGGTGGGGAGTTGGCAGTCGGCGTCGAGGGTGTCGTCGTTCCAGACGCGCGTGGTGACGACGTTGCCGGCGGTGTAGGGGCGCTGGGGGTCGACGGCGAGGCCGAGGCTGCACTCGGGGTCGCGGTCGGTGCGGCCCTGGCAGCCGTGTTCGGCGTTGAAGACCTTGATGCGGACGAAGTGCCCGGGTGGCTCGGGCTGTGGCCAGAGGGCGGCGGCGGTGGCGGCGGCCGTGGCGCAGGTGGCGAGGGCGAGCAGGGCGGTGCGCGGCCGTGGGCGGCGGGGGCGGTGGGGCCGGCGGCCGGACTGGTGGGCGCGGATGCGGGAGAGCAGGCTCTCGGCGGTGTGCGGGGCGCGGGCGGCGTGGGTGGGGGCGAGGCAGTCGGCGGCGAGCGCGCGCCAGAACGGGGGGACGGCGGGGGCCAGGCGCAGCGCGGCGCGGCCTTCCGCGTACTGCTGGGCGGCGGCGCCGCGGGCGGTGGGGGTGGCGCCGGGGAAGGGCGGGACGCCGGCGGCGAACACCTCGTGGATCACCACGCCGAGCGCCCAGATGTCGGCGGTGGTACGGATCTTGACTCCGTGTTCGCCGAGTGGCGCCTTCCAGCGTTCCGGCGGGAGGTAGTCGGGGGTGCCCATGGGGGCGGAGTGGCCGTGGGTGCCGGTGAGTTCGATGGCGAGGCCGAAGTCGGAGAGTCGGACCTCGCCGTCCCGGCCGATGAGGACGTTCTCGGGCTTCAGATCGGTGTGGACCCAGCCGGAGCGGTGCAGATGGGCCAGGCCCTCGCAGATGCCCGCGACGATCCGGCCGCCCCGGTCCTCGTCGACGCCGGTGGCGAGCAGGTCGCGCAGGGTGCACCGGGCGCGTTCCATGACCAGGACGATCGCGCCGTCGAGCGCGGGGTGCTCGGGGGCGGCCAGGACGAGGGTGTCGAGCAGGCGGACCAGTCGGGGGTGGGGGACGGTGCGGGCCAACTCGGCTTCGCGGCGGGCGGCTTCGGCGACCTGGCGGGCCTGGCGGGGGGCGAGTCCGGCGGTCGGCAGCACCTTGAGGGCGACCG
The DNA here is from genome assembly GCF_044768305.1 of Kitasatospora sp. NPDC101155. Taxonomy (NCBI): domain Bacteria; kingdom Bacillati; phylum Actinomycetota; class Actinomycetes; order Kitasatosporales; family Streptomycetaceae; genus Kitasatospora; species Kitasatospora sp. NPDC101155. Next base: position 65,894 of record NZ_JBIWPN010000027.1, on the reverse strand, counting down.
TGTCGTCCCCACTGGCGGTGTCGTCCGGAGCGTGTGAACGGTCCGAGCCGGCCGTGTCCTCGGTTCGGCGGGCGGCGTACACGGTCGCCCAGCCGCCTTCGCCGATGAGCCCGGTGACGGTCCAGTCGCCGACCCGGTGGCCGGGCGGCAGCAGGTCCTCGCCTTCCCCGCCAAGGGCCAGGTCGTGCACCATCGACACCCCTCCCTACCGTCCGGGCTCGGCCGCTTCGGGGCGCGGCAGGAGTGCGAGGTGCTCCTCGCGGACGATGCCGAACTTCAGGGCGAGCCCGACGACGGCCTCGCGCTTGCCGTTGCGGCGGTCCGCGCGGCCCGCGCCGTCCGGCAGGTCGATGCGGAGCTTCTCGTCGGCCAGGTAGTCGAGGTGCGAGCTGACCGCGCGGGCGGTGAGCCGAGCGCAGGCGGGGTGGGCGCGCAGCCGCGCGACCACCTGGGGGGTGGTGGGCACGGCGGCGGGGGAGTGGTCGCGCAGCCACGGCTCGCAGAGCGCGACCAGTACGAGGAAGTAGGTGGCGGTCTCGTCCAGCGAGTACGCCGTCATGGTGCGGCTCTCCCAGGAGCCGACGCGGGCGTGCGGGTCCAGGTAGACGTGGTCGGGCGCGAACACCTGGAAGGACAGCGGGGTTTCACGCCGCGAGGGCAGCACCACCCGGGAGAACTCGAAGGGGATCGGCGCGCCGATCCGCCGCGGCGGCACCCGCAGGTACTCGCCGGCGCCCTCCGGGTTCTCCACCAGGTAGGCGTGGGTGTTGCTGAGGTTGCTCAACTGCCAGTGGTCGTCGGTCGCGTGGATCTCGCCGGCCAACCGGGAGACCGTCTCGTCGCCGAGGCGCAGCTCCACCGGCGTGCCGACGGAGCCGCGGCCGAAGCGCGCCCGCTCTCCCGGACCGAGCCGCAAGGTCACCGCGTCGTCGCCGTTCCCCTCCGGCAGGTGGACGAGAATGCCGCTCATCGTTCCCCCGTACCGCGCACCGCTGTCCCGTTCCGCATGCCGACCGTTCCCCCTGACGGACGAACGTTACCTCTTTGAGCATGACAATAAACCGCCCGGTGGCGCACGCCACGTGACGGGGGAGCGGGGGAGCGGGCGGACGGGCACTCAGAGCATCGGCGCCCCCGAGCGCAGCGGCGCCCTGCGCTGATCCAGGCCGGTGGGCGCCACGTTGGCGGCACGGCCCGGGAGCGGGAGCACGAGTGCTCCCGCTCCGGCCGCCCGCAGCAGGCGGCGCCTGCTGATCGGGGACATGGTCTTGCTCCAGGGGACTACCGGTGTGGTCAGCCGACGGCGGGTCCGGCGGTGGTGTTGAGCCAGGCCCAGTCGGACCAGGTGGAGAAGCCGGTCTGCCAGCGGTGGTAGACGCCGGCGCTGCTGGTGCCGAACACCTCGATCCGGCCGTCGGCGTTGGCCGTGGCGACGATCTCGGTGCCGGCGCCGCCGAAGGTCTCCCACTGGCTGTACGGCGCGTTGACGCCGGTCTGCCAACTGTGCTGCGCGGTGGTGCCGTTGATGGCGAAGACCTCCACCCGGCCGTCCGGTGAACGCTCACTGGTCAGCTGGGAGTCGGCGGGTCCGCCGGTGGCCTCCCAGTCGGACCAACTGGTGGGGTTGGTCTGGTACTTGTGGTAGACGCCGGCGGGGCCGGAGGCGAAGACTTCGAGGCGGCCGTCCTGGTTGTGGTCGACGGTGAGGTCGTGGCCGCCGCCGCCGAAGGTTTCCCAGGTGGACCAGGCGCCGTTGACGGCGGTCTGCCACTGGTGCTGGAAGGTGGTGGCGTTGAGGGCGAAGACTTCGAGTCGGCCGTCGGGGGCCTTGCCGAGTCCGATCTCGCTGTTGGCGGGGCCGCCGCCGGCGGATTCCCAGTCGGACCAGCCGCTGTTGGGTGCGGTCTGGTACTTGTGGTAGACGCCGGCGGGGCCGGAGGCGAAGACTTCGAGGCGGCCGTCCTGGTTGGCGCCGACGGCGATGTTGTGACCGCCGCCGCCGAAGGTCTCCCAGCTGGACCAGGCCCCGGAGGGCTGGAGCTGGTAACGGTGCTGGAGGGTGGTGCCGTTGAGGGCGAACATCTCCAGGCGGCCGTCGGGGTCGGGGCCGATGGCGAGCTGCGCGCCGCCCGGGCCACCGAGGGACTCCCAGTCGGACCAGGCGCCGCTCACGGCCGTCTGCCAGGCGTGCGAGACGCCGTTCACGCCGGCCGCGAACACCTCCAGACGGCCGTCCGCCGAACGCGCGGACACCACCCGGCCGGACTGCGCCGGATACACCAGCGGCGCCGGCCCGGGGTCGTGGTGGCCGAGCCGGTCCGCGGCGGCCCGCGCCGCGTCCAGGTACCGCAGGTGCGCGCCCTCGTTGTAGGTCGACCAGGGCTGCCAGTTGGTGCCGCCGTTGGAGATGCGGTAGGCCGCGTTGGCGTTGCACTGGGCGTTGTAGGCGCAGTCGTCGGTGACCTCGGGGTGCCAGTAGCTGTTGATCTCCCACAGGCCGCGGTCGGTGGACGGCGGCCTGTTGTTCTGGACGTTGGAGGCCAGCGGGTTGCAGCTGGACTCGGCCATGCCGACGGCGATCGCGGTCACCAGGGCGTCACCCCGGAAGCCCGCGTTGTAGCCGACCTCGGCGCACAGGTCGATGCCGGTGGCGGCCGGCGCGGGCGCGGCACCGACCATCAGGCCCGCCGCCACGCCCAGCGAGACGAGCGCGGACAGCAGGACGCGGTGGGGCGCCCGGCGGGCACGTGATGTGCTGGTCATGTGATGGCTCCTCAACTAACTGCTGGTCCGGCGGTGGTGTTGAGCCAGGCCCAGTCGGACCAGGTGGAGAAGCCGGTCTGCCACTTGTGGTAGACGCCGGCGCTGCTGGTGCCGAACACCTCGATCCGGCCGTCGGCGTTGGCCGTGGCGACGATCTCGGTGCCGGCGCCGCCGAAGGTGTCCCACTGGCTGTACGGGGCGTTCAGGTTGCTCTGCCAGGTGTGTTGCGCGGTGGTGCCGTTGATGGCGAAGACCTCGACGCGGCCGTCCGCGGTCGGCTGGCTGGTGAGCTGGGAGTCGGCGGGTCCGCCGGTGGCTTCCCAGTCGGACCAACTGGTGGGGTTGGTCTGGTACTTGTGGTAGACGCCGGCGGGGCCGGAGGCGAAGACTTCGAGGCGGCCGTCCTGGTTGTGGTCGACGGTGAGGTCGTGGCCGCCGCCGCCGAAGGTTTCCCAGGTGGACCAGGCGCCGTTGACGGCGGTCTGCCACTGGTGCTGGAAGGTGGTGGCGTTGAGGGCGAAGACTTCGAGTCGGCCGTCGGGGGCCTTGCCGAGTCCGATCTCGCTGTTGGCGGGGCCGCCGCCGGCGGATTCCCAGTCGGACCAGCCGCTGTTGGGTGCGGTCTGGTACTTGTGGAAGACGCCGACAGGGCCGGAGGCGAAGACTTCGAGGCGGCCGTCCTGGTTGGCGCCGACGGCGATGTTGTGACCGCCGCCGCCGAAAGTCTCCCAGCTGGACCAGGCCCCGGAGGGCTGGAGCTGGTAACGGTGCTGGAGGGTGGTGCCGTTGAGGGCGAACATCTCCAGGCGGCCGTCGGGGTCGGGGCCGATGGCGAGCTGCGCGCCGCCCGGGCCACCGAGGCTCTCCCAGTCGGACCAGGCGCCGCTCACGGCCGTCTGCCAGGCGTGCGAGACGCCGTTCGCGCCGGCCGCGAACACCTCCAGGCGGCCGTCCGCCGAACGCGCGGACACCACCCGGCCGGACTGCGCCGGATACACCGGCGGGGCGGGACGGTGGCCGGTCCCCGGCGTGCAGGGCATGGTGATGCCGCGGTCCGCGAGGTAGGGGATCGGGTCGGTGCGTACGGTCGCGTCCGGGTCCGCCCAGACCCGCAGGTGCAGGTGCGGGCCGCTGGCGGTGCCCTCGCTGCCCATCAGCGCGATCTGCTGACCGGCCGCCACGTGGTCGCCGGTGGCCACGTCCCGCTCGCGCATGTGCCCGTACTCGGTGATCGTCCCGTCCGGGTGCAGGATGCGGATCCACTGGCCGTAGCCCTGCGCCGGGCCGGAGACCAGCACCTGGCCGTCGCCGACCGCGTAGATCGGGGTGCCGTAGTCGTTGGCGATGTCGATGCCGTTGTGCTCCGGGGTGTAGCCCTGGGAGATGTAGCCGGCGGCCGGGCAGGACGCCGTGAACCCGGCGGCCGCGGCGGGGGTGGTGGCGGCGGCCGCGGCCGGGCCGGCCGGCACGGTGACCGGCAGCAGCAGGGCGACCGCGGCCAGGGCCAGGCGGGAGGCGCGGCGGGAGAAGGAGGGGAACACCTGAGCGCTCCTCAGGCCTTGCGCAGGCGGTCGATGATGCCGTCGAGGTCGAGCCGCATCATGTCGGGCCGGATGATGTGGCCGCCGTCCACCTCGTGCGAGTCGTGCGGGATGCCGGCCTGGTCGAGCAGGGCGCGGAACTCGCGCTGCCCGGCCAGGACCTGGGGCTCGTTGACGCTGCTGAACCAGTCGACCGGGCTGGGACTGGTGCCGGCCACCAGGAAGACCCGCTTGTTGCGGTAGCTCTCGATCCGCTCCACCGGGTTGTCGGCGCTCACCCGCGCCTGGTCCCAGAACGGCGCGCCGTAGATCGTGCCGCCCGCCAGGTCCAGCGCGGCGGAGGAGGCGTTGGCCCAGTGCGCCACCAGGCCGCCGTCCCGGCGCAGGCTGGCCGGGCCGGAGTGGGCGCTGACCGAGGCGAAGTGGCCGTAGTACTTGGCGGCGTACTTCAGCGCGCCGAAACCGCCCATCGAGAAGCCGGACACCGCGCGGCCGTCGTACTCGGCGAACGTACGGAAGTTGGCCTCGACCCACGGCAGCAGCTGGTTGATGTGGAACTCCTCCCAGTTGCGCGGGCCCACGTTGGAGCTGACCGGGTTGGAGTACCAGCCGGCGTGGCCGCCGTCCGGCATCACCACGATGATCGGCTTGCCGATGGTCCAGTCGCGGACGCCCATCCGGTCGAAGGTGATGAAGTCCTGGTCGGTGCCGCCGCCGTGGAACAGGTACAGCACCGGATAGGTGCGGCCGCTCGTCTGGTAGTCGTCCGGCAGCAGCACGTTCACGGCGGGGTTCCAGCCGATCGCGGAGGTCTGGAAGCGGTAGTACCACATCCGCGGGTCGCTCTCGTTGCGGTCCACGATGGTCAGGCCGAAGCCGTTGTCGGCGGCCGCCGCGGGCTTGGCCGACGCCAACGCGCCCGCGGTGCCCAGCGCCAGCGCGGCGCCGAGCCCGCCGGCGGACTTGAGGATGCTCCTGCGGGTGGGGTGGTGTGCGGTCAACGTGACCTCCTGTGGGCGCGTGGCGGCGGCCGTCCGGACCGCCGGGTGTCGGGCGGTTGGGACGGTAGCCACGCACGGCGCGGCGCGGAATCCGGAACCATACGGACTGACAGGAGGGGATCGGTCGCCGAGACTGTTCTCTTTCGGGGCGCGGCTGCCCGTGGTGCCTGCGCGGGTGCCCGCGGCCGTGCGCGGGGTGCCCGAAGCGGGTACTGACGTACAGTCAGAACCTGCCCTCAGTTGGGGCACGGAGCCCCGGCGTAGTCGCTGGCGTTCAGGAGGCCGGCGGGTACCCGCGGGTGCGGACGAGGTCGTGGACGAGGTCGGTGAAAGCGCGGGTGGCGGCGCTCCGGTAGGCGTCGCTGCGTCGCAGGAGGGTGACGATGCGGGTGGGGAGGGCCGGGTCGAGCGGGACGGGGGTGAGGCGGGGGTGGTCGTGGGTGACGGCGTCGGGCAGGACGGTGGCGAGCGGGGTGCGCTGGACGACCTCGGTGAGGGCTTGGACGGAGTTGGCCTCGACGGCGATGCGCGGGCTGACGCGGTGGAGTTGACCCCATGCGTGACTTCGCCAACGGCATCGAGCGTTTCCAGCGGGACGTCTTCCCGGCCAAGGAGGAGCTCTTCGCCCACCTGGCCGCCCGCCACACCCCGCACACGCTGTTCATCGGCTGCTCCGACGCCCGGGTGGTGCCGGAGCTGATCACCGGGTCTGAGCCCGGCGAGCTGTTCGTCATCCGCACCGCCGGCAACCTGGTGCCCGCCTACACCCCCGGGGCCGACGGGGTCGCGGCGAGCATCGAGTACGCCGTCGCCGCACTGGGGGTCAAGGACATCGTCGTCTGCGGGCACTCCGGCTGCGGGGCGATGACGGCCCTCGCGCCCACCCCGTGCGGGGATCGCCGGCTGCTGCGCTGGTAGCCCCTCCGGGCCGCCGCCCGGAACCCGGCGCGGGAACGCGGCGTCCTGCGGCTCCGTCGTCAGGAGCCGCAGGACGCGGGTGCGTTCCGACCGAACGGGCTCAGCGCCGTAGGTGCTGGACGGCGCGCGGGGCGGTCGCGTGCGCCGCTTGTGCGGCCGGAGCGTCGGTGGCGGGAGCGCCGACGGCGGGGCTGCGCAGGGTGCCGGGCTGGAAGCGGCCGCTGTACACGTCGGTGGCGTTCAGCGGTTCGGCGTTGTTGGCGGTCACCATCACCGGGCGGATCTGGCGGCCGTCGTTGATCAATGCCTGGTAGTCGCCGAGGAAGTGGCCCCCGGCGTAGGGCGCCTGGAGCCAGTCGAAGACCGGCGAGATCTGCCGCTCGATCGGGCTGTTCTCGCCGCCGCGCGGGAAGCTGAGCAGCCAGGCGGCGGTGGGCAGGGTGGTGGTGTTGCCCGGGGTGAGGTAGCGCAGGTCGTAGTAGCTGACGGCGACGGTGCCGTCGGCGGTCACGGTGATGGAGGGGGTGAACGCCGGAGCGCCCGGGGCCTGGTTGAGCCGGGTGGGCCCGCTCCAGGTCCGGCCGCCGTCCGTGGAGTGCACCAGCTGGATCGCGTCGTACTGGCCGCCGGTGAACTCCGAGCCCTCGTAGGCGAGGTAGAGCTCGCCGGTCTGCGGGTCGATGGCTACGCTGGGCAGCCCGGCGCCGGCCCGAAGGGACTTGGTGGCGTCGGTGGGCGCGTTCGGGTCGACCTCGGCGACGGAGGTGTCGGCGGCGACCCGGACCGGCTGGCTCCAGGTGCGGCCCTGGTCGGTGGAGCTGACCATGCCGAAGTGCACCTCGCTGACCGTGGTGGCGGTCGCGTCGGTGAAGGTGATCGAGTCGAAGAAGTCGTACAGGGTGTCGGTCCGGGGATCGACCACGATCTGGTTGCCGATGGTCTGGGTGTTCGGCGTCGAGTCGGTGACCACGAACGGCTTCGCCGGGGACCAGGTGCGGCCGTGGTCGCGGGTGACGGAGATGTAGCCCGGTCCGTCGAAGACGGGTGTCGGGCTGGTGGCCTGGTCCACCCGGTCCCAGACCTGGTAGGCGACGCCCGGGTGCACCGGGTCGGCGGTGACGGCGTTCTTGTCGTCGGTGATCGCCGGGTCGTTGTCGCTGATCAGCTCGGTGACGTGCTGCCAGCTGCGCCCGCCGTCGGTCGAGGTGGCGGCGGCCACGGCGCTGCGTGCCGTGGTGGCGTCGAAGACCAGGGCGCTGGCGTAGGCGGCGCCGTCCGGACCGAAGCTCACCCAGCCGTCCGAGGCCCGCTGGTAGGCCAGCCCGCCCGGTGCGCAGTGGGTGAACGGCAGGGCGGTCTGGGTGAAGTGCACGCCGTCCGTGGTGTAGCTCGAACTCAGGCCCCGGGCACCGCCGTTGGACCAGCGGTCCTGCTGGTAGATGGTGATGGTGTTGGCCGGGTCGCGCGGGTTGGCGGCGGCGTACGGTTCGTCCTCGGCGGACGGGTGGTTGGTGCCGGGGCCGTCCGCGGTGAGGTCGCACGCGGCGTACGGATCGTCGGGCGAGATCAGGGCGAGCGGCGCGCCGCCCGTACTCGCTCCGGCCGGGGTGCCGCCCGCGACGGCGGCGAGGACGAGCGCTGCGGTCGCGGTGGCGAGCGACGCTCTGGCGCGGAACTGCATGAAAGACCCCCATGGTCGTCGGCGGGTTGTGCCTGGTGTCCTGGGTGGTACTGAGCTGTTCCTGCCCGAACGGAAGTTGATGTCCGGTCAGCCGGGCGAGTGTATCCAGCCGTGGGGGCCTCGCCAATGATCCGGACGGGGCGGAAGCAGGGGGGTGTTGCGCGACCTCGCCGTCCGCTCCGACCTTCGGGGGACATGGTGCTGTCGGCCGATGTCGGCGGCGGCCGACGGTCTACCGTGACCACCATCAGTCCGATGCGGATCTCCCGGCGCTCGGACGCTTCCCGGAGGTCCCGCAGCATGACCGAACCCGCGCCGCCCACCGGCTGGTTGACCCGCAACGTCAAGGTGCTGTGCGGGGTCTCCTTCCTCCAGGACGCCGCCAGCGAACTGCTCTACCCGATCCTGCCGATCTTCCTCACCACCGTCCTCGGTGCCCCGCCCGCCGTGGTCGGTGCGATCGAGGGCCTCGCCGAGGGCGCGGCCTCGCTCACCAAGCTCGCCGCCGGACGCCTCGCCGACCGGTTTCCCCGCAAGCCCCTCATCGCCGCCGGCTACGGCCTCGCCGCCCTCGGCAAACTCCTCATCGCCCTCGCCACCGCCTGGCCCGTCGTCCTGCTCGCCCGCGTCACCGACCGCCTCGGCAAGGGCCTGCGCTCCGCACCGCGCGACGCCCTCCTCGTCGACGGAGTCCCGAAGTCGCAGCGCGGCCGGGTCTTCGGCCTCCACCGCGCCGCGGACACCGCCGGCGCCGTCGTCGGCCCGCTCATCGGGCTGGGCCTCAACGCGGCGCTCGACCACCGGCTACGTCCGCTGCTGTGGATCGCCGTGATCCCCGCCGTCCTCAGCGTGCTGCTGACCCGCGCGGTCGCCGACCCCGCCCGCCCCCGTTCGAAGCCCGAAGCCGCACCCGTGCCCGGCGCCCGCCACTCGGCGCCGTACCGGTCACTGCCGGCCCGCTACTGGCGCGTCACCGGTCTCCTCACCCTGTTCGCGCTGGCGAACTTCCCCGACTCGCTCCTGCTCCTGCGGGCCCACCAGGTAGGGCTGTCCACCGCCGGGGTGTTCGCCGCGTACGCGCTCTACAACCTCGCCTACGCCGCGGCCTCGTACCCCGCCGGCGCCCTGTCCGACCGCCTGCCCCGGCGGGCCGTCTACGCCGTCGGCCTGGTCTTCTTCGCCATCGGCTACCTCGGTCTGGCCCACGCCCACCAAGCCTGGCAGATCTTCACCGTCCTCGCCCTCTACGGCGGCTTCAACGCCTGCACCGACGGCGTCGGCAAGGCCTGGATCTCCGGCATCGTCCCCGACCGGGCCCAAGGCACCGCCCAGGGCGTCTACCAGGGCCTGACCGGGGCCGGCGTGCTGGGCGCCGGGCTCTGGGCCGGCCTCGCCTGGGGCGACGACGGCCACCTGCCCCTGCTCGTCTCCGGCACCGTCGGCGCCGTCCTCGCGCTCGCCCTCCTCGCCTACGGCCCTGGAGCGAAAGCCGTCGCCGGCGGACGTCGAGGGCGGGTCGAGGGGTGACCGTTCAGCCTGCCACGCGCCATCTGCGCCTGGTCCGCCCAGGGCGGCAGGATCGCCGACTCCTCGAAGTACTGCTGGAGCTTGGGCGGCAGCCCCGCCGGGGCGGCGCCGCTGTTCCGGCCGAAGCCGAGCAGCATCTGCCGCACCTGCTCCTGTTGTCCCAGCGCGTAGATCTCGGCGATGGCGGCGTCCCCGAGCGGGTCCCCGGTGCCGCGCATCCGGTCGGGCAGGTCGTCCGTCCAGCCATTGGCGGCCATGTGGTCCTCCGTCGAAGTCGGCAAGTGATGCGAATGCGTATCACCGAGCTTCGGCGCGGCCCGGGAACCTCCTTCGGCGCGGCCCGGGAACCTCACTCCAACGAGGGCGTGCCGGCCGGGTCCAGGGAGCGGATGCGCGGTATCGGTGAGGGGAGCAGCCAGAGCAGTGACAGTGCTCCTCCGACGGCAGTTGTGATCAGGGTGGCCCTGAGCCCGATGAGCGTGGCGAGCATGCCTCCGACGATGGCGCCGAGAGGGCGTATGCCGTAGTTCACGGTGCTGTAGGCGCCGGCCACGCGACTGCGCATGCCGTCCGGAATCACCGCGGCTTGCAGGGAGTTGAGGTTGACGTCGAACAGCATCACGCCGATTCCGGAGAGGAACTCGGCGACGCCCAGCGCCCCTGCGCTGGCCCAGGCGGGACCGCTCGCGGTGGCGGCGATGGCGATGGGGGCCGGGAAGAGTACGGCGCCTGCCGCGATGCTGCGTCCCACGCCGATCCGTCGTGAGACCTTCGGGGCTATCACCGCGCCCAGGAGAGCTCCGGTTGACCCGATGCCGAATGCCAGCCCGATGGTCCCTGGGGAGAGGCCGAGCACCTGGGTGGCGAACAGAACGGTCAAGTTGCTGCTCGACACGAAGGTGAAGAAGTTGACGGTCGTCGCGCAGCCGAGGCTCGCCCGCAGGACCGGGTGACGGACGACGAAGACCAGCCCCTCCCTGGCCCGCCGCAGCAGCGAAGGTCCTGCCGTCTCACCGACGGCGACGGCTGGTTCGTCGACCCGGCTCGGCCCGAGCAGAGCGGCCGAGGCCACGAAGGACAAGGCGTCGGCGACCACAGCGACGGGCGCGGTCAGGAGCTGAACGAGGGCACCGCCCACGGCAGGGCCGACGACGAAGGAAGCGGAACGGCTGGCGCTGAGCTTGCTGTTCGCGTCGACGTAGGACGAGCGCGGCACGAGGTGGGCGAAGAAGGGCGGATATGCGGTGTTGAACAGCACCGCCGCGGAGCCGGTCAGCAACGCCACGGCATACAACTGGAGAAGCGTCACGGCGCCCAACAGGTAGGCGACGGGCAGGGTGAGCAGCACACACGCGCGGAACAGATCGGCGAGGATCATCAGGCGGCGCTTGTGGACGCGTTGGTCGACCCAGGCGCCCAGCACGATGGCGAGGAGATTCGGGGCCGAGGCAAGCGCGGTCAGCCATGCGACCTGGCCGACCGAGGCGTGCAGCGCGACCAGAGCGATCAGGGGTAACGCCAGTTCGGAGATCCGGTCGCCGAACTGCGACACCGACTGCCCGGCCCAGAAGCGGACGAAGCGCCGATCCCGCCACAGTGATATCGAGGGGGCCGTGTGCTCCAAGGAGTTCATGCCGTGTCCCCTGTCCGCTGCTCGGCGGCCTCCGGCAGGACGTAGCGCAGCAGCCGGACGCCACGGCTCCCGCTCGGCCGCTGCTCAGGGTCGCGCGTCACATAGGGCGCGAGGACGCTTTCGATCGCGTCCTCGATGGCCGCGAGTTCCTCGGGGGACACCACAACGCGCGTGTTCGCCAGCCCCGCGGGCTTGCGCCAGACCGGATCGAGTCCGGGTTCGGTCTCGGTCACCCACCGCTGCGGCAGGTCGGCGGAGCGGGCGAACATCTCCCGGGACAGCACCCGTGCGGCGGACTGACCCTCAGCGTCCTCCGGCATCTCGAATCGGAATCCCCGTGCCACAGCCTCCCACCGCCGCTCCCGGCGATCGGTTCCGGCCTCGGCGTCGCGGACCAGCCCGAAGCCCGCCAGGTGGCGCAGATGCCAGCTGGTCACGGACGGGGTGGCTCCGACATCCGGTGACAACTGCGTCGCCGTCGCCGGCCCGTGCCGTTGCAGACGTTCGAGGATCGCGAGCCGTACCGGATGTGCCAACGCTCGCATGGCCTTCGGGTCGGTGATCTCGATATCGCCCAGGCGATTCCCATGCTCCATGGTGTGAGAGTGTTCTCTCATAATGTGTGAGAGTCAACTCTCACACATGGTCCGATCCCGGTGCTCGACGGTTGAGCTGTGCGGGCCTGGTCCCCCTGCTCAGCGCGGGGCGGACAATGAGACACATGATCGGAGAGTCGCAGCATTGGACACTCAGGGGTGAGCTCCGGCATCGCGGCGGCCCGGAGGGGAAGCAGCCCGATTATGGGATCACTTTCACAGCCGCAGTTCCACATGCCGTTCGAGTCCCGCCTCAACCCTCATGTCGACCAGGCCCGCGCACAGGCCGGCGAGTGGGCCCGGCAGATGGGCATGTTCGATGAGGAGTACTCGCAGTGGCCACAGAGGTGGAGCGAGGAGAAGTTCGATCAGGCCGACTTCCCGTTGTTCATCGCCCTGACCCATCCGGACGCCGATGCCTGCGAGTTGGAGCTGGTAACCGACTGGCATGTCGCTCTGTGGTTCGTCGATGATCTGTTCTTGCCGCTCTACCGGCGTGACCACGACCAGGAGTCGGCTGCGGCTCAGGTGGAACGGCTGATGATGTTCCTGCCGTTGGACGGATTGCCGCGGCCGCTGAGTCCGGGCAATCCCGTGGAGCGGGCCTTCGCCAACCTGTGGTCCGGCACGGCCGCCACCATGAGCCCGCTCTGGCGTGATCGGTTCGTCAGCAGCGTGCGGCGCTTCCTGGACGGGGTGCCGTGGGAGCTTGAGCACGTCGACCATGCCGTGACGGACCTGATCGAATACCTGGGCGCCCGCCGTGACTTCGGCGGTCTGCAGTTCACCGCCGTGCTCATGGAGCACGCGATGGGCGAGCTCCGTCCGAACGTGCTCCGCCGCAGGGAGTTCCACACCGCCGTTGACGCGTTCGTGGACGCCATCAGCCTGCACAACGACATCGTGTCCTACGACCGGGAGGTCGATGAGGGCACGGTGGGCAACAACGGCGTGGAGGTCGCCCGCAAGGCCCTGGGGCTGAATCGGCGCGACGCCGCCACCGTCATCAACGACCTGCCAGGGTCGACACCCTGGCCGAGGCCCCGGCGGTCGTACCGCCCGAGGCGGAGCGGTTCGTCGAGTCGCTCCAGGAGGCGCTGGCGGGCTCGTACCTGTGGCACGAGCTGACCGGCCGCTTCGACCAGGCAACGGCCGCCACCCTTGGGAAACCTCGCGGTCTGGGCACATCCGCGGCATACGCTTTTTCGGGCTCTTCTGCTCCATCTGTGGGTCGCTTCGGAGAGCCTGACGCAGTGCACGCCGCTCCCTGTGCGGATCTTGAGGTGTCGAAGCCCGAGATCGAGCGCGCAGGAGAAGCGGCGTGCGGTTCACCACGGTATTGAAGCGGTTGGTCGGATGCGAGCAGGCGGTGCCAGAAGACGCCTGGTTCGACGAGGAAGCGCAGGTCATGGTGGTCGCGGTGCGTCCGATGTCCCGGGCGCGTCGTCGCTGTGGAATCTGCCGCAGCCGCTGCCCCCGCTTCGACGCAGGGGCCGGCCGGCGGCGGTGGCGGCACCTGGACGCGGCCGGGTTGCCGCTGTTCCTGGAGGCCGAGGCCCCGCGCGTGTTCTGCCCGCGCCACGGGGTGGTGGTGGCCGCGGTTCCCTGGGCCCGACACGACGCCGGACACACCTACGAGTTCGACCGGCAGGTCGCCTGGCTGGCCACCGAGTGCTCCAAGTCCGCGACCTCGCAGCTGATGCGGATCGCCTGGCGCACCGTCGGCGCGATCCTGACCCGCTACCAGCGCGACGCCGACGCCGGGGGAATCTCGCGGTCATCCCGTCCTCCCGGTGGGTGCGGCCGGTTGCGGCCGGGGGGTCCTGACTTCCAGCGGCTACCCAGCCGGCCGGTTCCCATCCGTCCGGGGCGTTACGCGGTGCGTGGAGCGGGCAGCCGCGCGGTGGGAGGTGGCGCGGATGGACGGGCCCGGGCTCTCGGGGCGGGAGCTGCGGATCCTGGCGGAGATCGAGGCCGGGCTACGGGTGGACCACCGGCCGGAGCGTGCCCTGCGCGGCATGCGGCACGGGCCGCGATGGGTTGTGGGGCGGGTACTGCGGTGGGCCGCCCGGGTGCCGGTGTTCGTGTTCCCGGTGCTGGCGGCCCTGTCGACGACCCTGCTACTGGTCAGCGCCACCGTGTACTCAGCCGCGGTGATCGCCGGTTTCAGCGTCGTGTGGGGGCTTTCGATCGCGCTGGGGGCTGCGCGGCTGGTCGCCCACCGCCGGGGCATCGTGCCCTGACCCGGGCGGGTCGGCCGACCGGCCGCCGTCCCGTAGTTCGGTGAGCGCCGCCCAGGCGACCGCCACCACCGGGACGGCGACGACTGCGCCTAGCACCCCGGCCAGGACGGCGCCACCGATCACCGACAGCGCGATGGCCACCGGGTGGATGCGCACCGACCAGCCGAGCACCAGCGGATGCAGCAGGTGGCCCTCGATCTGGCCGATGACGACGATCAGGGCGAGGACGAGCAGCGCGACCACCGGCCCGCGTGCCGCCAGGGCGACCAGGGCGGCGACGGCCAGCGCGATCGGGGAGCCGACCAGCGGGATGAGGGCGGCGACGAACTCCAGCACCATCAGCGGCAGGACCAGCGGCACCCGGAGCAGGGCCAGGGCGATGCCGACCAGTACGGCGTTGGACGCCGCCACGATCAGCACGCCGCGGGTGTATCCGGCGAAGGTGCGCCAGGCGGCGCTTCCGGCGCGGCCCAGGACGGGGCGGACGCGGGCGGGGAGTTGGCGCTGGGCCCAGGACCACATCCGGTCGCCGGAGTGCAGGAAGAACACCGAGCAGAACACCGCTAGGGCCAGCCCGGTGACCAGCTCGACGACCCGGCTCGCCCCGCTGAGCGCGGTGCTCAGCAGTGCCGAGCGGTGGGCCGAGACGAAGGCCTCGATCTTGGCCCGCAGGTTGGTGACGGTGCCGGGTCTCAGGTGGAAGGGGGCGCGGGTGAGCCATTGGTCGATCCGGCCGAGGCCGCCGCGCAGCTCGCTGCCCAGCCGGTTCCACTCGTCGGCGACGTTCGTGCCGACCAGCACCAGGACCCCGCCGACGACCATGACGGCGAGGACGAAGGCGAGCAGGACGGCGAGCGAGCGGGGCAGCGCCCGGGCGAGCAGGTCGACCAGCGGGCGCAGGACGGAGGTGATGACCATCGCCAGGAACAGCGCGATCACCGGGAGTTGGAGCTCGCCGAGGACGGCGACGGCCAGGTACGCGGCTACGCCGAGCACCCCCAGCCGCCAGGTGTATCCGGCGGCGGTCCGCAGCCCGGACGGGACGCGCTCCCGCTCCGTCTCGCGACGGGCGCGGCGGAGCGCCACCCTGGGCGGGCGGCTGCCGAGCGGCCGAGGCTGGTGGGGGCGCCGGTCCGGTCCGGCGCCGTTCAGGTCCACAGGGTGCCTCCGTGACGAGGGGCGGGCCCCAGGTCTACCGTCCGGTCGACGGGCAGGTGCCGCGCGCAACGCCGCCGGACGCGCGATCGCGGGACCGGACCACCCGTTCGCCGGACGGCGGAGCCGATACCTCCGATGATCGGCCCGGAGGGCTCAGTCGGGCGGCTCGTGCGGCTCCGGTTCGCGGGCCGGCTCCGTCGCCTCCGGCTCCTCGCCGGGCTCCGAGCCCACCTGCGGTTCCAGCGCGTGGGCCGTCTCCATGGCGTCGTACTCGGGGACCGCCTGCGGCCCCCTGCCCTCCTCGGGCACAGGTGGCGGTCCGTCCTCGCCGGTCGTCCGGGACTCGGGAGCACCGGCGGGTCCTTCGGAACGGGCTCTCCCGGGTCGCTCATCATGTCCACCTCCTGGGGACGGGACGGGTGGTCAGGGCCCCAAGGGCGCCGTGACCACGCCGTCCTGCTCGGATGCCGGCTCAGCGCCTCCCGGCGTCCTTGACCTTCTCGGCGGCCTGCTTCAGGTCGCTCTTGACCTGCTTGCCCCGCCCCTCGGCCTCGACGACCCGGTCGCCCATGGCCTTTCCGGCGGCCTCCTTGGCCTTGCCGTGGGCCTTCTCCGCCGCGTTGCGCAGCTTCTCCTTGGTACCCATGACGTGCACTCCTCTCGTGACGGGGGCGGGTTTTGCTCCGCGCCGCGCCTGCCCAGGACCGGCGGTTCCACACCACATCCCGCGCACCGCAGGCTCACCGCCCCCGGGCGAGCGCCTTGGCAGTGGCGGCGCGAGCAGCACCGCCCCGTCGGTGGCCGGCCGGCCGTGGCGCTGAGTGGCCCACAGCTGGGCGCTGTGCTCGCGGGCCTCCTCGTCGAAGCGGCCGTGGGCGCCGTGGTCCCGGGTGGCGTCGCCCGATGTTCAGAGGTTGGTCCGGTCCTGCCACCTGGACGCAGGCGTGTGTAGCCGTGAGGGGACCGGGCAAACGCGTGGCATGGACGAGGAGTACGTGGCGAGCCCGGCCGCACCCGGGACGCCCCTTGAGCGCCCGGCCGTCCACGCCGCGCGGCATGATGGTCGGGACGGCACCTCGCCGTCCCGACCGGTCAGGGAGCACGCCATGCCACGGCCAGCCGATGAGCCCACCGGGGCCGAGGGGGAGCAGGGCAGCGGGGGTCTGCACGTCGCGGTGGGCCGCGACGGACCGGTGCGGATCGTCACCGTCGCCGGGGAGCTGGACCACGACTCGGCGGACGGGCTGCGTACGGCGCTCGCCGCCCCCGCGGACGACGGCACCGAGCGGATCGTGGTCGACCTCGCGGACCTGCGGTTCTGCGACTCGACCGGGCTCAACATCCTGCTGCGCGCCCGTCTGGAGGCCGAGGCCGCCGGGCTGCGCCTGGAACTCGCGGGCCTGCGTCCGATCGTGGCCCGGCTGTTCGAGGTCACCGGGGCCGACAGCGTGCTGCGGATCCATCGCGATCTCACGTCGGCGCTGAACCCGCCCGTCCGGTCGTCCGAGAAACCGGACGAGACCCCGGGATCGGCGTGAAGGGGGCCGGCCATGGACCGCGTCGGGCGAGGACCACGGGCGACCGCCGGGGAGGCCAGGCGGCTCGCGTTCGCCGGCAGCGACGGCGCGGTGCAGCGCAGCCGTGAGTTCAGCCGGGAGGCGCTGCGGTCCTGGCAGTGGCTGCCCGCCGTCGACGACGAGCAGCTGGCCGTCACCGAGGACGTCCTGCTGATGGTCTCGGAACTGGTCACCAACGCCTGCCTGCACGCCCCCGGGGGACCGCGCGAGCTGCGGCTGTTCTGGGACGGCGCCCGGCTGCGGGTGGAGGTCACGGACGCCAGCCCGGTGCCGCCGCGGCTGCGGCCGGCCGGGAATCCGGGGCGGCCGGGCGGGCACGGTCTGCGGGTGGTCGACCGGCTCTCCCGAGCCTGGGGCAGCGTGCCCGGGGGCGGCGGGAAGCTGGTCTGGCTGGAGGTGGAGTCCCCGCTCGACCAGCGCGCTGCCGACCGCTACCGACAGGTACGTTGACTGTCCGTCAGCTCTTTCCGGGGTGCCATCCGGGATGCCGTCACTGTCCGGGATGCGGTTCCGGCCGCGGTGCCGGATCGAGGTCCGGGAAGGGCTCGGGCGTGGGCGCTCTCCTTGATGCGCTCGTACTGGCGCTCCCGCCTGGGGCTGGATCCTCGGGGCGGGTCGACTTCCGCACCGCCGTCCGCCCGCTCCTCGCCCGACTGCCCGCGCGCGAACAGCGGCTCCTCAGGCTCCGCTTCTGGGAGGACCGCACCCAGTCCGACATCGCCGACCGGATCGGCGTCTCCCAGATGCACGTCTCCCGGCTGCTGAGCGCCACGCTGACCTGGCTTCGTGAGCAGTTGGAGGACCGCGACGCCCCCGGCTGGGCCGACGAACCGGAGGGAGTCGGCTGACCTTCCCCCACCGGGCGTTTCCGGCCTCCCGCAGCGGACAGCCGAGCTGCGGGGGTCCGTCCTGTGAAGGACGTGGAGGACGCGCAGGACGCGTAGGACGTGAAGGACGTGAAGGACGTCGCGAAGGAGGAGCGTCGTGGCACCGGAACCCCGTGACGGGCTCGTCACCCGGAGCAGGCCGTGCGCCGAGGCATCCTGCTCACTCTCCTCGGGGAGCTCGACCACGACTCGGCCGACGACCTGCGGAGCGCGCTCGACGACGCGCTGCGACCGCCCGGCACCGTGCTGGTGATCGACTGCGCCGGGCTCGGCTTCTGCGACGCCAGCGGCCTCAACACCCTGATCCGGGCCCGGGCCCGCGCGGCCGCGCAGGGCAGCCGCATCGACCTGGCCCGCCCCCGGCCGCTGGTCCGGTGGATGCTCCAACGGACCGGCACCACCCAACTGTTCACCATCCGCGACACCCTGCCGGCCTGACCGGAAGAACGCGGCCAGGACGACCGTCGGAGCGGCTTGCCGGGCCGGGCCCGGTGAACCTCGGAGGCCTCCGGCAGGCGGTGCAGTTCCTCCCGGCCCGGGGCGAGTCCCACCTCGGCGAGGTCGAGCAGGCCCGGCGCCGCCGAGGGCGCGCGATCACGCGGCCCGGAGCTCCTCCAGCGCGCCCTTCGACAGGCTGACCCGGACCAGCGCGGCGGCCAGCCGGGCGTGGTCCGCCGACGGGACGAGCCGGCCGAGGCCGTCCGGCGTGTGCGGCAGCCCGAGGTCCTTCGCCGTCGCGCACGCCCGGTCGTCGAAGTACGGGCGCAGCCGGGGCCACACGGCCTGGACCTCCCGGCAGAAGATGTCCGCGCCGACCGGTCCGATCCGCGGGACCTCCCGCAGCAGCTCGCGCAGGGCACCCGGGTCGTCGTCGGCCTCGTCCCGCATCCGGCGCAGGTCGCCGTGCCAGCGGTCGAGCACCAGTCGTGCCCCCTCGCCGAGCGCGGTCGCGGTGCTCTCGTCGTACCGGACGTAGTGGGCCCGGCCCAGCGCGTCCACCCGGTCCTGCCAGCCGGAGTCGGCCATCGCCCGCGGGGTCCGGAAACCGGCGGCGGACAGCTCCCGGGCCGCCGTGGTGGCGGTTCCGGCGCTGATGCGGATCGAGCAGAGCATGGTGAGGACCAGCAGCCGGTACAGCGGTGAGGGCTTGTCGCGCAGCGTGATGCCGGCCTCCTCGGCGTACGTCCGGCCGTGCTCGGCGAGCAGCCTGGACGTGATCGCGTCGACCGTCATGGTGCTCACCCCTTCTACGCCCGGGCGAGCAGCGCCCGGTGGACGCCGCGGTGGCGCATCGCCGGCCACCGGAGCCCGGCGGCGCGCCGCCTCAGGTCGGCCCCGTCCGGGTCCGGCATCGGCGACGGCCACCGGCCCCACCGCCGCGGGGTGTGTCGCGTGGGGGAAATGACGGACGGTGTCGGCCGGTGAGCCGTACCGCCGGGTGCTCCGCCGGCTCGTCACCGGCCGGCTGCGGTGAGCGCCTCCCTGACGTTGACCAGGCACGGGTCGCAGTACCGGTCCGGCAGCGCCGGGCCGGTACCGCCATCCGATGGAACGACCCGCTGCGAGGGTTCGAGGACCCGCCCGCACAGCGAGGCCGTCGCGTCGTCCTTCGCCACCACGTGCCACACCAGTCCGGGCGGTGACACTGCCGGGTCCTGCTCGGCCCACATCTCGTACATGGTGACCTCCGGGTCTCGGGGCTCGGTCACCCCATGCAACCCCGGGACACCATGGCGGGCCACCGGGGCGGACCCGGTGGGATGGTTGTGCCGGTGCCGACTGGGACCACGCGCGGGTCGGCCGGGAGCGGCCCGGCCGCAGCACCCGAGGAGGCCCGGACGAGCGTGGTCAAGGAGGTCCGCGAGGTCCTGGGCGTGGTCGACCGGCGGGTGAAGGGCGACCTGAAGCGGTTCAAGGGGTTCATCGAGCAGCGCGGCCGCGTGGCGGGCGGCCGGCACCGGTCGGGTTGGTCCGGCCCGGGCGGGGTAGGCGCGCGGTATGGAGGACTTCGGACCCCCGGCGGGCGGCCCGTCCGCCGACGACGCGGAAGCGTTCGACCTGTGCGACCACTGCGGCCGGATCATCGCCGGTCCGGACGTGCTCAGCGCGCTGGTGCCGGACTCCTCGGCGCTCCACCCCACCGCATCGGAGCTGGACGGCAAACGGGTGCTGCTGGCCTGTTCGGTGGACCACCTGGCCCTCCTGGTCGAGCACTACCGCCACCGCCCCTTCGTCCCGGAGGAACAGTGGGCCGGAAAGGTCTGCCGGGCGCTCGCCGACTACGAGGGACCCGTCCCGCTCAGCGTGGTGGCCCGGCTGAGCGGACTGTCCGAGCGTCAGGCGGAGCAGGGCGTGGAGTGGCACAATGCCCGCGCCCGCGAGTGGCAGGCGCGCTACGGCCACCGGTCGGTCGCCGATCGCGATGACGACGAGTGACGACGACGAGTGACGACATCCGGTCCGGCTCGCGTGCGCACCCTCGGCGATCCACCTGCCTCGATGGGTGAAGCGCGCGTCGCGTCCCCGTTTTCGTGCTACCGCGAGGACGAAAACCCGGTCGTAGGCTGAGACCATGACCGACCGGCCGGAGGGTCTGGGGTGGACCTTCCTCACCAACCACGCCCGTGTCCTGGTGCAGATCGCGCGGGACCCCGGCATCAGAGTGCGCGACATCGCCGCCAGCTGCCTGCTCACCGAACGCGCCGTGCAGCGAATCATCGTCGACCTCGAACAGGCCGGCTACCTCACCCATGAGCGCCAGGGGCGCGTCAACCACTACCACGTGATCGGCGGCAAGCAACTGCGCCACCCGGCCGACGCCGGCCCGACCCTCGCGGAGCTGCTGGCCGTGCTGCTGCGGTGACGGCAGGCGGTGGGCCGGCAGCAGGCCGCTCATGGGTGCCCCCGCCCAGGATGATCACGAGTCCGGCGTGTGCCCGCTTCGGCCCGGTCCACATGTGGCCTGCGGCGTCGCCGTGCGCGTCTCCGGAGGAGGTCGTCCGACGCGGTCACGCCCGCGCACCGCTCAGCGACCGGTGGCGGGCGCCTCCGCCGAGGCCAGCAGCAGGTCGCGCAGCGCCGTGGCGGTGTCCGACGGTTCGGCGGGGGTGAGGATGACCTGGTCGGCGGTGGTCGACGGACCGGTGAGGGGGATGACGCGCAGGCCGGGTGGCTGGTGGTCGAGCGCGGATTCGACGGTGATGCCGATGCCCGTTCCGGCGGCGACGTGAGCGGCGATGGCGTGCACGCTGTCGGCGGTTCTGATGATGCGCAGGTCGGCTCCGCCGATCCGGAAGGCGGACAGGAGGCGGTCGCAGAGACCGCTGTTGATCTGGTGCGGCCAGGTGAGCAGGTCGGTGGTGGACAGTTCGGCGGCTCTCAACTCGCTGTGCCCGGAGAGCGGGTGGGCCGCGGGCACGAGCGCCACGAACCGCTCGGTGGACAGCACCCGCGCGCGTACGCCGGTGATGCCGTCGGTCGCCCAGCCGATGCCCAGGTCGATCGTCTCCGCGCGCAGGGCGGTGAGTTGGGCCGTGGTCGGCATGGCCTCCGGCACGATCGTCACGTTGGGGAAGCGGTCGCGCAGTTGCGGCAGGCAGCGCAACAGCAGCTGGTGGCCGGTGTATTCGGCGTGGGCGACGACGAGGGTGGTGGGGTTCCGGTCGCCGGCGGCCAGAGCGCGTCCGCGCTGCTGGAAGCGGCGCAGCTGGGTCAGGGTGGCGTGGGCGTCGGGCAGCAGTGCCGCACCGAGGTCGGTGAGTGACACCCGGCGGCTGGTGCGGTGGAACAGCCGCCCGCCCAGGGTTTTCTCCAGTCGTCGGACGGCGTCGCTGACGGTGGGTTGCCCCCGGTGCAGGCGCGCGGCGGCGCGGCCGAAGTGGAGCTCTTCCGCGACGGCGACGAACGCTTCCAGTTCCATCCTGTCCATGGGGCCAGGCTAGCGCGATCGATCGGTGTGACCGATCGCTGGGTGCCGGAGTTCGGCGTTGATGCCGTGTCGTGCGCAGGGTGTGATGGGTGGGCAGGCAGGGATCTCCCCATGATCGGAAGTAGTGAAGCGACATGGCAGTCAACGGCGTTGACCGTGAGCACGATGAGCCGACGGTCACGGTGACGGTGGTCTACCACTCGGTGCACGGACACACCAGGGTCCTGGCCGAGCACCTCGCCGACGGGGCGCGGCTGGTGCCGGGCGCGCAGGTGCATCTCGTCGAGATCCGGCCCGAGGACGTCACCGCGGGCCGGTGGCACGATGCGGAGGTGCTGGCGCTGCTGGAGCGCTCGGACGCGATCGTCCTCGGCTGCCCGACACTGATGGGCAGCGTGTCGGCGGTGTTCAAGGCGTTCATGGAGGCGGCGTTCACGCCGTTCATCACGCAGGCCTGGAAGGACAAGCTGGCCGGCGGCTTCACCATGTCCGCTTCGCAGAGCGGCGACAAGCTGGCCGTCCTGGAGCAACTGGCGGTCTTCGCCGCACAGTTGGGCATGCAGTGGATCGGCGTGGGCGACATGCCGGGCAACAACTGGAGCGGTGGCACCCGCGACGATGTGAACCGGCTGGGCTCGTGGCTGGGCCTGATGAGTCAGAGCCACGCCGACCACGGTCCGGAGCAGGCCGGATCGCGCGGCGACCTGATCACCGCGCAGCGGTACGGCGAGCGGATCGCCCGGCTGACCCAGCGGTGGGTCAACGCCCTGCCGTACGACACTCCCCGGATGACCGAACACGAGGCCCGCGCCCTGTCCGCCTCCCTCAGGGAGACGGACGACGCACCGGCGGCGCTCCACGCCTGACCGGCGCCCGATCTCGCGGCTCGATCCGGCCCCGGCCGGTCACACTCCCCACGTCACCCACCCGGCCGAGTACGTGCGGAGCGTGACCGCCTTCATTGAGGCTCACACCGGACGATGCGCCTTCCCGAGCCGTTCGTGCCAGGCGGCGAGCAGGTCGGCCTCCTGGTCCGGCGTCAGCGTCTGCGGCAGCGGGTCGAACGGTGCGATGTCCCGGGCGGTCTCGGTCACCGGGCGCAGCACGAGCCCGGTGGCGAGGGCGGCGGCGGGGTCGGCGGTGCTGGTGGCCCGCACCAGCGGGTTGGTGGTCCACAGTGGCAGCGCGCCGTCCGGGACGTCGGCCGCCCGCAGGAAGTCGTCGTCCACCCAGGTGAGGGTGGTCCCGGCCGGGGCGACCGCCGAGGCGACGGCGTCCAGCAGCCCGCCCATGGTGAAGGGCGGGGGAGTCGCGGCGTGGTAGGCGCCGGAGGCACCCCGTTCCAGCAGGGCGAGCATCCAGGCGGCGAGGTCGCGGGCGTCGACGACCTGGACGGGTGCGTCGGGCCGGCCCGGGGCCAGGACCTCGCCGCCCTGGGCGAGGCGTTGCACCCAGTAGTCGAAACGACGGGTGTAGTCCTGGGGGCCGATCACGTAGGTCGGGCGCACCAGCAGGACGTCCGGGCCGAAGGCCTCGCGCGCCGCCCGCTCGCACTGGACCTTGAGCGGGCCGTAGCTGGCGGGGGTGACCGCGTCGGCCTCCGGGCCGTCGGCGGGCAGCAGCGGGGTGTCCTCGGTGAACGCCGGGGCGTCGGGGGTGTCGTACACGGCCATGGAGGAGACCAGCAGGTAGCGTCCGGCGGCGCCCGGGTCGAGCGCGGCGGCCAGCTTGCGGATCTGGCGGGGGAAGTACGCGCTGACGTCCACGGTGGCGTCCCAGCCGAGGCCGTGCAGGAGGGACAGGTCGGCGTCGCGGTCGGCGATCAGGTGCGTGGCGTCGGGCAGCAGGTGGGCGCCGGACCTGCCCCGGTGGAGCACGGTGACCTCGTGCCCGGCGGCGAGCGCCGCCTGAGCGAAGTGGAGTCCGACGAACCTGGTGCCGCCCATGATCAGTATGCGCATCGGGCCATCGTGCCAGTTCCGGTGCGCCCGGACCACGGGGTCGGCCGAAGCACGGGGTCGGCCGAAGCGCCGGCACGTCGCCGAGGCGGCAGGCCCCGCTCAGCGCTTGCGCTTCGCCAGCCACTCGGCGAGCACGGCCGCCTGGCTGTGGTCCACGTCCTTGGTGGCGGTCAGGAGGGTGAGCGCGTCGTGGGCGGCGAGGTCGCGCAGATGGTCGGCGGCCTCGTGGTGTTCGGCGTCGCGCAGCTCCGCGAGGTAGCGGCGGCGGAACTCGGCGAAGCGGTCCGGGGCGTGGCCGTACCAACGGCGCAGCTCGGTCGACGGGGCGACGTCGCGCAGCCACTCGTCGAGGTGCGCGTCCTCCTTCTTCATCCCGCGCGGCCAGACGCGGTCGACGAGGACCCGCTGCCCGTCCTGGGGCGAGGACTCCTCGTAGATCCGCCGGTAGGCGATCCGTGCGGCCATGGCGGGTTCCTCCCGGCTCTGCCCGGTGGTGCGTCGGAGGCGACGGGCGCTCCACACCAGCGTGCGCCCGGACCGGGAGGATCCGCACTCGGACGGCGGACCGGGGGCAACCGCGACCGTGATCACGCAGCGTGGCGTCCCGGCTCACCGGTCCGCCGACGCTAGGGTCGCTCCCGGCGCGCGAAGCCGCGTACTCCGTGGCGGACGACGGGCCGGGGGTGCGTCATCGGCTCCGCTGCGGAGGTTCCATGAGTGCGTCTGACACCGCGCCGTCGCGCGCAGAGGTCCGCGTCCGGCGTGGCAGCACGCTGCTGCGCTGGTTGTTCACCACCGACCACAAGGTGATCGGGAACCTCTACCTGGCGACCGCCTTCGGGTTCTTCCTGGTCGGCGGCGTGATGGCGCTGCTGATGCGGACTCAGCTGATGGGCCCGGACACCGGGTTCCTGTCGAATCAGCAGTACAACCAGATGTTCACCATGCACGGCACGATCATGCTGCTGCTGTTCGCCACCCCGACCTTCGCCGGCTTCGCCAACGCGATCATGCCGCTGCAGATCGGTGCGCCCGACGTGGCCTTCCCCCGGCTGAACGCCTTCACCTACTGGGCCTTCCTGCTGGGCGGGCTGATCGTGCTGAGCGGCTTCCTCACCGCCACCGGGGCGCCCGCCTTCGGCTGGTTCGCCTACGCGCCGCTGAACGGGGCGGAGCACTCGCCGGGGACAGGCCCGGACCTGTGGGCGCTCGGCCTGGTGGTGGCCGGCCTCGGCACGATCCTGGGCTCGGTCAACTTCATCACCACCATCACCTGCCTGCGGGCGCCGGGCATGACCCTGTTCCGGATGCCGATCTTCACCTGGAACGTGCTGTTCACGTCGATCATGGTGCTGCTGGCCTTCCCCGTGCTCACCGCCGCCCTCCTGCTGCTGGAGGCGGACCGCAAGTTCGGCGCGCACGTCTTCGACCCGGCGAACGGCGGGGCGCTGCTGTGGCAGCACCTGTTCTGGTTCTTCGGCCACCCGGAGGTGTACATCGTCGCGGTGCCGTTCTTCGGCATCGTCAGCGAGATCATCCCGGTCTTCAGCCGCAAGCCGCTGTTCGGCTACTACGGGATGATCGGTGCGACCATCGCCATCACCTCCCTGTCGATGTCGGTGTGGGCCCACCACATGTTCGTCACCGGTCAGGTGCTGCTGCCGTTCTTCTCGATGATGTCCTTCCTCATCGCGGTGCCCACCGGGGTGAAGTTCTTCAACTGGATCGGGACGATGTGGCAGGGCTCGCTGTCCTTCGAGACCCCGATGCTGTGGTCGATCGGGTTCCTGGTGACCTTCCTGTTCGGCGGCCTGAGCGGGGTGCTGCTGGCCGCGCCGCCGATCGACTTCCACGTCTCCGACAGCTACTTCGTGGTGGCCCACCTCCACTACGTCCTGTTCGGGACGGTCGTGTTCGCGACCTTCGCGGGCTTCTACTTCTGGTGGCCGAAGCTGACCGGGAAGATGCTCCACGAGCGGCTGGGGAAGGTGCACTTCTGGATCCTGTTCACGGGGTTCCAGACCACCTTCCTGGTGATGCACTGGCTCGGCGCCCAGGGGATGCCGCGCCGCTACGCGACGTACCTGGACGCGGACGGCTTCACCACCCTCAACGTGGTCGCCTCGATCGGCGCGTTCCTGCTCGGGGTCTCCAACCTGCCGTTCTTCTACAACGTCTGGACGACCACCCGGCACGGCACCCGGATCACCCAGGACGACCCGTGGGGCTGGGGCCGGTCACTCGAATGGGCCACCTCCAGTCCGCCGCCGGACCACAACTTCCACGCGCTGCCCCGGATCCGCTCCGAGTCCCCGGCGTTCGACCTGCACCACCCGGAGGTGCCGACGGAGGCGCAGTCGAGCGGCGGAGCCGACCTGCCGTACGGCCGCCGGGACGGACGGGGGAACGGGCGATGAAGGCCGAGGGGTGGCTGTTCGCCGTCATGACGACGTTCTTCGCGGTGACCGGACTCATCTACGGGTTCTGGGCCCGTGAGCCGGCCGGCAAGGCGATCCTGGCGGTGGCGTTCCTGATGTCGGGGCTGGTCGCGCTGTTCTGGTTCGTCCAGTACCAGCGGAGCGGCGGCGGCCGGGCCCAGGACCGCAAGGACGCCGAGATCGCGGAGACCGCCGGCCCGCTGGGCTTCTTCCCGGCCCGCAGCGGCTACCCCGTGCTCGCGGCGGCGGGCCTGGCCGTCTTCGCGATCGGCCTGGTGTTCGCCCGGTGGCTGATCGTCTGCGGCGCGGTGGTGCTCGCACTCGCCGTCTTCGGCTTCATCTTCCAGTACCGCGACCACGGCGACGGCGGGGCCTGACCCTCCGCAGCAGCCGGCCCAGCGGGCCGGTTCGAGGGGCGGCGGGCGGTTCCGGGGGCCGGGGGTGGGCCGGCGCGGTGAGGACGGCCTCGACCCGGCCCTCCTCCTGCTCCGGGACGGGCAGGGCGACCCGGTCGCCGTAGTACCAGGAACCGAGCGCGGCCCGCACCCGCTCCGTTCGCGGCGCCCCAACCGGGGCACTCGGCGGCAGCGGCGCGTCGCGCACCACCATCGCGTAGCGCTCGGCCGCCGGCACCGGGCGGCGGCTCCCGCTGAACCCGCCGTAGACCGACTGGTCGATCCGGCCGGTCGCGTCGCCCTCCAGCAGCCGGGTGCGGTCCCGGGCCTGCAGGCCGAGGCAGAGCCGCCGGGTGAGCACGAAGGCGAGCGGCGGCAGCAGGACCAGCGCCGCCCGCAGCACCCAGGTGAGGGCGTTGACCGACAGGCCGAAGGCGTACGCGATCACGTCGTTGCCGCCGGCGATCAGCAGCACCGTGTAGAAGACGACCCCGGCGACCCCCAGCGCGGTGCGGGTCTGCTTGTCGCGCGGCCGGTCGCACAGGTGGTGCTCCCCGTCGCCCGGGGTCAGCCACCGCTCGACGAACGGGTAGGCGTACAGCACCCCGAACAGCAGGCCGGGCACCACCAGCGCGGGAAGGAACGCGCTCCACGACACCGTGTGCCCCAGCACCCCGGTCTCCGCGGCCGGCATCAGCCGCAGGGCCCCCTCGATGAACCCGATGTACCAGTCGGGTTGCGCGCCCGCTCCGGCGATGTCGGGCCGGTAGGCGCTGTACCGCCAGATCGGGTTGATCTCCGCGACCAGGGCGGACAGCGCCAGGACACCGGCGACGGTGAACGCCAGGCCGGTCGTGCGGGCCAGGAACTGCGGGAAGAACGGCAGCCCCACCACGTTCCGGTTGGTCCGGCCCGGCGCCGCCCACTGGGTGTGCTTCAGCACGACCACCAGGGTCAGGTGCGCCCCGATCAGCGCCAGCAGCAGGCCGGGCACCAGGAGGATGTGCACGGTGAACAGCCGCGGGATGATCGCGTGCCCGGGGAACTGGCCACCGAAGGCGAAGAAGCTGAGGTACGTGCCGACGATCGGCACGGACAGCAGGACGCCCTCGGTGATCCGCAGACCGGTCCCCGACAGGGTGTCGTCCGGCAGCGAGTAGCCGGAGAACCCCTCCAGCAGCGCGAGGTTGAACAGCGTCACCCCGATCACCCAGTTCAGTTCGCGGGGCCGGCGGAACGCGCCGGTGAAGAACACCCGCAGCAGGTGCGCGCAGATCGAGGCGACGAACAGCAGCGCGGCCCAGTGGTGGATCTGGCGGACCAGCAGGCCGCCGCGCACCTCGAAGCTGATGCGCAGCGTCGAGGCGTAGGCCTCGGACATCCGCACCCCGCGCAGCGGCAGGTAGGAGCCCTGGTAGTCGATCTCGCCCATGCCCGGGTTGAAGAAGAAGGTGAGGAAGACCCCGGTCAGCAGCAGGACGACGAAGCTGTACAGCGCCAGCTCGCTCAGCAGGAACGACCAGTGGTCCGGGAACACCTTGCGCAGCAGCTCCTTGCCCGCCTCCATCAGCGGGAGCCGCCGGTCGACGGCCCGTGCGGCGCGCTCACCGGCCGACGGTTCCGGTGTGCTCGTCCGCACCCACGCACTGCGGTCCGGCACGCGGTCCACAGGCCTGTCGTCACCCTGGTTGCCGTCCATATCGGGCAACCTAGTGCGAAACGCCCGCTGTGCACGGGCAGGCCGACGCGATCCTCCCTCCGTGTGAGGGGCGGAGCACCCCATCGGAGCAACGCCTGCGGGCGTGCTGTGCGGCCCACCGGGTCGCCCGCGGTCAGCGGCCCCGCCGGGATCGGACGGTGGCCGTCCGGCGCGTGGCAGTGCGGATCAACAGCCGTTCCGCGGAGGGGACATGGCCTGCATCTGTTCTGCCGTCACGGGGTGACATTGCCCGGGCCGGTCGGAGCGGTCCGGTCCGTCCGGCGTGTCACTGCGCGCGGACGATGACCACCGGGCAGCCGGCGTGCTGCGCGCAGCGCGTGCTCACCGAGCCGAGCAGGGCCCGGGTGAACCCGCCGTGGCCGTGGCTGCCCACCACCAGCACCTCGGCGCCCTGCGACGCGTCCAGCAGGACGTCGGAGGGGTCGCCCATCACCATCGACCGTCGAACCCGAGCCGGCTGGTCGTCGCCGAGCACGGTGCGGAGCTGGTCGGCGAACCGTCGTTCGGCCACCTCCCGGTCGAAGGTGACATCGACCACGGGCGCCGACCAGCCGAAGTGGCTCGGCGGCTCCCACGCGCCCACGGCCTCCACGACCCCGCCGATCTGCGTGGCGTACCGGACCGCCCAGCGCAGCGCGGCGTGCGACGACGGCGAGCCGTCCACGCCGACCACGACGCGGGGAGCGGAGTCGTTCGCGTCCATCCGTCTGCACCGTCCTGTCGGTCGTCACCCCTCCTCTCACGGTGCGGGCCGCTCGGCGCCACCGCGAGTACGGCCCGGCACCCGGGTGACACCGCCGGGCGGTCCCGGCTGCCCACGGAAGGCCCACCCGGCGTGTGGACCGGGCCGGACCGTCCGATCCTCGACTCATGGCATCGATCATCGTTCTGTTCGAGCTGCAGCAGGACGAGGCCCTCGGCCCCGACGGCGTGGAGCCGGTGGTGCTCGCGGTGCACGCCGCGGGCGCCGACCCGGACGCCCCCGAGGACCCGTTGCCGCGCACGCTGTGCGGGCTGGACACCGACGTGATGGAGCACTCCCACTACCGGCCCATGCGTCCCGGCGACCCCTGGTACCCGGCCCCGCTCGCGGACCGGCGCTGCCGCGCCTGCGAGGCGGTGCTCCGGGCGGCATGAGCCGGACAGCCTCCGACTCCGGGGGGATCCACGGGCCCGAGGCGGGCGAAGGCTGCGACGTGCTCGCGGACGGCGGCGCGGGCGCTCGGTTCCGGGTGGTTCACTCGTGCGCGCTGATCTCGCCGCCGGCGGTGAGCACGATGTAGACGCCGTTGGCGACGGCGCCGATGTCGTGCTGGTTGGCCTCCAGCGTGCCGTCCACCTCGTTCTCGTTGCCGAGGATCTGCGCGCGGTAGTCGAGCTCGCCGGTCTTGGTGACCTTGGCCGTCCAGCCGCCGGGGAGTTTGAAGGTGCCCGGTCCCTGGTGCCCGCCACCCATCCAGGAGTGGACCGTGCCGTCCATCGAGAGCACGACGAACATGTCGTTGGCGTCGAGCCCGGCGTCGGTTCCGTTCGTCTCCAGCGTGGCGAGGACCTGCCCGCGGTTCATGATCTTGGCGACGTAGTGCAGGTTCCCGAGGTCCTGGATCTCGGCAGTGCTGCCGTCCGGCAGGGGCTGGCTGCGGGTCGCGGACGCCGGCTTGCCCGGGGCCGCGGGTGTGGTGGTGCGATGCGCGCTGGGTGTGGCGGCGGGTGTGGCGGCGGGTGTGGTGGTGTGGCGTGCGGTGGGCGTGGCGGTCGGGGCGGTGGTGTCCTGCGCGTCGGGTGTGCCGGCGGGCGCGCTGGTGGCCGTGGGCGCGGTGGACGGTGCGGCGGTGCCGGGCGCGTCAGGTGTGGAGCCGCAGGCCGTTGCGGTGGATACCAGCAGAGCGGCTGTCAGGACGGTGCCGGCCAGCGTTCGGACAGTGGTCGCGCGGCGGGTCGTCGAGAGGGACATGCAGGTTCTCCTGAACGAAGTGCGGGTGAGGGCGCGCCCGTTGACTGTTCGGCCTGGAACGGGGACCGGCGGGCAGCCGGGTGCGGCGTGCACAATCGAAACTAGTACGAACGGTCGACGGAATTGAGCGTTCCGTGTCACCGGACTGCAACACCCCCGGGCAGTGGGTAGCCCACCGGGCTTCTGTCGGTGTGTCAGCAGATCAAGCCCAAGCGACCCGCGTCCGATGGACCGCGGACGATCGCATGCCCGTCCGTCGTGGTGCGTTCGTCCACGGCCGCGCATCCGGTTCGTCGATCCCGTGCCGGACCCGGTCGACGGAGCAACCCCGCCCCGGACCTCGGCCGTTCCGTGTACGAGGTGAACCGCCGCTCAGCCGGGGAGGCGGCGTGAGCACGCCAGTGGCGACATTCCGCCCGGTCAAGCCTCGGTCATGGCATGGACACCGCCCTTGTTCGCCGGTGCACGCTTGGCCACCTTTCTGGCGCTGACGCCGTGAAGGCTCAGCGCACCCCCTTGGCATGTCCGGAACATCCCATCAAGTTCACCGGTACCGAGGACGCCTCGCTGCAGACCAGCTTCGTGATCGACGACACCGCCCTCAACGCCTCCTGACCCTCATCGCACACCCCTGTGGGGCCGCAGCCGCGCGCTGCGGCCCCACAGGCGCGCCGTGTCCGTCCGCGGTTCCGTCGTTCTCTCGCCATGTCACCTCGCGGCGCCCGCATCGCGGGTCGGACGGAATTCCTCAACCGCGAATGAATGCTACTGACGCGCAATCATTTTTCTCATGAAAATCACTGTGCCGACTCGCCGGCCGTTGAATAACAATTCGCTCTCGGGGGCTTTCCGAATTCCCCCACCGGGTCCTACGCTGCGGCGCGTGTCAATATTCCGAAGGCTCCGCGCTTCCGGTCCGCGAGTGCGGACGGAGCTCGATGACGTCCAGCTCGGCCGCGTGCGGCGACAATTGAATTCCGTCGGGCGGCTGGGGCCGGACGACATCCAGGTCGACCAGGTCGAGCGGCTGCTTCAGGAGGCCGGCACCGACTGGGACCGCCGCGGGCACCGCTTCGCTGTGCTCGCCGAGGCCGCCGCGCCGTCGACGTTCGCCCGCTCCTGGCGTCTGCGCCGCCCGCGCAGCGCGGACCCGATGGTGTTCGACGCGTGGGTCCAGCTGGTCCGCGGCCGCCAGGCCGGGGGCATGGCGGACGCCCGGGCGGCCGCCGAGTGTTGCTACCGCGCCGCCGACGCCGTTCCCGCCGATCCTGCGCCCTGGGTGGTACTGCTCGGGATCCTGCGCCTGATGCGGGCCGAGTCGCGTGAGCTGTTCGCCGTCTGGGCCGAGGTGACCGAGCGCGACCCCTGGAACCGCGAGGCCTACCTGCAGATGCTGCGCTACCTGTCGCCGGAGGAGTGCGGCTCGCGCAGCAGCCAGCTGGACTTCGTGGACACGCTCCGCGCGTCCGCGCCGTCGGCCGCGCCGGTCGTGGGCGTGGAGCTGACCGCTCTGGTCGACGAGTACGCCCGCACGACGGCGAAGGGCGGCGTCGAGGCGCTGATGGCCCGCCGCCAGTGGACGCAGATCCGGGCCGCCGGCGCGCTGGACGCCGCACTGGCCACCTGGCCCCGCGAGGGCCGCCTGCGCCACGCGGCGGCCCTGGCCGACCTCAACCTGCTCGCCTACGCCGCGGTCCAGGCCGGCCGCGTGCGCGAGGCCGGTGACACCTTCCGCATGATCGGCGACACCGTCACCGCCTGGCCGTGGTCGTTCGACGGCGACCCGCTCCAGAAGTTCGCGTACTGGCAGGCCAAGGCCCTGACCTGAGGTGCACCTGAAGGCCGTCGAACGCACCGTCGTTCGACGGCCTCACCCCGGTCGGCCGGCAGCGCTCGCCCGGCCCGGGGCCCGGTGACAGTGTCGTCGGCGAGCCTGCGCCGCTCGGCGACCTGAGGGTGTGGCTGGTGTGGCTCAGGTCTGAGGGTGTGGCTCAACGGTCGACCGGCAGGCCGCGCGGCTGCTTGATCGGCTTCATGATGATCTGCGAGTTGACGGCGGTGGCCCCGGTGAGCGTGGTGAGCCGGTCGGTCCAGAGCTTCTCGTAGGCCGCGAGGTCGGCGACCGCGACGCGCAGCAGGCAGCCGGGGCTGCCCATCAGCCGGTAGGCCTCGACGACGTCCGGGATCTCCAACAGCTCGGCCTCGAAGGCCGCGACCGAGCGGGTATCGCGTTCGACCGAGACGAGCACCTCGAAGCCGCGGCCGATCGCGTCCGGGTTGACGATCGCGCGGTAGCCCTCGATCACCCCGTCCTGTTCGAGCTGCCGCACGCGTCGCATGCACGGGGACGACGTGAGGCCGACGCGCTGGGCGAGCTCCTGGATGGTCAGCCGGCCGTCGATCTGGAGCTCGCGCAAGATTGCCCTGTCGATCTGGTCCATGGCGCGATTATCCACCACATCTGATCGGGAACGGGCCTGAAGTGGCAAACCGATTGCGGACGATTCGGCCTAATCTTGCGTCCGCAGCGGCCGCGCGGCCCTCGGTCGGCGCTCCGCACGGCGGTCCGCGCCCGACAGCCGCCGTGGCCACCGATCCCCCAATCCCAGGAACGGAACCCCCATGTCCCCTGCCCTCAGCAGCCCCACCGCGCCCGCCGGCACCGATATCGGCGTCGATGCCGATGCCGGGCCCGATGTTCGTACCGAACACGACCTGCTGGGCGAACGGAACGTTCCGGCCTCCGCCTACTACGGGATCCACACGCTGCGGGCGGTGGAGAACTTCCCCGTCACCGGCACCCCCGTCGCCGCCTACCCGTCGCTGGTGACCGCGCTGGCCTGCGTCAAGCAGGCCGCCACGCTGGCCAACCGTGACCTGGCCCTGCTGGAGGGCCGCAAGGCCGAGGCGATCGCGCAGGCCTGCGAGGAGATCCGCGGCGGGCGCTGGCACGACCAGTTCGTCGTCGACGTGATCCAGGGCGGCGCGGGCACCTCGACCAACATGAACGCCAACGAGGTCGTGGCCAACCGCGCGCTGGAGATCCTCGGCCACGCCAAGGGCGAGTACCGGTTCCTGCACCCGCTGGAGGACGTCAACTCCGGCCAGAGCACCAACGACGTCTACCCGACCGCGGTCAAGATCGCCTTGCACTTCGCCGCCCGCGAACTGCTGGACACCATGGCCGAGTTGCGTGATGCCTTCGCCGCCAAGGCGGAGGAGTTCGCGGACGTCCTCAAGATGGGCCGCACCCAGCTCCAGGACGCCGTACCCATGACGCTCGGTCAGGAGTTCGCCGCCTTCGCGGTCATGCTGGAGGAGGACCGCGGCCGACTGGCCGAGGCCTGCGAGCTGATCCGTGAGATCAACCTGGGCGGCACCGCCATCGGTACCGGCCTCAACGCCCACCCCGCCTACGCGGCCACCGCCTGTGCCCACCTCGGCGCCATCACGGGCATCCCCGTGGTCGTCGCCGGAGACCTGGTCGAGGCGACCCAGGACGCCGGCGCGTTCGTCCAGCTGTCCGGCGTGCTCAAGCGGATCGCCGTGAAGCTTTCCAAGACCTGCAACGACCTGCGGCTGCTCTCCTCCGGCCCGCGTACCGGCCTCGGTGAGATCAACCTCCCCGCAGTACAGGCGGGTTCGAGCATCATGCCGGGGAAGGTCAACCCGGTGATCCCCGAGGTGGTCAACCAGATCGCGTTCGAGGTGATCGGCAACGACCTGACCGTCACCTTCGCTGCCGAGGCCGGCCAGCTCCAGCTCAACGCCTTCGAACCGGTCATCGCGCACAGCCTGCTGAAGAGCCTCTCCCACCTGCGGGCCGGCTGCCGGATCCTTGCCGAGCGCTGCGTGGCCGGCATCACCGCCAACCGCGACCACCTCGCCCACCTGGTCGGGCACTCGATCGGCCTGGTCACCGCGCTCAACCCGCACATCGGCTACGAGAACGCCACCGCCATCGCCCAGGAGGCACTGACCACCGGCGCCTCCGTCCACGACCTGGTACTGCGCCGGGGCCTGCTCACCGAGGCGCAGCTCGGCGAGATCCTCCACCCCGACAACCTCGCCCGCCCGCACGCCCGCGCCGCCGCCCAGGACCGGACCCGACCGGCCGTCGGGGCCTGAGAGAGCGGGGTGATCGTGCCGGGCTGAAACGGTACGCCGCCGGCCCGCCGCCGGAAGGCGGCGGGCCGTTGAGGTGAGGTCAGGGTCGCTGGGGCGGTTACTCCTGCAGGAACGTTTCGGTGAAGCTGGTGCCGCCGGAGCCGAGCGCGCTGGTGCTGGCCTCGTAGACGCCGTTGGAGCTGGGGTCGAGTGCGACCGGGCCGGAGGATCCGAGGGACTTGCCGTTGACGGTGGCTGAAGTGAAGTTCAGCGTACCGAAGTTGGGGTAGGACCCGGTCGGCGACTCGATGATGACTTCGGCGCTGGTTCGTTGCGCGGAGAGGGACTTGGTCGTGCTGTACGTCCAGCCCTGCGAGGAGTCGGTCAGCTTGAGGGTGTACCTGCTGCTTCCGGCGTAGGTCACCGAGGCGGTGATGTGGTCGCCGGCCGACACCGGGTACGAGGTGAGGCTCAGGTAGACGGGGCTCGCCGGGTACATCTCGTACCAGGCCTGGTTCACGGGGCTGCCACTGGAGCAGTCGGTCGCCACCCCGGTCTGCTCCACGGTGGAGGAGCCGTACCCGTCGATGCCGACCCAGGGGGCGTAGAGGTCGTTGGTGGAGTTGCAGGTCGCGTCCGGCTCGGTCCAGGACGCCGACACCGAGCTGAAGCCGCTGCCCGTGGCGGCGTAGCCGCCCCAGTTGTAGCCGTTGGTGTTGTACTGCAAGGGGCGGAACGAGAGTCCCTGTGCGGCCGCCGCAGTGGTCGGCGCGGCGGGGACGGCGAGCGTCGCGGCTGCTGCCGAGAGGGTGGCGACGCGTATCAGGAATCTGCGCATGCTGGCTCCTTCGTGAGGGGACGAACAGGAGGCTCGCAACCCAACCCAGGCCGTGGGGGCGGCCGTTGAGGGGTGGCAGTACAGGATGGCCGACTGTCATGAGCGGGGCAAGGGGGGTGGTGGAAAGGTTGGTGAAGGCATTGCCGTGCCAGGTGGGATGCTTGACGATGCGTCCGCGTGCTCACCCGGCTGTCGGCACGGGAACCGGGGATGATCTCGGCCACCTTCGACGCACGGGTGGCAGTCCCCGTCGTCGGCCCGAACCGGTTGACCCGTCCGGCGCAGCGTGGCGCGCGGGACGGGCGGGGTGCTGCGATCTTCGGAGGGCACCCGGCGGCGCCCGACCGCCGGGTCCCGTCGTCCCGAGACCGTGGAGGCCCGGATGTGGCAGGCACCCCCCGCCCCCGTCAGCCGTGAGTGGCTCCCGGTGCTGGACATGCCGGCACCAGGCCCGCAGAACCGCTGGACGGTGCTGCTGCGCGCCCTGCTGTTGATCCCCCAGTTCGTCGTGGTGTGGGTGCTGTCGGTGGTGGCGTTCTTCGTCACCGTCATCGGCTGGTTCGGCGCGCTGGTGCTCGGCCGGCTGCCCGGCTTCGTGGCGGACTACCTGACCGCGTTCCTCCCGTACGACACCCGCGTCGCCGCGTACCTGATGCTCACCGTGGACCGCTACCCGCCGTTCCGGTTCAGCGCGCCCGAGTACCCGGTGCAGGTCGGGCTGCGCCCGGGTGCGCTGAACCGGCTCGCCGTCCTGTTCCGCATCGTCCTCGTCATCCCGGCCTCGGTCGTGCAGGGCCTGGTGAACGCGGGGTGGTGGACGGTGTCGTTCATCAGCTGGCTCGTGGTGCTGGTCCTCGGCCGGATGCCGCAGCCGCTGTACGAGGCGACGACCGCGATCCTGCGTTACCGGATGCGCTACACCGCCTACCTGGTGATGCTCTCCTCCGCCTACCCCAAGCGCCTGTTCGGGGAGGAGCCGGGCAGCGAGCCGGACAGCCCGGTGTCGGCCACCCGCCCGCTCGTCCTGAGCGGCGCCGGGCGCGGCCTGCTCGTCGTCTTCATCCTCCTCGGCCTGTTCTCCTGGGTGACGAGCTCGATCACCGCCTCGGTGAACTCGGGCGACGACAACGACGACGGCACCAACCCGACCCAGCAGGTCATCGCGCCCCTCGTGCCGGGCTTCGCCGACCGCGCGCCTCGGAGTCCTGCCCCCTAGCCCTGCGGCCGGACCCGGCCACCGCCACCTCCGAGCGGGTGCGGCCAGGGCGCCTCACAGCCGTCTCCGGGTCCCGCCGTCGGTGGCTCACCCGGACATAGTGGTCAGCAAGGGATGGGAGGTGGCCAGGAGCAGCAGGCCGAGCAATGCCGTGGAGAAGGGCACGATGCGGCGCGGGCTGATCGCGGTGAACGCGAGGTGGGTGGGGACGGCCAGGAGGACGGTGGCGGTGGCGGGGATCAGTCCGAGGGCGCCGAGGCCGAGGGTGACTTCGACGCCGGCGGTCGCGACGGCCGCGGCTCGGCAGGCGGTGCGGAACGCCGGGGCGGGGAGGAGGACGGTGAGGCGGTGCGGGTGGGGGACCGGGAGAAAGTCGCGATTGCCGGCGGCGGCTTGCCAGGCGTTGTAGACGATGTTGTCCACGAGGACGCCGCCGCTCATGAAGTGGGGTGAGCGGATCTTGCGGATGCCCGCGACGAGGTACATCTGTGTGGCGAAGAACGAGGCGATGACCCCGGTGAGCGCGGTGGGTGGGCTCCCGAGGGCGATGACGGTGGCCTGGTTCAGGGCGATCACGGCCAGCAGGACGAGTAGGCAGATGCTGGTGTAGCGGGGGGATCCGTCCCCCAGGATCCACACGCAGGCCAGGCCGCAGCACAGCAGCGCGGCGGCGGCCGTCCAGCGGGATGCCGGCAGGAAGGCCGTCGGCAGGAGTGCGGCGGCCGTGGCCGACTTGGCGATCGCGCGGCGGCGTTGGGCGGACAGGGCATCGGGGCCGGCCCAGCCCCGGCCGAGGTGGTAGATGCCGGCGCGCGGGTAGCTGCGGTGGATGGCCCGGTCGTCGAGCAGCGCCATCCCGCCTTCCCAGGCGAGGGCGAGGGCGAGGCAGGAGACGGCGGCCGGGAACGCCACCGATGCCGCCAGCGTGTGCGCGACGGTCATTCTCCACCGGTGGCAGGTCGACGGGCCATTGCCCGTCTCCGGTGCGTTCGGCGGCTCGTGCCGCGCTGGCCCGGGCGCGCGCACCGACGGCGCGCGACTCGGCCGCCAACCGTTCCAGCAGATCGGCGGAGGGTGCGTCCCGGCGGGTGAGGCGCTGTGCCCGGTGGGCGGCGGCGTGGTAGCCGGGGTAGCGGATCTCGGCGTCAGAGGGCAGCTCGGTTCGGGGGAGTACGCGGGACAGGGCTGTGCGTACCAGCCGGACGACGGCGAGTTCGTCCCGCCGGGCGGCGCGCGCGTCGGGTGTGACCTGCACGTGGTCCACCTCTCGTCACGGTGATGCGACACGCGTACGGGGCCGGACCGCGGCCCGACCCCGCAGCCGGGGCGCCTTGCGACACCCGGTGTCCGGACAGGCGTCCGGACCTACCTGGGGACGTCGACCATCAGGGCGAACTCGGGGAGGTCTTCCTCCTCCACGGGCTCCAGGTCCTCGGTCTCGACTTCGGTGGTGTCTCGGATGTCTTCCATGACTCCTCCTGGTGATCCCGGTGGACGTCTCCGCACGGAACGCGCGGAGCCGTTGCGCCCGATAGGTTCAACTGTGTGCGAAGCGAGTTGGCTGCGCCACTCGGTGTCCAGGTCGAGAACTGCTGCCTGATGACCAGCCTGGTCACGCAGCGTGAACTTCCGCGGCGGTTCAGGGCTGTGATCGGGCAAGGCCCGCTCGACACAGGAGCTGTCCGGCGGCGGTCCTTCGACCGAGCTGAGCGGAGCCGTCAGTCGATGGTGCGTCGGTGAGCCGGCATGGAGCCGGGATTGATCCGAGTGGACGCCGCCGCAGATGGTCGGACGCCGCGAAGCGCCTGTCGCCCGAGCCGCGTCCGGCTGGCGGCTTCGGTCCGCGGAGGGACGATGAAGTGAACCGGCGCCGTTGCCGTCGCTGCGGGCCGGTGCGCGTCGGCGGGAGGAGGTGGCCGGATGGAGGCCGGGCACGCGGTGCCGTCGGGAGAGGCCTCGTCGGGCCGGGATCCCGCGATGGAGCCGGGCGGGCTGCTGGACGTGCTGGGTGTCGCCGCGGTGGTGCTGGACGCGCAGGGGCGGATCGCGCTGTGGAGCCCGCAGGCCGAGGACCTGTTCGGCTACCGGGCTTCCGAGGCCCTCGGCCGTCCCGCCGCGCAGGTGCTGGTCGACGAGCAGCACCTGGAGCTGGTGCTGTCGCTGTTCGCGCAGGTGATGGCCGGTGGCGGGGCGTGGGCCGGGGTCTTCCCGGTGCGGCACAAGGACGGGTCCACGCTGCTGGCCGAGTTCCGCAACATGCGCCTGGAGGACGAGAACGGCCGGTACTACGCGCTCGGCCTGGCCTCGGCCCAGGCCACGCTGCGGCGCCTGGAACGGGACCTCGCGCTGTCGCTGCGGCTGGTGGAACAGTCCCCGATCGGCCTGGCGGTGATGGATACCGACCTGCGCTACGTGCTGGTCAACCCGGCGCTGGAACGCATCAACGGACTGCCCGCCGCCCAGCACCTGGGCCGTACCGTCCGGGAGGCCCTGCCGTTCCTCGACATCGACGCGATCGAGGCGGCCATGCGGGAGGTGCTGGCCACCGGCACGCCGCTGCTGGACCAGTTCACCACCGGACACACCCACGCCGACCCCGAGGTCGAGCACGCCTGGTCGGCGTCCTTCTACCGTCTGGAGGACCCCGCCCACCGCGTGATCGGCGTCGCCCTCACCGTCGTCGACGTCACCGAGCAGCACCGGGCCGCCACCGCCGCGGCCGCGGCCCGGCGGCGCCTCACCGTGATCGCCGACGCCTCCGAACGCATCGGCACCACCCTCGACCTCGAGATCACCGCCCGCGAACTCGCCGACGTCCTCGTCCCCGAATTCGCCGACATCGCCGCCGTCGACATCCTGGAAACCGTCCTCACCGACAGTCAGCCCCCGGCCGGCAAGGGCAGCCCGGCCCTGTTCCGAGCCCTCGCCGTCAAGGCTGCGTACCCCACGCCCGCCACCGTGGCCGCCGACCCCGTCGGACAGATCGCCCGCTACGACGCCACCCGCCTGGTCACCCGCTGCGCCCGCACCGGCCGTCCGATCCTGCTGGCCCACGTCACCGACCACGACCTGACGCGGATCGCCCGCGACGAACCGGCCGCCGAACTGCTCAGGCAGGCCCACCTGCACTCCTACCTGGCCGTGCCGCTGCGTGCCCGGGGCCAGGTCCTCGGTGCACTGGACCTCAAACGCGCCCGCAACCCACAGCCGTTCGACCACGACGACCTGGTACTGGCCGGCGAGCTCGCCGCCCGCGCTGCCGTCGCCATCGACAACGCCCGCTGGTACCAGCGCCAGCGTCACGCCGCGCTCGCCCTCCAGCGCCACCTGCTGCCCGGCCCGCCTCCGCAGCCGCCCGGACTGGAGGTCGCCTACCGCTACGAGCCGGCGGCGAGCGTCGGAGAAGTCGGCGGCGACTGGTTCGACGTCATCCCGCTGAGCGCCGACGCGACCGCCCTGGTCGTCGGTGACGTCATGGGCAGCGGCATCAACGCCGCCGCCACCATGGGCCAACTGCGCACCGCCGCAAGGACCCTGGCTGGTCTCAACCTGGAGCCCGCCGCTGTCCTCACCCACCTCGACGGGATCGCCGCCGGCCTCGGCGAGTCCATCGCGACCTGCGTCTACGCGGTCTACGACCCCCGCCGCCACCGCTGCCGCATCGCCTGCGCCGGGCACCTGCCCCCCGTCCACACCCGCCCGGGCCGCCCGCCGGTCCTGCTCGACCTGCCCACCGGCGCACCCCTGGGAGTCGGCGGCGTCGCCTTCCGCGACACCTTTCTCGACCTCGCCGTCGGGGACGAACTCGTGCTCTACACAGACGGGTTGGTGGAGACACGCGAGCACGACATCGACACCCGCCTCGCGACGCTCACCGACCTCCTCGGTCGGTCCCGCAGCTCCCCGGAGGAGACCTGTGAGCTCCTCCTCGGCGCCCTGCACCACGAGAGCGGACACGACGACGTCGCCCTGCTCGTCGCCCGTGCCCGGCCTCTGCCGCGTACGGGTGGACTCGTGCGACCGTGAACCCGACTGGCGCGCACGGTTCACCGCTGCTTCCAGGCGGTGAGGAGATCGGTCTCGTGGCTGGGCGGCAGGGTCTCCGGCAGCGGCTCGAACGGCAGGATGTTTTGCGCCGTGTCGGCCAACGGGCGGAGCTTCAGCCCGGTGGCGAGGGCGGTTCAGGTCGCTGGAGAACGCGTCGAGATACCGAGGACGCCCCTCGTCCCGTGCCGGTGCCGGTGGCAACGGTGGACGAGGGGCGTCGGTGTCGTGGGGTGGCGCGGGGTGGATCAGTCGTCGAGGACCATGGCCTCGGCGCAGGCGGAGATGGTGAGGAGCAGCGCGTCGTCCTGGCCGGGGATGATCTTGACCGAGTAGTGCTCGCTCAGCAGCGACCACTCGCGGGAGATGTGTGCGATCTCCTGCTCGCCGTAGGTGATGGCGTACTGGTGGTCGGTGATGTTGCCGGTGACGTGGATCTCCGCGCCGTTCTCGAACGTCACGGTGAACTTGTAGACCAGCGGCGAGAAGAGCGCCTTCTTCACGGTGGCGATGGTCTGCTCGCCGCGCTTGATGTAGCGGATGTCCCGGAGCGTCATGATCTTCTCGGAGATCCGGTACAGCTCGTTGCCCTCGGGGTCCTGGAGGGCGATCGCACCGCTGAAGCTGAACATCTTCTCGTCGACCTGGAACACGCGCTCACCGTTGCGCTTGATCCAGAAGTCGTGGGTCGGGGAGAAGAACTTCTCGTCGATGTCGTAAACGACGCCCTCCTGCACGGGCTGGTGGCCGTCCATCAGCTTCTGCCCCAGGTCCATCAGGAAGTTGTCGTGGTGTTCGCCGTGGCCCTGCTGCGGCGTGTCGCTGAACAGCTGCTGTGCGATGCCGAGCAGGCCGCCGAACTCGTTGCTCATGTTCTCTCGTCCCGTGTGAAGTGCGTTGCGGAGGTGATCCTAGGGACGTGATCCGGGTGGCGGACAGCCCTCTCCGGGCTCTGTTGCACAATCTGCACAGAGCGTGCAGAAGGCTGGCTTGACGGATTTGTTGCAGGTCAGCCAAGGTGCGCCCGCCGGACGGCCCGGCCCGGGGGCGTGCTGCCACGCCTCACCGTCCCTCCACTCGCCGCACCACCAGGAGCGCCGTAGCATGACCGCTGTGAAGGTCGCGATTCTCGACGACTACCAGGGTGTCGTTCTCGAGTGCGCCGACCGGGGCCGGCTGGACGCCCGGATCGAGGTGTTCACCGACCACATCCCGGACGCGGGCGAGTTCCGAGCTGGGACGCATGGTCGTCAAGCTGGCCGAGCGGGACGGCATCCGCACCCTGAACGTGGTGCGCAGGCGCGAATCGGTGGCCCAGCTGGAAGCCCTCCTCGCATCCCGATGCCACACGGCATCGGGTCAACCCCGAGGAGACAGTCATGAACACGGTGCCGACCCGGTGGAACGCCCGTGAACGGCGATGGGACACGACGGCCAGGGGCCGGGCCGTGTTGGCCGATGCCCGGCTGAACAAGGGCACCGCCTTCACCGAGGACGAACGGCGGGCGCTCGACCTCGTCGGCCTCCTCCCGCCACGGGTGCTCACGCTCGGGCAACAGTCCTCCCGCGCCTACGCGCAGTTCCGGGCACAGCCTGACGACCTGGCCAAACACGTGAACCTGACCGCCCTGCAGGACCGCAACGAGGTTCTGTTCCACCGGCTGGTCAGCGAGCACTTGGACGAGATGCTGCCGATCGTCTACACCCCGACCGTCGGC
Organism: Kitasatospora sp. NPDC101155; assembly: GCF_044768305.1. Lineage (NCBI taxonomy): Bacteria > Bacillati > Actinomycetota > Actinomycetes > Kitasatosporales > Streptomycetaceae > Kitasatospora > Kitasatospora sp. NPDC101155. The sequence continues at coordinate 24,050 of NZ_JBIWPN010000027.1, read as the reverse complement.
ACCGCGATCGAGCGCTACAGCTCCCAGTACCGGCGACCCCGCGGGGTCTACCTGTCGGTCGACGCGCCCGAGGACGTCGAACGCTCGCTGCGGGCCACCGGCCTGGGACCGGAGGACGTCGACCTGATCGTCGCCACCGACGGCGAAGCCATCCTGGGCATCGGCGACTGGGGGGTGGGCGGTATCAACATCTCGGCGGGCAAGCTCGCCGTGTACACCGCCGCAGGCGGCATCGATCCGGCCCGCACCCTGCCCGTGGTGCTCGACGTGGGCACCAACCGCAAGGAACTGCTGGAGGACCCGCTCTACCTCGGCAACCGCCATCCCAGGGTCGACCGGGAGACCTACGACGCCTTCGTCCGGACCTATGTGGACACCGCGACCCGGCTCTTCCCCGGCGTCCTGCTGCACTGGGAGGACTTCGGGCCGGACAACGCGCGGCGCATCCTGGCGCGCTACCGCGACCAGGTGCTCACCTTCAACGACGACGTCCAGGGCACGGGCGCGGTGAACCTGGCGGCGGTGCTGTCCGGTGTGCGGGTGAGCGGCACGCCGCTGCGGGAGCACCGGGTGGTGATCTTCGGCGCGGGCACGGCGGGTGTCGGCATCGCCGACCAGCTGCGCGACGCGTTCATCGCCGACGGCCTGACGCCGGGCGAGGCCACCCGTCGGATCTGGTGCATCGCCCGGCACGGCCTGCTCACCGACGACATGGCCGGCATGCGGGACTTCCAGGCCCCCTACGCGCGCGCCGCGGATGAGGTGGCCGACTGGTCCCACGACCCGAAGCTCGGCGGCATCGCGCTGGCGGAGGTCGTGCACCGGGTCGGACCGACCGTTCTCATCGGCACCTCCGGCCAGGGCGGCGCCTTCACCGAACCGGTCGTCCGCGAGCTGGCCGCGGCCGTCCGACGCCCGATCATCCTGCCCATGTCCAACCCCACACCCCTCGCCGAGGCGACGCCCGTCGACCTGCTCGCCTGGACCGACGGACGGGCCCTGGTGGCCACCGGCAGTCCGTTCGCGCCCGTCACCCACGGCGGCATCACCCATCGGATCGGACAGGCCAACAACGCGCTGGTCTTCCCCGGGCTCGGCCTCGGCGCCATCGTGGCCCGAGCCACCCGCATCACCGACGGCATGCTCACCGCCGCGGCCCACGCGGTCGCCGCACAGGTCGACCCGACCACCCCCGGTGCGCCTCTCCTGCCGCCCACTCAGCAGCTGAGGGAGACCTCCGCTGCCGTGGCCACGGCCGTCGCCCGCGCCGCCGCGCGCGACGGGGTGACACGCGCCACCATCGGCGACGAGATCGAAGCCCAGGTCCGCGCGGCCATGTGGCAGCCGAACTACCAACCCGTACAGGCGATCTGACCGCACAGGGCGCTCGCGCGGCCCGGCTCTGTCGAGTGGGTACCGCAGAGCCCGCAGTCAGTACGGGACCGGGTGGTTCATGTGTGTTCTCCTCGACGTGTTCGTGGCAGTTCGGCCAACTATGCCCCGCATGTCACGGTCCACAACCGAGCAACACCGGCGGCAGGTGACCGGAATGTGCGCGACGCCCAGCACCACCTGAACCGACGCGAGCACGAGGAAGCCAGACGCACAGGATGGGGCGGGGGACCCGCCGCGGGGCCGCCCCGCCAGGATCGCGGCGAGCACGTACCGCACCGATGAACACCGGCCGTTCCGCCGAGGGCCGGAGCGCTGACCTCGGCCGAGGGCTCCTTATCCGCGCCAGGGCGTTGCCCGGATCTCGAAGCCCGTCAGGCCCTCGGGATCTTCTTCCCAGACGAGGACCCGGTCCACGATGGCCAGTGGCGGCCCCTGCCTGGTCCACTCGACCAGCTGTTGGACGGCGGCCGGGTTCCCCTCGAACACGGCCTCGACGGTGCCGTCCGGCAGGTTCCGCACCCAGCCCCGCACACCGTGCGCGGTTGCTTCGTGACGGCAGGTGTCGCGGTAGAAGACCCCCTGCACCTCGCCGGAGACGATCACTCGGCTGCGGATCATCGCCCACTCCCTACGGTGTCCGGGTCACGGTACGGCCCGCCCGCGCGGCGGCGGCCGCGAACGCGCCGGCGTCGAGCACCGCCGCACCGCCCAGGTCGTTGTTGAAGTACACGTAAACCTCGGCCGAGTCCGCCCAGCTGTCGGCGATTCGGCCCACCCAGCCGGCCAGCGCCTGCCGCCCGTACCGGGGCCGGGGCCGGGCCCGACCGGCGTGGCAGCGCAGATAGCCCCATTCGCAGGTCCGCCACAGCGGCGAGACCGGGCGTGACTCCCGGTCCGCCCAGCACAGTGCGGCGGCCCGGCCGGTCAGCACCGCACGGATCTCCGGCGTCCACCAGGACGGGTGGCGCGGCTCGACGGCGACCCGCACGCCCGCGGGGAAGGCGGCCAGACAGCCGTCCAGCAGCTCGGCATCCGCGTGCAGCGTGGGCGGCAGCTGCAGCAGCACCGGGCCGAGCCGCTCCCCGAGCCCCTGTGCCGCCGTGAGCAGCCGCTGGACCGGCTCGGCGGGCTCGTGCAGGCGCTTGATGTGGGTGAGGTAGCGGCTGGCCTTCACCGCGAACACGAAGCCCTCAGGGGTACGGGCACGCCAGTCGGCGAAGGTGTCCGGCGAGGGCAAACGGTAGAAGGCGGCATTGCTCTCCACCGTGGCGAACCGCTCGGCGTACTCCTCCAGCCAGCGTCGCTTGGGTGTCCCTTCCCGGTAGAGCACCCCGCGCCAGTCGTCGTACTGCCAACCCGAGGTACCGACGATCACCGACATATCTCCAGCAAACACCCATCTGCCGGGTCAGGCCCTCGATGAAGATCACAACCGCACGGCAGACCAGCAGCCCCGTGCGCGCGGGCCGGTGTCCGTACCGCGCCGGGTGCGCCCGCGGCGAGGACGCGGGCGCCGAGTTGTCAGGCGGGCTGGACGGTGATTGTGCAGAGGCGCCTGGTGGCCCGGGTCAGGGCTACGTACAAGTCCCTTTCCCCACCGGGGCGGGCCGTGATGATTTCCTCGGGGTTCATGACGACGACCCCGTCGAATTCCAGGCCGCGCGCTTCGGACGCCGGCACGATGCGTGCGTGGTGAGCGATGCCCTGGGCCGTCAGCTCGCTCACCCTGGTGTCCGCGCAGATCACTCCCAGAAGCTCGCCCGGGTGCGCGGTGCTCTGGGCGCGGAGTTCCTGAACGACGGCGGTGGCCAACCCATCCGGAGGTGTGGTCACGGTGCGAGGGCTCTCACCGCTTCGCAGTGACCGTGTGGGCTTCTGGTCCGGGGCGATCCGGGTGAGCAGGTCCCGGACGCTCTCCAGGATCTCCTGCGTGGTGCGGTAGCTGACGGTCAGGTTGTGCAGTTTGAACCGCGGTCCGACGTGGGGGCTCAGTGCTTCCTTCCAGTCGCGTGCTGTCGCGACCGGGCCTGCCTGGGCGAAGTCACCCACCAGCGTCATCGCCCGTGCCGGACAGCGGCGGACGATCATCCGCCACTGCATGGCGGTCAGTTCCTGCGCCTCGTCGACGACGACGTGCCCGTACATCCGCTCGGGTGGGCCGTCGACCAGGCTCGCCGCCTCGTCCAGCAACGGCACATCGGCATCGGTCCACGGGGCGTCCGGACCGCGCAGCAGAAGGGACCGCTCCTGCGCGGTCAGGTGGGGCAGGTGCTCGGCGAGAGCGTCGGCGTTCGTCAGGAGCGCCTTCACGAGGTCACCGGGCACCAGCCGCGGCCACAACACCTCGACCGCTCGGTCGACGCCGGCGTCGTCGAGGAGATCGGCTCGGATGGCGTCCAGGTCCAGCTCGTGGACCGGACCCGGGTCGGCCGCACCTTCGGTACGGCGCTGGGCGGCTCCCGTGAACCGGTCGAGGTTGATGCCCGTCATCCTTTCGGCATCGGCGTCGATCTGCTCCAGGAGGTCGCCCATGTCCCGTTGCATCGCGTCGGCGACGGCGTCGACCAGGAGCTGTTTGAACACCTGGCGCGCGGGGTTGTGCCCCGGTGCGGCCGCCACGGCGGCGTCGCGTGCCGTGGCGACCTCCTCGCCGGACAGGTGAACCAGTTCCTGTCCGACCCGCACGGTGAAGTCACCGGCGGGGGCTTGGTGGACGCGCAGCAGGCCGGCCAAGGCGTCGGCGAGGTCGGAGCCGCCCTTGAGACGCGCAGTATCGAACGGGTCCGCCGTGTCCGTGGACACTCCGGCCAGTTCCCGGCAGGTCACCAGAACGACGTCGTTCTCTCCGAGAGAGGGAAGGACCTGGGAGATGTAGTCGAGGAACCGGGCGTTCGGGCCCACCACCAGGACACCCTCCTCCGCGGCGCGCGGGAATGCGTACAGGACGTAGGCCGCCCGGTGCAGGGCGACCACCGTCTTGCCGGTGCCGGGCCCGCCCTGCACCACGGTCACCCCGCGGTGGGCGGAGCGGACGATCTCGTCCTGCTCGGCCTGCAGCGTCGCGACGGCCGCGTGCATCCTGCCCGTACGCCGTGCCGACAGAGCCTCGGTCAACGGGCCGTCCCCCACGACGTCCTCGTCGGTCGGGGCGGTCCCGTCCAGCAGTTCGTCGCTCACCGAGATGACCGTGCGCTCCTCGATGCGCAGGTGCCGGCGTCGCCGCAGGTCCATCGGGTGGACCGGTGTCGCCTCGTAGAAGGGCCGTGCCGCGTTCGCGCGCCAGTCCACGAGCAGAGGCAGGTCATCCTCCTCCGTCTGCAGTCCGATCCGCCCGATGCGCAGGGCCGTGCCGTCCGTCCAGTCGATGCGCCCGAAGACCAGCCCCTTTTCGGCGCCCTCCAGCCGGCCGATTTCCTTGGCCAGACGCTCGGCGGCGATTTCTCTCTCGTATGCCTCACCGGCGTTGTCCGCCGGGGCCTTCAGCACCCTCGCTCGGTTTACTCGCGCCTCGGAAAGCCGCTCGGTGAGCAACTCATACAAGGAGGACACATAATCCCGCTCCGAGTCAACCGCACGCGCAACGGGATCATTCATTTTCGACAACAGGGGGCTCCTTCGGTTCGAGCCACACCATACGGTCAAAGTTCCCTGAGAGATAAGTCTTGACTTGCTTGACGAAGGCATGCCCCTGCGGCTGAATCCATGATGACGGGCCGTATGGTACGCATTTCGCCGTTCCGTATATCGCTAATTGCCCCCCCCGATTCCCGCCTGCCTTGTGGGCGAGCCAGCCCTTGGATATCGGCGAGGTTTTGCCGCGCTCGGGAAAAGGGGGAAGATTGTGCCTCAGCCCAGTTCCATGAGGACGTCGCCTTCATCACCTCCGCCGCCGTGATCGTCAGCGAACGGCTCCGTGCCTTCTCCCTCCGTTGCCCGGACGTCCGGGTCAGGCTGCACGACGGCTTCACCGTCGACGTCCTGACGGCCCTGGAACGCGGCACGGCCGACATCGGGATCGTCCGGGACATCGAGGAGTGCGACGACATCGACCTCGCCCTCCTGACGACGGAACGGTTCGTTGCGGTCGTCCCCGCCGACCACCCCGCCGCGGAGGGGGACCGGGTGGAAGCGGCGGCGCTGGCCACCGACCCCCTGATCCCCTTCCCGCGCTCCGCGGGAGCCCGCGCGTTCGACGTGAACACCCAGCCGATCCGGGGCGGACGGTCGAGCGACGGGGTCGCGTCGGTCCGCTGAGCGGTTCGGACCTTCGGTCGACGTCGGCCCCCGGTCCGTGGACGTCGGGCCCGGACGCCCCGACACGGGCATCCGGGTGCGCTGCTCGAACCGCAGCACGCGCAGGGCCGGTTGTGTCTCGACCGTCAGATACATCTCTGGAAAAGGTGACTGACGGTCCGTCGAAATGAAGACGGGGAGGGGCCCTTGGCGGCCCCCGCCGCGGGCGTCGATATCGTGGCCGACGCCGCGCGGCCGACTCCTCGGCGTGCGGCCTTTCGTCATGTCAGGAGAGATCTGGGTGAAGTCCCCAATGACAGCGCTCCGGAGCGCCGCGGCCCTCGTGGTGGCCGTGCTCGTGGCGGCGCCCGCCGCCGCAGGCTCCGCGGTGGCCGCTCCCGTCGGAAGTCCGGACACCAAGGCTGTGACGTACCAGGGCCGCGTCTTCCATGTGCCCGCGGCCTGGCCGGTGGTGGACCTGGCCGTGGACCCGCAGGCCTGCGTCCGCTTCGACCAGCACGCGCTGTACCTCGGCCACCCGGGCGAGCAGCAGGTCTGCCCGCCGCGGTTGACCGGCCGCACGGAGGCCCTGCTGGTCGAACCCGCCGCGGCCGCCGCACCGGACGGGGAGGGTTCCAACCCCGTCGCGCACATGATCCGGGCGACCGACGGCGTCGTCGCGGTGACCGGAACGTACGACACGGACCAGCCGCTGGTGAAGCGGATCATCACCGGTGCCGGGCTCACCCCCGCGCCGGCGCACCGACCGCAGCCGGCGCCCGCGGGGCCCCGGACGACCGTCACCCCGAGGCCCGCCACCACCACCTCTGCGGCTGCGCCGTCCGGCCAGGCCACGGCTGCACCGGCTGCGGCGGCGTCGGTACCCGCGTCGGCGACGAACTACACCGGCAAGGGGTTTGACGCGTGTACGGCGCCCTCCGGCGCCGCGATGAACGCGTGGATGACCTCCTCCCCGTACCGGGCAGTCGGCATCTACATCGGCGGTGTCGGACGGGCCTGCGCCCAGCCGAACCTGACGGCCTCCTGGGTCCAGCAGCAGCAGGCTGCGGGCTGGGCCTTCCTGCCGATGTACGTCGGTGTGCAGGCCCCGAAGATCAGCTATCCCGCCACCGAGGGCGCCAACGCCGCCGACGACGCGGTGAGCCAGGCCCAGGCCCTCGGCTTCGGCCCCGGCGCGATCCTCTACTACGACATGGAGGCGTACGCCACCCCGCAGTACTCGGCCACGGTGCTCGCCTTCCTCACCGCCTGGACCAACGAACTGCACGCCTGGGGCTACAACTCCGGTGTCTACAGCAGCTCCTCGTCCGGCATGAAGGACCTGGCCGCCAATGTCGGCAACAGCGCCTACACCGTGCCCGATGCCGTTTTCAGCGCCAACTGGAACGGCAAGGCGGACACCGCCGACCCGTCGATTCCGGCCGGCTACTGGTCCGGCCACCAGCGCGTCCACCAGTACGCGTCGCCGCAGAACCCGGAGACCTGGGGCGGCTACGCGATCGCGATCGACCAGGACTACCTGGACATCCAGCTCAACGCCGCCCCGCCGTCCCAGTCCTCCGCGTTCTTCCTCGGCGTGCGCCAGAGCTCGGGTGTCTGGCCCGGCTTCAGCCCGTTGACGGGCGGAGCGGGCGTCTTCCGCGGCTCGGAGGCCGCGATCACCGGCCTGCCGGGCGGTTCCTCGCAGGAGCTGGGCATCGGCCTGGACAGCCGGCTCTACCACGGGGTCCGCGCCTCGAACGGCAGTTGGAGCGGTTTCGCCGCGCTGGCCGACGACGGCACCCCGGCCTCGCAGGCCCGCCGGGCCGGCATCGCGGGCATGCCGGACGGCTCCTCGCAGGTCCTGACCATCGGCAGTGACGGCAACGTCTACCATCGGATCCGCTTCGCCGACGGCAGCTGGTCCGGCTACGGAGCGCTCCCCGGGGTCGGCACCCCGACCATGGCGGCCGGGGACGTCGCCATCGCCGGTCTGCCCGACGGGTCCGCCCAGGTCCTCGCGGTCGGCAACGACGGGAACGTCTACCACGAGACCCGCTTCGCCAACGGCAGTTGGAGCGGCTTCGCCCCGCTGCCCGGTGTGAACAGCTCGCGGATGGCGGCCTCGCGGGTGGCCATCACGGGACTGCCGGACGGGTCGTCCCAGGTGGCGGTGGTCGGCGGCGACGGCAACGTCTACCACGAGTCCCGCTTCACCGACGGCAACTGGTCCGGCTTCGCCGCGCTCCCCGGCAACGGCACGCCCACCACGGCCGCGCGGTCGGTCGGCATCGCGGGTCTGCCGGACGGGTCGTCCCAGGTGGCGGTGGTCGGCGGCGACGGCAACGTCTACCACGAGTCCCGCTTCACCAACGGCAACTGGTCCGGCTTCGCCGCGGTCCAGGGCCCGTACGGCGCGAGCACCTTCCCGGCCCAGCGCGCCGCCATCGCGGGTCTGCAGGACGGCTCCAGTCAGCTGGTGGCCGTCCGGAGCTGACCCGGGCACGCCCCACCATCCGGCGCCTCCGCCCCCGGCCCACCCCGGGGCGGGGGCGCTGACCGGTTCGTCCGGCAACACGTCGGCGAGGGGCGCGGACACTCGGCCGTCCGGAGCGGTTCCGCGCGCCGCCGCCACGGCGTGTAGTGACGGTGGTGCGGTCCATGACGTCGCGGGCGGCACGCCGTCACAGCGACGTCGCCCCGGGCCCGATCAGGACCTGGAAGCCACGGGAGGGGACGACCGAAGGCGGGAAACGCCCCCGCCCGCGACAACTGGTCGGGGTACCCTGCGACTTCGGGGGACGGGGCAGGTCGCGGGTCGGGAGGGAACGATGGTACGTCGGGAGTTGGAGCCGGAGCTGGCCGCGCAGGTGCGGGCGGCGTTCGCGGAGCTCGGGAACGAGGTCACCCTGCACGGGGACGTGGCCCGCGACGCGCAGGGGCGCGACTACGGGCTCGGAGGGCTCCTGGCACTGGTGGAGCAGCGGCCGGGGGTCCCGCTGCGGGAGCTGGTCCGCGCCCATGTCCTCGAACTGGTCGTCGCCGTCCAGGGGTCGACGGCGGGTGGCGCCGGCTCGCCGCAGGAGACGGCGGCCCGGCTCTACCCGTTGCTCCTGGACGCCACGACCCTGGCCGACCCCGCGCGGCACCCGCACGCGCACGAAGTTGCGCCCGGGGTAATGGAGTTCCTGGCGCTGGAGTCACCCGTCGGCTGGCAGGTGCTGACCGGGGCCGCCGTCGCCGAACTCGGGGACGCGTCGCGGTTGCGCGAGGCCGCGCGGGCGCGGCTGGCCCAGCTGCCCGTGGAGCGGCACGAGCTCCGGCCGACCGGGCAGGGTGGCGGCCTGCACGTCGTCACGGGTGGTTCGGCGCTGACGGGGAGCCGGGTCCTCGTCCTGGACGCCCTCTACCGCGAGGTCACCGGGCGGGAACTGCCGCCGGACGGCGCGGTGGTGGCCTTCCCCACGGCGTTCCGGCTGCTGTTCGCGCCGTTCGACGTCCAGGTGCCGGACGTGCTGCAGCTCCTGATCGAGGCGGCCGCCCGGGAGTTCGACGAGTCCGCCGCGCCGCTGTCCCGGCACACCTACTGGTGGCGCGGCGGCGAGCTGATGCCGCTCACCGAGGTGGGCGAGGGCGGCCTGCTGGACCTCGTGCACGTGGACGAGGTCGTCGCGGCGGTCACCCGGCTGGCCGAGGGGCGAGCAGACCTGCCCGGGCCGCGACCGCACCACTACCGCTTCGCGCACCGCCTGCTGCCCTCGCTCGGCCACCTGGACGCGGTGCCGGGGGAGCGGCTCGACGGTGAGTTGCGGCGGCTCTGGGAGGACTACGGTGCGAGCCTGCCGGTCGAGCAGCGGCTGGAGCCGGAGGGCCTCCGGGGCGGGTTCGTCCAGGCCGGGCGGCACCGCATGCTCCTCGTCGCCCTCCCGGTGCCGCGGGCGGCGACGGAGGCCTTCGCGGTGGTGCTGGCCTGGCCGGGCGACGGCTCCGCGCAGCGGGCCTTCACCCTGGAGTACGCGGTCGACCCGATCACCGGCGAGCGCGGGGCGGTGCTGGGCGAGTGGGAGGCGGCGGGCCGCCACCGCCTGCACCGGACCGGCATGACCGCCGAGGCCCGCCCCTTCCTCCACGCCGTCGCGGCCCTCCTCGACGCGCCGCCGACGGAAGCGGCGAGGACCGTTCCGCGGGCGAAGCGGCGCGGCCTGTTCCGCCGATGAGCCGACGCCTCGTGTCGGTGACCACTGGGTACGCCACGCTGGAGGAGACGAAGTGACAGCCCCATGAGCACGCCGAACGTGACGGTCGTCCGCGCCTGCCTGCGAGGCGGAGCGGGCGGCAGCCCCACGGCCGTCGTCCTGGAGGACGACGCGGACGGCGCGCCGCCGGGCGACGACGAGCGGCGCCGGATCGCGGTCGCACAGGGCGTCTCGCACACCGTGTACGTACGTCACGTCGGTGACGCGACCGAGCTGCGCTTCTTCACCGCGGAGGGGGAGTTGCCGGCCTGTGGGCACGGCACGATCGCCGCCCTCGCCCTCCTCGCGGCACGGCACGGCGGCGCCGGGCCCTACCGCGCCACCCTCCGTGCCGGGGGGCGCGTATTCGCCGGGCGGGCCGAGTGTGCCGGCGAGCTGATCACCGCCGCCTTCGACCCCGGTCCCGTCGATCTGCGCGAACCCACCGCGGAGGAACGCGCCCTCGTTCTTCCGGCCCTCGGTCTCGCGCCGCACGAGGTCGGGCCGAACGTCCGGATCGCCGGCGTGGGCCGCGAACGCATGCTGGTGCCGGTCGAAACCCGGGCCGTGCTCGCTGCGCTGCGTCCGGACCTCGACCGCCTCAGGGCGGCCTGCGACCGGTTCGGCCTGCTCGGTGCGTACGTCCACTCGGAACCCTCGCCCGAGGGCGCGCTCGCAGCCCGGATGTTCGCCCCGTCGATCGGTGTTCCGGAGGACCTCGCCAACGCCAACAGCACGGCCTGTCTCGCCGCACACCTGGCCGGCCGGGGCACCCACCGGATCGCCGTCGACATGGGCGACGCCCTCGGCAGCCCGGCCACCATCGCCGCCACGGCGGGGCCGGACCTTCGAGTCGAACTCGGCGGCACCGCACGGGTCGTGACGGAGCGGCCGACCCATCGGCCCGCTTGAGAGCGGGTCAGAGAGCCGATCGGCGGGCTCGGGCCGCCTCGATGTCCGGCACGTGCTCTTCGGCCCAGCGTCGTACGGCACGGAGCGGGACGAGCAGAGAGCGGCCCAGCGGTGTGAGGGCGTACTCGACGCGGGGCGGGTTCTCGGCGTACTCGTGGCGGCTGATCAGACCGTCGTCCTCCAGGGAGCGCAGTGTCTCGGTCAGGGCCTTCGGGGTGATGTCCTGGATGCGCCCCTTCAGTTCGCTGAAGCGGCGAGGTCCGCCCTCGAGGGCGTTGACGACGAACACGGTCCATCGGGCACCGATGCGGTGCAGCACGGTGCGGCTCGGGCAGGTCGCCGCCATCACGTTGTAGGCCTTTCCCATGGCTGCCCCCAGTTTCGTTGAAGATACCGGTATCAAATCCATACCCTTGCGCCCGATCCTAGGAGAGGGAGTGAGCTTGATGGAGCGGATCCTGGTCATCGGCGGTGCACGGGCGCTCGGCGCGGCCGTCGCGAGGCGGGCGAAGAAGGACGGGTACGACGTCGTCGTCGGTGCCCGCGATCTGGCCGCGGCCGACGCGCTGGCGAGCGAGATCGGTGCCGCGGCGGTGCGGGTCGATCTGCAGGACGAGTCGACGATCGCGGCCGCGGCGGAACGGCTGAAGGACGGGGTCGACCACATCGTGACGACCGGTTCGGCGCCGCACGACGTTCGCGCGACCGAGCTGGATCGCGACAAGCTGCTGGCCGCGTTCACGGCGAAGGTGGTCGGCCCGATGCTGGTCGCCAAGCACTTCGCGCCGGTGCTCCGGCCGACCGGGTCGATGGTGTTGTTCTCCGGTGTCGTCGGCTGGCGCCCCGGGCCGGGATCATTGGTCAAGGGGATCACGAACGGTGCGCTCGAGTACGCCGCGCGCCACCTTGCAGCGGATCTGGCACCGGTACGGGTCAACGCGGTCTCGCCCGGCGTCGTGGACTCGGGCTCATGGGATCGCCTCGGTGACAAGAAGGCCGCTTTGTTGAGCAAGAGCGCGGCCGGGACCCTCGTCGGACGGCACGGTGAGACCGACGACATCGTCGACCTGGTGATGTGGCTCCTCCGCGCGGGTTTCGTCTCCGGCGAGACGATCCACATCGAGGGCGGCGCCCGCCACAAAGCCGCCTGACAGGCACCCGAGCACAGCCATCAAGGAGTCGGAGGACAGCCAGTTGGACACCACCAGTCAGCGCCGACCGGGCGAACGGACCGAGCCGGCGGCCGGGAAGGGCGCCGAACGAGGGTTGTCGGCCTGGCTGGTGGCTCGCGGCCTCATCCCCGAAACGAGCCCCAAACGCGCCTTCGCCGCCGCGACCTTCGTCAACCAGATCGGCAAGGGCCTCTTCATCGCCGGGGCCGCGTTGTTCTTCACCCGCTCCGTGGGCCTCCCGGTCGCCCAGGTCGGATTCGCCCTGGGCGCCGCCGCCCTGATCGGACTCGCCGCCGGCATCCCCGTGGGCTACCTGGCCGACCGGTACGGCCCGCGCGACGTCTTCCGGGTCACGCTCTTCGTGCAGGCCCTCGCCGTGGCGGGACTCGTATTCGTGCGCTCCTTCCCTGCGCTGATCGCCTGCCTGTGCGTGGCCGAGCTCGCCGTCTCGGCCGGCACCGCCGCCCGCGGCCCGCTGACCCGCGCCCTGGGCGCCCCGAACCCCACCCGCTACCGCTCCTACCTGCGTGCCCTCAACAACATCGCCGTCGGCTCGGGTGCCCTCGCGGCCGGTGTCGTTGTCCAGTTGGACACCAGGACCGCGTACGTGTGCCTCATCCTCGGCACCGCCGTCGCGTTCCTCGTCTCCGCGGCCGCCTCCTCCCTCGTTCCGTCCGTGCCGCCGGTGGAGGTCCCGGCGGGAGGCAGCCGCTGGCCGGCCCTGAAGGACAAGCCGTACGTGGCGCTCACCGTCCTGGACGGCATCATGTCCATCCAGAACCAGGTGCTGATCTTCGCCCTGCCGCTGTGGATCATCGGGCACACCGAAGCGCCGCGGTGGTTCGTCGGCGCGAGCGTGGCGGTCAACACCGTCCTCGTGGTCCTCCTGCAGGTGCGGGTCGGCCGCGGCGTCCGCGACAACACGTCGGCCGGCCGCACAGCGCGCCGAGCGGGGGCCGCGTTCCTCCTCGCCACCGGCCTCATCGCAGTGGCGGGCGGCGCGCCCGGATGGGTCGCCCTGGTCGTCGTCGTGCTCGGTGTAGTGGCCCTCACCGTGGGCGAACTGTGGTACACAGCCGCCTCGTTCGAGCTGTCTTTCGGCCTCGCCCCCGAGCGCGCACAGGGCCAGTACTCGGGTCTGTTCGCGATCGGCCAAGGCCTGTCCAACGCGATCGGCCCGTCGGTGCTCGGCCTGGTGTGCATCGGCTGGGGCGAGCCGGGCTGGCTCGCCATGGGAGCTCTCTTCCTCGTCGCCGGCCAGGCCGTACCGCTCGTCGTGAAGTGGTCCGACCGCACGCGCACCCACAGCCCGGCCGTCTGACCACTTCCCGCTCCGGCCCCCTCGAAGGCCTCCGGCCCCCAGGGCCACCGGCCGACCGGAGCGCGACGGTGAAATGCACCCGTTCTGCTCTCAGTTGGATGCTCGGCGGGTCACTGGTGCCGATGAACGTGCACAACCCGCGTGGGATGGCTGGGGCGTGAATTGCAACGGTTCGGGCCGCTGGACCCCACGCCCGTCGAGTGTGCGGGTCAGCGGCCTGATGCCCGGCTTCATCGGGCACGTCGCCCAAGTCCTCGGCCTCGCAGCCTGAAGCACGTGGGCCCCTGTTCCTTGCCGAACAGGGGCCCACGTTTCCAGTGCGTGACCGTCAGGCAGACTGCGGAGCACCGCAGTTCGCCGAGCACTCCAGTCGTCGTGGAGGGCCCCACAGACGCGGGCTCCACCTACTCCACGTTGGTGGCGATCACGGTCCACGCTTTGGTCGACGTGTCGTCCAGCCGGAGATCGAACGCGAAGGTGATCGGTCTGCGCTCGCGTGCGTCGCCACGGAGCACCTGCTCGCTGCGCCGGTCGACCTCGTAGTAGACGCCCTCTGCGTCGACCGCGACACGGAAGACGATCGGGCCGCGTGAGACCAGCGAGCGCACCGTGACCGACCTGACGACGGCGTCACGCATGACGGTTCGATTGACCGTGCGCACGGACGTGAAGTCCAGGCTGCCGTCGTTCATGACCCACTCCTCGAGGAACCGCTCGACGGCGACCTCGAGAACCGCCTTGTCGAACCGGCCGTCGAGCACGCTCAGATCGCCGACGGCGGTGTCGGCATCCGTGCTCCACGAAATGTTGGTGAGCGACAGGATGTCACTCACACCCTTGACCGCGGTCTTCCCGGCCACCTCGAGCACCGCCTCGCGAGCGACCTCCTTCTGGTCCCAGCCGTCCGTCTCGATGGCGCTGGTCAGGTGGTGCGCACCCTCGGCCGCCTGCTCCACCGACGACACGATCCACTCTCCGGCCCGGCTCTTGCGCAGCGTCCAGTACTCGACCGGGCGCGTCGAGCCGTCCTTGCGTACGGCATCCGGGCCGTAGCCGCGGCGTACGTAGTCCTTGAGCGTCGCGGTGACCCGGAAGGTGACGGTGTCGTTCGCCTCGCCTGCGCGATTCGCGACGTCGACCAGCTCGACCACCGGGCCGGAGACGATCTCCACGACGTTGACCTCGCCGCGTGACTCGTAGTCGCGCAGCTCGTCGGCCCACTTGCCGTAGAGCACCGGGGACAGGATCTGCTGCAACGTGGCGTGATCGTGTTGGGTCCAGGCATGTTGGGCGGTCACGTACAGCCAGACGGCCCGGCGCTCGAGCGCAGCGCGATCGAAGGTCGCATCCGTGTCGGCGATGGCATCGACCCGGGCCCCGACCTGGGCGGCGCGCTCGCGCGCTTGTGCGTCCGCGCGGTGCGCCGTACGGTCCGACACCGTGTTCAGACCGACTGCCTGCTCCGCCTTCCGGCGCCGGTACCTGAGCCACAGGATCAGGAGGACGACAGCCAGGATCACCAACAGGAGAAAGAACCCACCGCCACCGCCACCGGCTCCGAAACCGTAGCCGAAGCCGCCGCCGGTCGACCCGTGGAAGCCACCACCATGGCTGCTCCCGCCGCCCCCGCCGCCCCCGCTGCCACCGAACCCGTGGCTACCGCCCCCGCCGCGGGCATACGCGACCGTCGGGCTGCTCAGCGCGACGACTCCAGCGACCACAGTTATCCACCGACGGGCGCGCACTGGGCTCCCCCTTCAAGAATCAGAGCTGTTTCAAGCGAGCCTACAAGCCGGGTCGCCCGGGAGAATTCGGGGTCGGCGAGTCGCCCGAGGGTGGGGACGGCGGGCCGACCAGGGCACGGATCCTGAGCCCGCACGACATCGACGCCCCCGCGCTCGCCCGGAACGCGGGCGAGCGCGGTCAGCCGGCAGGCCGAGGTTCTGGCACGGTCGGACGCTTTCGCGCGTTGCCCCGCGCTGATGGCTCAGCCGGAGGCGACAGGGCTCCCTGACGCCTCCCTGTTCGGTGAACGTGCAGGTCAGCGGGTGCGTCCGCGGGCCTTGAGGGGGATTCCGGGGAGCTCCGGGGCGGGGAGGCGGCCGCCTGGGTAGCCCTCGACGGTGCCGAAGCGTTCGGAGGCGGTCTGCCACTCCTCGCGGGCCCGGACGATGTCCTCGTGAGACCGTCCGATGAAGTTCCACACATATCACGCGATTCACGGTTCTTCCCAGGTCAGGGGCCTGGTCGACCATCTGCGGTCAGCAAAACGTCAGCATTGGACGGGACGGAGACCAAGACGATGGCATCGAGGAAGCTCGTCCACGGCATGGGCACCTTCTTCAAGGACTGCGAGCACCAGGAGTCGCGGTGGTCGCGGTGTGTCCACGCATACAAGACCCGCTACCGCAGCGCGGCCGGGAGCCAGGCCGAGGAGTCCGGATTCCCCACACAGTCGGAGGCGATCGGGCCGACCAGGGTGCTGTGGGCGAGGTCGGTGTACCAGGTGGCGGCGACCTTGCCGAAATGCCCCCCGGGGACGCGTCGGATGGTCAGCGCGGGCGCGTCGTGGTCCACGGTGCGCATGATCTTGGCCGGCCCGGCCGGGGGCACAGTGCCGGTGCTCACCTGGTGTCGGCGCAGCGGCGAGCGGTTCGGAGCCTGCGCGGATCCGCCGGACGGCCGACGGGCCCGGTGCGACGCGCACCTTCGATGCGGTGCGGATCACGCGGACAAGATCCATGGGCAGTCTCTATGCTGGCTGCCATCAGGGGGGACGGACTGCGACCCGGGTGGAGCCCGTGCGGTCATGACCGATCGACAGACCCTGGCAGGCCTCGCACGACCGCGATCGCGGAGTGCCATTGAGAACGGGATCGAACCACCATGACCAGACTTGCCCCAGACACCGACCTGTGGTGCCGCAGCTTCCACCCGGCTCCGCAGGCACCCAGCCGGCTGGTCTGCTTCCCGCACGCGGGCGGCTCGGCGAGCTTCTACTTCCCGGTGTCGGCCCAACTGAGCCCCGGTACCGACGTGATCGCCCTGCAGTACCCCGGCCGCCAGGACCGGCGTCTGGAGCCGTGCATCGAGGACATCCACCAACTGGCCGACGAACTCCACCCGGTGCTGCGCACGTTGGCCGACCGGCCGCTGACCTTCTTCGGCCACAGCATGGGGGCGGTCATCGCCTTCGAGGTGGCCCGGCGCCTCGAGCGTGACGGCGAGGGCCCGGTACACCTGTTCGCCTCGGGCCGCCGGGCACCCTCCCGTTACCGGGACGAGGACGTGCACGAGCGCGACGACGAGGGCATCCTGACGGAGATACGGGCGATGAGCGGCACCGACTCCCAGGTGTTCGCCTCCGAGGAGATCGTGCGCATGGTGTTGCCCGCGCTGCGCAGCGACTACAAGGCCGTGGAGACCTACCGCAGCGAGCCCGGCTCCGTGCTCCGCTGCCCGATCACAGCGCTGACCGGTGACAGTGACCCGAAGACCTCGATCGAGGAGGCGCGCGCCTGGCAGGAGCACACCTCCGGGGTGTTCGACCTCCAGGTGTTCCAGGGCGGGCACTTCTACCTGAGCAGCCGACCCGGTGAGGTCATGAAGGTGCTCTCCGCGCACCTGGACGCGCTCGCCGCCGGGGCCTGACCGGTACGGCGAAGGGCTGTGGTGGGGGGGGGGGCCCCCCCCCCCCCCCCCCCCCCCCCAGACCCCCCCCGGGCGCGGGGGGGCCGCCGGGAAACCGCGAGCGGCGCGCGC
>NZ_JBIWPN010000027.1:0-7010 GCF_044768305.1 Kitasatospora sp. NPDC101155 | reverse complement strand
CCCCGCGGTTGTGTATTCTCGGGCCCCCCCCCCCCCGGGGCCGGCCGGCGCGGGGGGGGGGCCCCGGTGGGGGTCTGGGGGGGTGGTGCCTTCCCCCCCCCCCACCCCCCACCACAGCCCTTCTCACCAGGCGGTGCCCGTGGTCACCGGAGTTACCAGGTCACGGGCAGCTCGGTGACGCGCCAGAGCCCCATGCCGCCGACCGGCAGCTCCTCGCGCGGTACGGCGAGGCGCAGCTCCGGGAGGCGGGCGAAGAGCGTGGTGAACGCCGTCTCCAGCAGCGCGGTGGCGAAGTTCTGCGCCACGCAGGTGTGCGGGCCGTGGCTGAAGGCGATGTGCTGGTTGTCGCCCCGCCGCACGTCGAGCGCCTCGGGGTCCGGGAAGGCCTTCGGGTCGCGGTTCGCCGCCTTGATCCCGATGACCACGCCCTCGCCGGCACGGATCAGCCGGTCGCCGATCTCGATGTCCTCGGTGGCCACCCGCAGCGCGGAGCCGCCGACGGACAGGTACCGCAGCAGCTCCTGGACCAGGCTGGGGGCGAGCTCCGGGTTGGCCCGGAAGGCGGCCAGCTGCTCGGGGTTGTCCAGCAGCGCTAGAACGCCGAGGGAGATCATCGTCATGCTGGATTCGTTGCCCGAGATCAGCACGAGCATGGTGGTGTTCAGGAGGTTCTGCGGGGTGAGCTCTGCCGTGCCGTCCTCGCTCCTGGACACGAGGCTGCTGAGCAGGTCCTGACCCGGTTCCGCCGTCTTCTTCTCCAGCAGGCCGGGGAGGTAGCCGGCGAGGTCGAGGAGCGCCGGCATCATGTGCTCCATGGGAGCGGCGAGCGACTGGACGCGCTGCTGGAAGAACTCGCGCTCCGCCTCGGGAATGCCCAGGATGTGCGTGAGCATGGTGGGGGAGAACGGTGCCGCGTACGCGGAGATGAGGTCGACCGGCGACCCGGTGGCCACCATCTTGTCGATCAGTTCGTCGGCGACCTGCTGCATCAGCGGGCGCATGGCCTTCACCTGACGGACGGTGAAGCTCGGGATGACCAGACGCCGTTGGGAGCTGTGCTCCTCGCCGTCCATGTAGCTGAAGGTCCGTTCCTCCCGCGGCATGGGGTCGTTCGTGGTGACCGGCGGCATGCCGGGCGCGTACTTGGCGGTCTGCGGGAAGTTCGGGTTGCTGCGGTCGGCGGAGATCCGGGGGTCGGCGAGCAGGGCGCGCGCCTCCTCGTGCCCCGTCACCACCCAGCCCTCGCTCCCGTCCAGGAAGGTGACTCTGTTGATCGGCCCCTTTTCCTGCAACTGCTTGTAGCCGGAGGCCACATCATAAGGACAGGCTTCGCCCTTGAAGGGATAGGCAAGAAGCTGGTCCGCAGTGTCACTCATGTAAACTCCTCGATGATTTGGGCCAGTTCGGCGCAAGCGGGGACGTCGAGAGCAGCGCATCCCGATCAGCGGTCGTGGAACGGACGGGTCCCGGCGTGCGGAGAGAAGTTCGGCACCGATCGCGCCCCCGATTGAACTTCCCTGATGAACTGTCGATCCAGCCCCGAGGCGCATGAACAGCGTCCGCAACACGTGGCGGCGTCGTTGACGGCCCGGTGACACTGGATCCCGGCAGAGAGTACCTCAAGTTGACTGAAGCGGAAGTGAACTGACGGCCTCCGCTCCATTCGTATGCCGAGGGCCGGTCGAGGGTGGCGGGCGAGCCCGGCTCCGGGTACGTTCTGGCTGGTGCGGAGGGGTGGGCACCCGGTCGAGAGGCGTAGATCACACTTGCCTGCCGTCCTGAGCCGGGGGTACGTTCGTACGCAAGTGCACAGAGCACTCATCACGGGGGTTTGAATTCATGACAGGGCTTGGATCCTGCATTTCTGATCGTTGTTCACCTTCACTTCACGGCCTTCACGGCTTTCGCGGCTGGAGCGCCGGCCGCTCCGGCGCGGAGTCATCCGTCTGCTAGACCCGGGCACATGTTGTCCGCTTTGTCGCCGAATCGTGCTTTCCCTGATCGTCTGTCATGAAATGGGCCGGGCTCCGCTCGCCCCAGGCCTCTGCGCGGACTCAGGTCGAATGCTTCCCTCTTGATGTTCCGGGCGTGGACGGATATGCGCGTTTTACATGACGTGACGGCACCTGCCGTTTGTGAAGGTTAATCAGTAGAGCGGATCGCCGTTCTGCGCACGGGACTTCGCCGTGCGGGCGATGTGATGTGCGGCATCAGTGTGTGCGGATAGCGGGGACTCGTCTGAGTGTCCGTCGGTTTTCCTTGTCCTTCTGCGGAGTGTGGCTGAAATTGAGCGGGTCCCGTGTAGCCGGTCAGGCGACCTCGACACAGCAGGACAACTGGATCGCCGTCATCGGGATGTCATGCCGGCTGCCTGGTGCGGCGGACCCGGACGCGCTGTGGCGGCTGCTGCGCGAGGGCGCGAGCAGCATCGGACGGGTGCCCGAGGACCGTCGTGCCGTGCCGCAGGCCGAGGCCGGGGAGCCGCTGACCCCGGGCGCCGAGTGGGGCGGATTCCTGGACAGCGCAAGGGAGTTCGACCCCGCCTTCTTCGGCATCTCGCCGCGCGAGGCCGTGGCCATGGACCCCCAGCAGCGCCTGATGCTGGAGCTGGCCTGGGAGGCTCTGGAGCACGCCGGGATCGTCCCGGATCGGCTGCGTTCGAAGCCGGTCGGAGTCTTCGCCGGGGCGATCCGGGACGACTACGCGACCCTGCTGCACCGGCGCGGCGGCCAAGCGGTCACCCACCACAGCCTGACCGGTCTGCACCGCAGCATCATCGCCAACCGCATCTCCTACACCCTCGGATTCCACGGCCCGAGCCTGGTGGTGGACACGGGCCAGTCCTCGTCGCTGGTCGCGGTCCAACTGGCCTGCGAGAGCCTGCGCAAGGGGGAGTCGAGCATCGCGCTGGCGGGCGGTGTGCACCTGAACCTGGCGCCCGAAAGCGCCCTGGTCATGGACCGGTTCGGCGGGCTCTCCCCGGACGGACGCTGCTTCACCTTCGACTCCCGGGCCAACGGCTTCGTGCGCGGCGAGGGTGCCGGCCTGGTGGTGCTCAAGACCTACCGGCAGGCGCTGGCCGACGGTGACACCGTACTGGCGGTCATCCGCGGCGGTGCCGTCAACAACGACGGCTCCGGCGACGGCGGCCTGACGGTGCCCAACCCGGCCGCACAGCAGGCCGTGCTGACCGAGGCCTGCCGACAGGCCGGGGTCGACCCGGCCGACGTCGGCTACGTGGAACTGCACGGCACCGGGACCAAGGTGGGCGACCCCGTCGAAGCGGCGGCACTGGGCGCCGCCTACGGCACGGCGGACGGACGGACGGCACCGCTGGCCGTGGGCTCGGTGAAGACCAACCTCGGCCACCTGGAGGGCGCGGCGGGCATCACGGGCCTGCTGAAGGCCGTGCTGGCGATCCGGCACCGGGAGCTGCCGCCCAGCCTCAACTACGACGTCCCGAACCCCGAAATCCCGTTGGCCGAACTGCGGTTGAAGGTGCAGGACCGGCTGGCAGGCTGGCCGCACCCGGACCGTCCGCTGGTGGCGGGGGTCAGCTCCTTCGGCGTGGGCGGGACCAACTGCCACCTGGTGGTGTCCGAGGCCCCCGGCGCGGTCGAGCCGACGTCCCGGCCCGCTCCCACCGACTCCCGGCCGGAGGGCCCGCTGCCGTTCCTGGTCAGCGGCCGTACGGCGGCGGCCCTGCGCGCCCAGGCCGACCGGCTGGGCAGCCGACTCCAGGACGCCGACGTCGAGTTGGCGGACCTCGGCCACTCGCTGGTGGCCACCCGGACCGCCTTCCGCCACCGTGCCGTGGTGCTGGCGGCCAACCGGACGGAACTGTGCGCCGGGCTCGACGCACTGGCCGCGGGCGAGATCCGCGCGGGCCTGACCACCGGGCAGGCCGACGCCCAGGGCGGGACGGTGTTCGTCTTCCCGGGCCAGGGCTCGCAGTGGATCGGCATGGCCACCGAACTCCTGGCGTCCTCAGGGGTGTTCAACGAGCGGATGCAGGAGTGCGAGACGGCCCTGCGGCCCCACGTCGACTGGTCGCTGCTGGAGGTGCTCCGGGGTGCGCCGGGAGCGCCCTCGCTGGAGCGGGTCGACGTGGTGCAGCCCGTGCTCTTCGCGGTCATGGTGTCCCTCGCCGCGCTCTGGCAGTCCCTGGGCGTACGGCCCGCCGCGGTGGTCGGCCACAGCCAGGGCGAGATCGCGGCCGCCTGCGTCGCCGGCGCCCTGTCGCTGGCGGACGCGGCCCGCGTGGTCGCGCTGCGCGCCCAGGCGCTGACCGTACTCGCCGGACCGGGCGGGATGGCCTCGGCTGCCCTCGGCGAAGCGGAACTGCGCCCGCTGCTCGATGAGTTCGGCGACCGGCTGGCGGTCGCCGCGGTCAACGGTCCGCGCTCCACCGTGGTCTCCGGCGACTCGGAATCGATCGACCGGTTCGTCACCAAGCTGTCCGGGCAGGGCGTCCGGGCCCGCCGGATCCCGGTGGACTACGCCTCGCACTCGGCCCACGTGGAGGCCATCCGCGAGCGGCTGTCGACCGACCTCGCCCCGATCGCCCCGCAGGCGGCCCGGATCCCGCTGCTGTCCACCGTCACCGGACGCTGGCTGGAGCCCGGCGAGATGGACGCGGAGTACTGGTACACCAACCTGCGCCGCACGGTGCAGTTCGAGGCGGCCACCCGGGAGCTCCTGCGGCAGGGGCACCGCGTGTTCGTCGAGGTCAGTCCGCACCCGGTGCTGGCCATGGGGGTTCAGGAGACCATCGAGGCGGTCGGCGAGTCGGCCGTCGTCGTCCCCTCGACCCGCCGGGATGACGGTTCGCTGGGCCGGGTGCTCAGCTCGCTGGCCGAACTGGCCGTCCGAGGCGCGGAGTTGGACTGGGACACCGTCTTCGGCCCGGCCCGGCCGGTGCAGCTGCCCAGCTACGCGTTCCAGCGCAACACCTACTGGCTGGACGACGCGCCGGTACCCCCGGTGACGTCGGCCGCCCAGGGCCCGACGGGTGCCGAGGCCGCCGCCGAGCCTCTCGCCGCCGCGACCGCCGCGGTGCCGGACGAGCAGCAGCTGCTGCGACAGGTGCGCGCCCATGCCGCCGTCGTCCTCGGCCAGGACGGCCCCGACACGGTGGACAGCCGACTGACCTTCAAGGAACTCGGCTTCGACTCCTTCATGTCCGTCGAGCTGCGCAACCGCCTCGGTGCGGCCCTCGGGCAGGCGCTGCCGGCGACGCTGCTCTTCGACTACCCGACGCCCGCGGTCCTCGCCGGTCACCTGCACGCCCAGGCGCTCGGATCGCCCGCCGAGCCCGCCGGGGCGGTGGAGCGCCCGGTGACCGACGAGCCCATCGCGATCGTCGGCATGGGCTGCCGGCTCCCCGGCGGCGTGAACTCGCCCGAGGACCTGTGGGCGATGCTCGCCGCGGGCCGGGACGCCGTCTCGGGCTGGCCGCTGGACCGCGGCTGGGACGTCGAGAGCCTCTACGACCCGGACCCGGAGCGGACCGGTCGGTCGTACACCCGCGACGGTGCCTTCCTGGACGCGGCGGCAGACTTCGACGCGGCCTTCTTCGGGATCTCGCCGCGCGAGGCGCTGTCGATGGACCCCCAGCAGCGCCTGCTGCTGGAGACCTCGTGGGAGGCGATCGAGCGGGCCGGGATCGACCCCTCCTCGCTGCACGGCAGCCGGACGGGCGTCTTCGTCGGGGCCACCGCGATGGACTACGGGCCGCGCATGGACGAGGACTCCGCCCTCCAGGGCTACGTCCTCACCGGCACCAACAGCAGCGTCAACTCGGGCCGGATTTCCTACTCGTTCGGTCTGGAGGGGCCGGCGGTGACGGTGGACACGGCGTGTTCGTCGTCGCTGGTGGCCCTGCACCTGGCGGTGCAGGCGCTGCGCCAGGGCGAGTGCGACCTGGCGTTGGCGGGCGGCGTCACGGTGATGGCCAGCGCGGGCATGTTCGTGGAGTTCTCCCGTCAGCGCGGTCTGGCGGCGGACGGTCGCTGCAAGTCCTTCGCGGCCGCGGCCGACGGCACCGGCTGGGGCGAGGGCGTGGGTGTGCTCATGGTGGAGCGGCTCTCCGACGCCCGGCGCAACGGCCACCCGGTGCTGGCGGTGCTGCGCGGCAGCGCGGTGAACCAGGACGGCGCTTCGAACGGTCTGACCGCGCCGAACGGCCCGTCGCAGCAACGGGTGATCCGGGCCGCGCTGGCCAACGCCGGGTTGACGGTCGACCAGGTCGACGCGGTGGAGGCGCACGGTACGGGCACCACGCTGGGTGACCCGATCGAGGCACAGGCACTGCTCGCCACGTACGGTCAACGACACTCGTCCGACCGGCCGCTGTGGCTGGGGTCGATGAAGTCGAACATCGGCCACACCCAGTACGCGGCGGGCGTGGCCGGTGTGATCAAGATGGTGATGGCGATGCGGCACGGTGTGCTGCCGCGGACGCTGCACGTGGACGAGCCGACCCCGCACGTGGACTGGTCGGCCGGCGCGGTGGAGCTGCTCACCGAGGCGCGGGACTGGCCGGAGACCGGAGGCCCGCGTCGGGCGGGTGTCTCCTCGTTCGGTGTGAGCGGCACGAATGCACACGTGATCCTTGAGCAGGCTCCTGCCGACGTGTCCGGGGGTTCGGCCGAGGAGTCGGCCGAGCGTCTGGTCGTGTCCTCGCTGCCGGTGGTGCCGTGGGTGGTGTCCGGCCGGTCCGCGGCGGCCCTGGCCGAGCAGGCCGAGCGCCTGGCGGCGTTCGTTGATGAGCGTGCCGAACTGTCGTTGCTGGATGCCGGGTTCTCGCTGGTGTCGTCGCGTGCGGCGTTGGAGCACCGTGGTGTGGTGGTGGCGCGGGACCGGGCGGAGGCGCTGGCCGGGCTGGCCGCGTTGGCGTCCGGCGAGGGCGTCACCGGTGTGGCGGGTTCCGGTTCGGGTGTGGTGTTCGTGTTCCCGGGTCAGGGCTCGCAGTGGGTGGGCATGGCGGCGGAGCTGATGGAGTGCTCGCC
>NZ_JBIWPN010000026.1:0-114988 GCF_044768305.1 Kitasatospora sp. NPDC101155 | reverse complement strand
TCCGACAGGAGGCCGTCCACGCCCTCCCGGTCGGTGGTGTGGTCGTCCGCGAAACGACGGTCACCCGTCGCGTCCGGCACGTACTTCACACAGACGACGATCCTCAAGCTCATGAGCGGTATCTCCTGTCACGGGTGCACGGATGCACTGGATCCATGGCCTCAGGTCATGCCGAGGGTACTGAGTGCCAAGTCCGGCCCGGCCGCGGCCCGCGCGCCGCAAGCGCCACCTGGACCGGCATGCCGTGTCGGCTCTCTTCGACTGGCGTCAGAGGCTCCACGGAGAGCTTACGGCACTCAGTACCCCTGGTAAAGGCACTCAGTACCCTTCCCGGTGACCGGGGGCCCTGGTGCCGTCCGCGGGCGTCGCCGCCGGTCCGCCGAGGGCCACGGACGCCTCTCCGGTGTAGACGCTGAAGGTCAGCGACTCCTGGAGGTAGAGCCGGACGGAGTCGGCGTCGTGGGAGAGGTAGCCGACGGACACGTCCTGGCCGAGGAAGAGTTCGAAGTCGCCGCCCCGGGTGGAGAGCAGGAAGGCGCCCTCGATGGCGGGGGCCCAGATGATGTCGCCGTCCAGGAGACGGGCGAGGTGGTTGTGGACGGGGTATCCGTGGTCGCTGGTCTCGTTGACGGCGGTGAAGGCCGCGGCCCCGAGCAGGAGCGAGTACGGCCCGCCGACGCCGGCCAGGCGCAGCGCGGTGAGGGCGCGACTGACGGCCTCGGGGTACTCGCGGACGTCGCCGGGGAGCTGGACCGGCGGGTTGCTGGAGCCGGCCCGGATGCCCTCGATGGCGGCCGCGCGGTAACCCTCGAAGACGGCGCGGTCCTCGGCGAGGGCGAGGGTGCGGGCGGCGTCCTTGACCGGCTGCCAGTCGGAGTCCCGGGAGCCGCGTTCGACGTCGTCCACCGCCGCGCGGGCGACGGTGAAGGGGACGCGCAGCTCGACCACCGGACGGCTGGCGCGGGCGTGCGCCCGAACGCCGTCGAGGGGCGGTTCGATGCCGGTCAGGTGGCCGGTGCCGACCGCGGCGAGGGTGGTGCCCTCGGGGCCGTGCAGGTCGACCACCCGGCGGGCGGCGATGTGCAGCTCGAAGGTCTGACGGGCCTCCTCCTCGATCTCCTCCCACGCGGCGGCGGAGATCGGGGCGAGGTCCCGGTGGAGGTTGTTCATGCGCGGGGTCCTCTTCAGCGGGTCTGTTTGAGGCTGCCGATGCCGAGCGAGCCGTCCGCGGGCGCGGGGCCGGCGGCGGGCTCGGACGCGGGGACGGCGGCGGGCTCGGACGCGGACGCGGCGGCGGACGCGGGCGGTGGGGAGTCCAGGAAGTCGGCGGTCGGGACGAAGAACAGCGTGCCGGTGGCCGCGGTGGAGAAGTCGAGCAGCCGGTCGGTGGTGCCCGGCGGGTTGCCGATGAACATGTTGCGGAGCATCTCCTCGGTCACCCCGGGGTCGCGCGCGTAGCCGATGAAGTAGGTGCCGAACTCGCCGCCCCTCCCGGCCGTTCCGGAGGGGCCGAAGGAGCCGAAGGGCATGTTGAAGCGGACGATCTTCCGCTCCTCGCCGTCCGGGCCGGTGATCACGGTGAGCGCCACGTGCGAGTCGGCGGGCTTGACGTCGTCGGCCAGCTCGATGTCGGTGAGCTTGGTGCGGCCGACCGCCCCCTCCTGCTCCTCGACGCTCAGCGCGTTCCACTTGTCCAGGTCGTGCAGGTACTTCTGGACGATGACGTAGCTGCCGCCGGCGAAGCCGGGGTCCTCCTCGCCCACCACGGCGGCGGTCCCGGCCGCTCGGCCCTCGGGGTTCTCGGTACCGTCCACGAAGCCGAGCAGGTCCCGGTCGTCGAAGTACCGGAAGCCCTGGACGGAGTCGACCACGGTGGCCGCCCCGGCGAGGCGGGTGGTGAGCCGGCCCGCCAGCTCGAAGCAGAGGTCCATCCGCTCGGCCCGCAGGTGCAGCAGCAGGTCGCCCGGGGTGGCCGGGGCGCGGTGGCGGGCACCGGCCACCTCCTGGAAGGGGTGGAGGCCGGCCGGCCGGGGGCCGTCGAAGAGGCGGTCCCAGAGCTCGGAGCCGATGCCGGTGACGCAGGTGAGGCCGCCCTCGGGGGCCCGGAAGCCGACCGCCCGGCGCAGTCCGGCGAGGTCGGGCAGCAGTTCGCGGACGGCGTCCTCGCCGCCGGGTTCGACGGTGAGGACCAGGAAGACGGCCGCGCCGGTCAGCGGGGAGAGCACGGCTTGCGGTTCGGGCTGCATGGCTGCGCTCCTTGTCACGCACCGGTTGTCACGCATCGGGCTCACGACGGGCGCCCCGCAAGGATGGGTGCAGAGCATGACGGATCAGTGCCAATCTGATCATGCCAACGATTACATCGCACAGCGGACAATTCGGCGCGGTCGACACCCAGCCGAACGGCCCGGCCGGGCAGGCCTGACGGCCCCGCCGGACGATGGTCCGACGGGGCCGTCAGAGTGATTCACCCCTGCTGCAGGCGAGGACAGGCGCTAGACCCGCAGCGCCGCCAGCTGCTCGGCGAAGGGCACCACCTGCTCGGGCAGCGAGGCCGTCGAGCGCCGGCTCCGCGCCGCCGGGCCGCGGCCGGCCAGCAGGGCCGCCAGCTCGCCCGCCGCGCGGTCGATCCGGCCCGGCAGGTCGTCGGTGAGCGCGTCGCCCGCCCCGCCCCAGTCGTCGGTGGCCGCGTAGACGGCGGTCGGCAGCACCACCGCGCGCAGGTAGCTGAACAGCGGCCGGACGGCGTGCTCCAGGGCGAGCGAGTGCCGGGGCGTACCGCCGGTGGCGGCGATCAGCACCGGCTTGCCGGTCAGCGCGTCCTGGTCGACCACGTCGAAGAAGGACTTGAACAGGCCGCTGTAGGAGGCGGTGAAGATCGGCGTCACCGCGATCACCGCGTCCGCCTCCGTCACCGCCCCGATCGCCTCGCGCAGCGCGGCGGCCGGGAAGCCGGTGACGAGATTGTTGGCGATGTCCACGGCGAGGTCCCGCAGTTCGACCACGACGACCTCCACCTCCCGCCCGTCCGGGGCGAGTTGCCGCACCGTCGACTCGGCGAGCCGGTCCGCCAGCAGGCGCGTCGAGGACGGCTTGCTCAGCCCGGCGCCCACCACCGCCAGCTTGAACACGGTCACTTGGCCACCTCCACGGCCTTCTCGTCGTTCGCGCGGGCGTCGCGGGCCGCGACCAGCGCGGCGTGGGTCGGCCCGTCCGGCACATCGGCCGGGCGGCCCTTGGCGAACTCCTCGCGCAGCACCGGCACGACCTCCTCGCCGAGCAGGTCCAGCTGCTCCAGCACGGTCTTCAGCGGCAGGCCGGCGTGGTCCATCAGGAACAGCTGGCGCTGGTAGTCGCCGAAGCTCTCGCGGAAGGTCAGCGTCTTCTCGATGACCTCCTGCGGGCTGCCGACGGTCAGCGGGGTCTGCTCGGTGAACTCCTCCAGCGAGGGCCCGTGCCCGTACACCGGCGCGTTGTCGAAGTACGGGCGGAACTCGCGCACCGCGTCCTGGGAGTTCTTCCGCATGAACACCTGCCCGCCGAGGCCGACGATCGCCTGCTCGGGCGTGCCGTGGCCGTAGTGGGCGTAGCGCTCGCGGTAGAGGTTGATCAGCTTCCGGAAGTGCTCCTTGGGCCAGAAGATGTTGTTCGCGAAGAAGCCGTCCCCGTAGTAGGCGGCCTGCTCGGCGATCTCCGGGCTGCGGATCGAGCCGTGCCAGACGAACGGCGGGACGTCGTCCAGCGGGCGCGGGGTGGAGGTGAAGCCCTGCAGCGGGGTGCGGAAGCGGCCCTGCCAGTCCACCACCTCCTCGCGCCACAGCTGGTGCAGCAGCGCGTAGTTCTCGACCGCGAGCGGGATGCCCTGGCGGATGTCCTTGCCGAACCACGGGTAGACCGGGCCGGTGTTGCCGCGGCCCATCATCAGGTCCACCCGGCCCTCGGCGAGGTGCTGGAGCATCGCGAAGTCCTCGGCGATCTTCACCGGGTCGTTGGTGGTGATCAGCGTGGTCGAGGTGGAGAGGATGATGCGGTCGGTCTGCGCGGCGATGTAGCCGAGCATGGTCGTCGGCGAGGACGGGACGAACGGCGGGTTGTGGTGCTCGCCGGTCGCGAAGACGTCCAGGCCGACCTCCTCGGCCTTGCGCGCGATGGCCACCATCGCCTTGATCCGCTCGTGCTCGCTCGGGGTGCGGCCGGTGGTCGGATCGGGGGTGACGTCGCCGACGGTGAAGATTCCGAACTGCATGCCGCTCACCACACTCCAGACGGTTCCAGGTCGTTCAACTTTCAACCACCCTAGCATCCGGCCGAGGGGCGTTATTCCCGCCGACAAGCGAAGACGGGACGACGACAATGGGAGGAGGGCTCCGGAAGGACGGCGAACCGATGGCGCCGTACATCGCGGTGAGCGCGCTGAGCCACGAGGGCTTGGTGCGGGAGCACAACGAGGACAGCCTCACGGTCGGACCGTGGACGCTCTGCGCCACCGTGACCACCAACCCGCAGACCCTGCTCTTCCCGCTCGGCCCGCCCTGCGTGGTCGCGGTGGCCGACGGCCTGGGCGGCCACCCCGGCGGCGAGGTGGCCAGCGCCCTGGTCGCCCGCCGGCTCGCCGTCGCGGGGGGCGCGCTGGACGGCGAGGAGGCCGTCCGGGAGGAACTGCAGGAGTGCAACCGGGCGGTGCACGCGGCCGCGGCCGGAGATCCGGAGCTGGCCGCGATGGGCACCACCATCGCCGGACTGGTGCTGCTGCCCGAGCAGGCGGTGGCCTTCAACGTCGGCGACAGCCGGGTCTACCGGGTCACCGGGGACGGGCTGCGCCGGGTCAGCGTCGACGACAGCCCGCCGCTGCCGCCCGGCCGGCGCACCACCTCGGTGGTCACCCAGACCCTGGGCGGCTCGTTCGGGCTCACCTTCGTCGAACCGCACGTCCGCGCCGCGCCGCTGGCCGCCGGCGACCGCTACCTGGTGTGCAGCGACGGACTGACCGACCCGGTGCCCGAGGAGGAGCTGGCCGAACTGCTCGCCCGGCCGCACGAAGGGTCCGAACGGGCCGACGGCCGGGCCGCGTTCGAGTTGTGGAAGGCCGCGATCGAGGCGGGCGGACCGGACAACATCACCCTGGCGCTGGTGCGGATCGGCGAGTGAGCCGGCAAGCACGCCGGCCCGGAAGTCGCAGCAGGCGTGCGGGAAACACGCGGAGGCCGTGGTGACGATAGGTCACCACGGCCCCAGGACCCGACAGTTGGACCGTCGGGGCTACTTGCGGAGCAACAGGATCGCCCCGGCGGTGGCCAGGCCGACCAGCACGGCGGCCACACCGTACGCCAGGCGGTGCGCCTTCAGCACCGGCAGGAAGCGGTCCGCGGCGTAGCGGCCCGGGCCGGTCAGCGCGAGGGCGGCGGCGCCCGCGGTCAGCAGCAGCTCGTACTCGTTGCCCTTCGGGGCGAAGAAGCCGCCGCCCCAGGTGACGGCGATCGCGTTGACCATCGTGCCGACGATCGCGGCGCCCGCCAGCGGGGTCAAAAGGCCGACGGCGAGGCCAAGTCCGCCCAGGATCTCGGTGAGGCCGGCGACCACGGCCATGGTGTTGCCCGCCGGGTAGCCGCTCATGGTGAAGAACTGACCGGTGCCGTCGATGCCGCCCCCGCCGAACCAGCCGAACAGCTTCTGGCTGCCGTGCGCGGCCATGGTGAGGCCGAGCACCAGGCGCAGGAGCAGGAGCCCGGCGTCATAGGCGTGCGGGGAGGTGGTCGCGGGCCCGGAGAAGTCCCGGGCGGTGCGGACCGTGGGGGTGGTGGCGGCGGTCGTGCTCGGGCTGCTGCTCGGCATGCGCGTCTCCATCGATCGGGGTCGGTCGTCGGGGTGTGGTGATGCGGCCGGGCGGAGTGTGGCGGGCCCGCCTGTTGTTCAAATTTGAACCGGCCGCTCCTCGACCGTACCTTGGAGTTCGAATTTGAACAACTGACGGTCAGTGAGCGAGGTGCGGGCCCCGCCCGGCCCGGGGCAGGGTGGAGGCATGGCTCAACGCAGGCGACACCGGCGGGCCGCCGAGTCCGGCACGCCCTACCCCGAGGCGCTGGCCGCCTTCGACGAGCGGGTCCGGCTGGTCACACCCGGCCAGTGGGACTCCCCCACCCCGTGCGCCGACTGGTCGGTCCGCGACCTGGTCAACCACCTCACCGGCGAGCAGCTCTGGGTGCCCGAGCTGCTGATGGGCGCCACCATCACCGAGGTCGGCAGCCGCTTCGACGGCGACGTGCTCGGCCCGGACCCGGTCGCCGCCTGGACGGCCGCCGCCGAGGCCGCCCGGCACGCCTGGGAAGTCCCCGGCGCCACCGAGCTCACCGTCCACCTGTCCTTCGCGGACGTCTCCGGGCAGTACTACCTGGACCAGCTCACCACCGACCTGGTGGTGCACACCTGGGACCTCGCCGAGGGCATCGGGACCCGCACCCGGATCCCGGCGGAGCTGGTGGACTTCGCGCTCGGCGAGATCAGCGGCTACGGGGACCTCTCCGGCAGCGGGCTGTTCGGCCCGCCGCTGCCCGTCGCCGAGGACGCGGGCCCGCAGGCCCAGCTGCTGGCGCTCACCGGGCGACGGGACGGAGGCTGAACCGGGTAAATCCGGGCGCGCCGGATACTGGAGAGTACGGGGGTACGTCCTGATCCCGTAGGAGAGGCGGGCGCGCCATGAGCCGCAGGCCGGACATCCTCGGCGAGTTCACCGCCGACCACAACGCGGTCACCGAGCTGCTCGACCGGGTCGAAGCCTCCCCGGCCGGCTCCGCCGAGCGCGCCGAGCTGGTCACCCGGCTGACCGACCTGCTGTTCACCCACTGCGCCGCCGAGGAGGAGCACCTCTTCCCGGTCGTCCAGCACGACGTGCCGGACGGCGGAGCCCTGGTGTTCAGCAGCATCCACGACCACCTCGCGATCGGGCAGTACCTCGCCGACCTGCAGGGGCTCGGCCCGGCCGACCCGGGCTTCGACGCGCTACTGGGCGGCCTGGCCGACACCGTCCGGCGACACCTGAGCGGCGAGGAGAAGCTGCTCTTCCCGGCCGCCCGCAAGGCCCTGCCCGCCGAAGCCCGGGCGGCGCTGGGCGAACGGCTGCGGGCGGAGCGCGCGGAGCTCGGCTCGTCGGGCTGATCAGCCCGGACGGAACGATCGACTCGGCGGGCTGATCAACTCTTCGGACTGATCACCGCGAAGCGGGCGCCCTCGCGGTCCTGCAGCCGGGCCACCCGGCCGTACGGGGAGTCGAAGGCCGGACCGACCGCCGAACCGCCCAGCTCAAGCGCCCGGGCCAGCGCCCGGTCGGTGTCCGGGACGGCGAAGGAGACCTCCCAGTGCGGCGGCATGCCCGCCGGGCCGCCCGCCTGCTCCTTGGCCAGCGCCGCGACGCTGTGCCCCTCGGCGCGCAGCACCACCCGGTCGTGCTCCCAGCGGACCTCGAAGCGCTCCGGGTCACGGCCGTCCCAACGGAACACCTGGCCGTAGAACAGCGCCGCCGCGAACGGGTCCGGGGTGCGCAGCTCGATCCAGACCGGCGCGCCCGGGACGTCCAGCTTCCGGGCGCGGCCCAGCGGGCCCTCCCAGATGCCGAACACCGCCCCGGCCGGGTCCGCCGCGAAGGCCACCCTCCCTTCGTCGAAGGCCAGCGGGCCGACGGCCAGCGTCGCGCCGCGCTCGCGCACCGCGTCGGCGGCGGCGTCGGCGCTCTCCGTCCCGAAGTAGCTGGTCCAGGCGAGCGGCACCGCCCCGAGGCCGGCCACCCCCAGCCCGGCCACCGCCTCCCCGCCGGTCACCGCGTGCAGGTACGGGCCGAAGCGCTCCGACTCGGGCTCGAACTCCCAGCCGAGCAGCGGCCCGTAGAACTCCTTGGCGCCCTCCAGGTCCCGGGCCATCAGGCTCACCCAGCACGGAACGGCCGCCACGCAGCGCACCATGGCGGTCGTCTCACCGCTGCCCATCGCGAACCTCCTCGCCCACCCGGCCGCCGGGCCCCTCCCGACTCCCACGACCCACCGGCCGCCCGGGACGCCCACAGCCTAGGCCGACGGGCGTACCACCCCGGTGAAGGCATGGCCGGGCTCAGCGCACCCAGTTCTTGAGCGGCTCGGTGTCCAGGGAGATGCCGACCGGGTCGGGGAGGTGGACGGTCTTGCCGAAGGGGAGGATCTGGACGGCCTCGTACCGGACGCCGTCGGGCCGGCTGTGGACGACGACCTCGGCGGAGTCCCGGTCGATCAGCAGGTAGACCGGGATGCCGGTCTCGGCATAGGCGCGGGGCTTCTCGACGCGGTCGCGGCGGTCGGTGTCGGAGTCGAACGAGGTGACCTCCGCGACCATGAGCACCTGCTCGGTCTCAGCCCAGTCGCCGTGGCCCACGAAGGCATCCGCGTCGGCCAGCGTGCCGTCCGGGCGAGCGAATCCACCCCGGCAGCCCTGCAGCTTGAGTCCTTGATCGTGAAGATAGAGCTCTGGCCGAGCCTGGATGCAGATCCGATTGAGCCATTGGATGATGCGGCCGTGGTCACCGTCCGGCACGGGCTTGACCCCCAGCTTCCCGTTGATGAACTCCGGCCGGATGCCTTCGGCAGTCGTGGCCAGATGACGAGCGAATTCCTCGAACTCCTCGGGCAGCATCTGCGGGCGGTCGGAGATCGCAGTCACGGGCCTTCCTCCTTCGCCTGGGCACCCTCCGGAACAACGAGCACACCGGCGGGCGGTTACGGGCTGTATGGCTTCCGACGATAGCGCCGCCACCCGTTCCGCAAGGCCTCACGGGAGAGCTTGCGCAACCTCGCACCGGTCAACGACACCGCGACAGACATGTGACGCAGGTCACACCGTGCCGGGAAATAGCGGGGACAGATTCCCCGTTTCCGACTACGCTGGCTTAAGCGGGGAGAATTTCCCCGGTATCCTGAAGGAGCAGTCACCATGACCACCGTCGTCGCCGAGTCGGCCCCTGCCGCGGGGAGTGTGCGTGCGCCGAAGTTGCGCGCGGACGCGAGCCGGAACCGGGAGCGGATCGTGCTGGCGGCCCGGGACGCGTTCGTCGAGCACGGTGCCGATGTACCGTTCGACGAGATCGCGAAGCGGGCGGGGGTCGGCAATGCCACGCTGTACCGGAACTTCCCGGACCGGGTGGCACTGATCCGCGAGGTGGCGCTGCTCGTCAAGAACCGCATCCTGGCCCTGGCCGAGACGGCGACGGCCGAGGCGGATGCGGGCGAGGGCGGCGGTCCGTTCGACGCTCTGCAGCGGTTCGCGCACGCGACCGTGGCGGAGAAGGTCGGCGGGCTCTGCGCCGTCTTCACCAGCACCATCGACCCCTACGACCCTGAGCTGACCGAGATCCGGGAGCGCCTGCGGACCGCCGTGAGCGGACTGATGGAGCGCGCCCGGGCCGCGGGCGAACTGCGGTCCGACGTGGACCACGGGGACCTGTTCATCGCGATGAGCCAGCTCACCCGGCCACTGCCGGGCACCTCCTGCGGACTGCTCGACGAGTTCGTCCACCGGCACCTGCAGCTCTTCCTGGACGGCCTGCGCGCGCCCGCGCGTTCGGTCCTGCCCGGCCGACCCGCGACCTTCGAGGACTTCCGACCCCAGGGCTGACCCACCACCTGGACCCACACCACTGATCCGACCTCCCAGCACCCTGCCGCCGCGCCGCTGACCGGCGCCGGCTCCGGACGCCCTCGCGCGCCCGCACCCGCACCCGCACCTGAGCCCTTGCGGCAACCGTCCGTTCCCGTACGGCGGTTGACCGTTCTCGCACGCCACGCACCGTGAAGTGAGTACCCCCATGCCTGAAACCGACGCCCGCCCGGCGACACTGCCCGATCCCCGGCGCTGGAAGGCGCTGATCTTCATCGGCCTCGCCCAGCTGATGGTCGTCCTCGACGCCACCATCGTGAACATCGCCCTGCCCTCCGCCCAGAAGGACCTGGGCATCTCCGACGGCAACCGCCAGTGGGTGATCACCGCCTACGCGCTGGCCTTCGGCGGCCTGCTGCTGTTCGGCGGCCGGATCGCAGACCTCTGGGGCCGCAAGCGGACCTTCGTGGTCGGCCTGACCGGCTTCGCCCTCGCCTCCGCGCTCGGCGGCGCCGCGGCCAACACCGCGATGCTGCTCGGCGCCCGCGCCCTGCAGGGCGTGTTCGGCGCGCTGCTCGCGCCGGCCGCGCTGTCGCTGCTCGCGGTGACCTTCACCGAGGCCAAGGAGCGCGCCAAGGCCTTCGGCATCTACGGCGCGATCGCCGGTGGCGGTGGCGCCATCGGTCTGATCCTCGGCGGCCTGCTGACCGAGTACATGAACTGGCGCTGGACCTTCTTCGTCAACATCCCGTTCGCCATCGTGGCCGCCACCGGCGCCGTCATGGTGATCCGCGAGCCCGCCGAGGGCCGCAACCGCAACAAGCTGGACATCCCCGGCGTGGTGCTGGTGACCACCGGCCTGGTCTCGCTGGTCTACGGCTTCACCCGCGCCGAGTCCAGTGGCTGGACGGCCGGCAGCACCCTGGCGCTGTTCGCCGCGGCCGTCGTGCTGCTGACCGCCTTCGTCCTGGTGGAGCGCGGCGTCAAGGCCCCGCTGCTGCCGCTGCGCGTGGTGCTCGACCGCAACCGCGGCGGGGTGTACATGTCGCTGGGCATGGCCGTGATCGGCATGTTCGGTCTGTTCCTCTTCCTCACCTACTACCTGCAGATCGTGCGCGGCTACAGCCCGGTGCTGACCGGCGTCGCCTTCCTGCCGATGGTGGCGGGCATGATCACCGGCTCGACCCAGATCGGCGCCCGGCTGATGACCCGGGTCCCGGCGCGCTACCTGATGGCGCCCGGCTTCCTGACCGCCTCGGCCGGCATGTTCCTGCTGACCCACATCGGCCTGGACACCTCGTACCCGGCGCTGATCCTGCCCGGCCTGGTCCTGATGGGCCTCGGCATGGGCACCGCGTTCATGCCGGCCATGAGCCTCGCCACGTACGGCGTCCAGCCGCGCGACGCGGGCGTGGCCTCGGCGATGGTCAACACCTCGCAGCAGGTCGGCGGCGCCATCGGCACCGCGCTGCTGAACACCATCGCGGCCAGCGCCACCACCAGCTGGCTGACCTCGCACGCCACCGCCGCAGCCCTCGCCTCCCCGGAGGCCACCAAGGCGCTGCAGTTCGGCGGCATGGTGCACGGGTTCACGACCGCGATCTGGGTTTCCTTCGGGATCCTGGTGGCGGCCGCCGCGGTCGCCTTCACCTTCATCAACGCCGGTCGGCCCGGCGCCGCGGGTGCGGGCGCCGGGGCGGGCTCGGGCTCGGTGAAGAGCGACGAGGTGCCGGTGCTGGTGCACTGACCCTCTCGGGGTACCGCCCGTCATCCGGGTGACTCGGGTGCGTACGCGGCCCGTCCGGTGTCCTCCACGGCACCGGGCGGGCCGCTCGCATGTCCCGGGCCCGCGCGTTCGGCGTCGACGGCGCGACGGCGGCGGACGGGCAGCCGACGGGCAGCCGGGGAACTGGGGAGCCACCCCCCACTGGAAGTGGGGATCTCTCCCCGATTATGGTGACCTCAGCGCGAATCGGGGAACTATCCCCGTTTCCTTCGGACTGAGGTGCGTTCACATGACCCGGAATCAGAACCCAGGGCGGGGGCAGCGGGCCGCCGACTGGGCGGACGGCCGGCTGGGGATCTACTCCCTGGCCAGGGCCAACCTGCGGAAGATCTTCCCGGACCACTGGTCCTTCATGCTGGGCGAGATCTGCCTCTACACCTTCCTGATCATCATCCTGACCGGTGTCTGGCTGACCCTGTTCTTCAAGCCGAGCATGGGTGAGGTGATCTATGACGGCTCGTACGTCCCGCTCAAGGGCATCTCGATGTCGGAGGCCTACGCCTCCACCGTGGACATCAGCTTCGAGGTGCGCGGCGGGCTGCTGATC
Source organism: Kitasatospora sp. NPDC101155 (assembly GCF_044768305.1). Taxonomy (NCBI): domain Bacteria; kingdom Bacillati; phylum Actinomycetota; class Actinomycetes; order Kitasatosporales; family Streptomycetaceae; genus Kitasatospora; species Kitasatospora sp. NPDC101155. The sequence goes on along the minus strand of NZ_JBIWPN010000026.1, from coordinate 103,043 downwards.
CGTCAGATCCACCACTGGGCGGCGATCGTCTTCGTCGCGGCCATGTTCGTGCACATGATGCGGGTGTTCTTCACCGGCGCGTTCCGCAAGCCGCGCGAGATCAACTGGGTGTTCGGCTTCCTGCTGCTGTTCCTCGGCATGCTGGACGGCTTCTTCGGCTACTCACTCCCGGACGACCTGCTCTCCGGCACCGGCATCCGGTTCATCGAGGGCGTGCTGCTGGCCGTGCCGCTGGTCGGCACGTACATCCAGATGTTCCTGTTCGGCGGGGAGTTCCCCGGGCACGACATCATCCCGAGGTTCTTCACCATCCACGTGCTGCTGATCCCCGGCATCATGCTCGGCCTGCTGGTGACGCATCTGATCCTGGTCTTCTACCACAAGCACACCCAGTGGGCGGGCCCGGGCAGGACCGAGAAGAACGTGGTCGGGATGCCGCTGATGCCGGTCTACCTGGCCAAGGCCGGCGGGTTCTTCTTCCTGGTGTTCGGGATCGTCGCGCTGATGTCGACGGTCGCCACGATCAACCCGATCTGGGCCTACGGCCCGTACCGGCCGGACCAGGTCTCCACCGACGCGCAGCCGGACTGGTACATGGGCTTCGCCGAGGGCCTGATCCGGGTGATGCCCGGCTGGGAGATCGGGCTGTGGGGGCACACCCTCAACCTCGGGGTGCTGATCCCCTTCACACTGTTCCCGCTGATCCTCGGCGCGATCGCGGTCTACCCGTTCATCGAGGGCTGGGTGACGAACGACGGACGGGAGCACCACCTGCTCGACCGCCCCCGCAACGCGCCCGTGCGCACCGCGCTCGGCGCAGCCTGGATCAGCGTCTACCTGGTGATGCTCGCGGGCGGTGGCAACGACCTGATCGCCACCCACCTGCACCTGTCACTCAACGCGATCACCTACGCGGTGCGGATCGGCGTCTTCGTCGTCCCAGTGGCCGTGTTCGTGATCACCAAGCGCTGGTGCCTCGGCCTGCAGCGGCGGGACCGGGACAAGGTGCTGCACGGGCGGGAGACCGGCGTGATCAAACGGCTGCCGCACGGCGAGTTCACCGAGCTGCACGCCGGGCTCGCGCCCGCCGAACTGCACCGGCTCACGGCGCACGAGCAGCCCCGCCCCCTCGAACTGCCGCCCGCGGTGGACGAGAATGGAGTCGCCCACCCGGCGGGTGCGCTCACCCGCACCCGTGCGAGGCTGTCCCACGGGTTCCACGGCGAGCACGCGCGGATCCCCAAGCCCACCGCCGAGGAGTACCGCGAGCTCGCCGAGGGCCACGGGCACTGACCCGCCCCCCACACCAGAGGGAGGACATCGTGCACGACCGAACCGACCAGCTCGCCGACAGCAGATACCTCCTGCTGACCACCTTCGGTGACGACGGAACCCGGCTGGACTCGCAGCTCTGGGTGGTGTCCGACGGCACCGCGCTCGGTGTCTGGACCCCCGCCCACTCCGGCGAGGCCGAGCGGATCCGGCGCCATCCCAGGGTGCTGATCGGCCCCTGCGACGCCCACGGGCGCCCCACCGGCCGGCGACTCCCGGCCCGCGCACGGCTCTGCGACCCCGATGCGACGGCCCGCTACCGCACCTCGCTGATCAACAAGTACGGCCTGACGGCGCTGATCGCGCTGGCCCGCAGCCGGTTCCGGGTGGGGCTGGCGGGGACGGTCGGGATCCGGATCACGCTGAACGAGCTGGAGCAACGGCTGGTCGGGCCGGAGTGGCGGCCGCCGGCGACGTACTGCATCAACTGAGACGTACTGCGTCAACTGGCGGCCGTCGGGGCTCCGTCGAGCCCGCGGGCGGCCTCGTGCCTGCGGGCGGCCTCGTGCCCGCCGAGTGCCGGGACCCCTGGGAACGGGGCCCGGTACTCGGCGTCACCGGCACCTGCCCGTCACCGGCACCCGCCGGGGTCAGGGCCCGTCGTCCGGCGCCCGGGCCAGGTCCCCCGGCTCACAGGCCTCCCGGCCGGTCGCCACGTGTACGACCTTGATCGTGCGCTCGGGGCCGCCGGGGACGACCCGCTGCTCGTGCCCGCAGCGCGGGCAGATCAGCGGGATGCGCGGGCGGTGCGATTCCCGTCCGGCCTGGTCCGCGCCCGGGTCCGGGGCGGTCACGTCAGCGGGTGGGTCGGGACCGGGCTGACCTGCTGGATCTCGCCGTGAGCCTTGGTGAGCAGCTGCGAGGCGAGGTCGTTGAGCGCACGGGCGCCCGCAATCTCCTCCCCGACCCGCAGCTGTTCCGGGTCGGAGGGGTGGCGGCTGCTGTAGCCGTGGGCACGCATTTCGGTCCCGTCGCTGAGCCGGAGCATGGCGGCCGCGCTCGTCCGGGGGCCGTCCTCGCGGAACTCCATCTCGATGTGCCAACCGACCAGAGTCTGCATGGCGGATCACCTCCATCGGTTACTCCTCCAGAGTGCGCCGCACCCAACGTGAACACCAGAGCAGCCGGACCGGGGGCGAGTTGAACGCGTTCAACTCGGCGACGTAGAGTCGGCGACGACGGCATATTTGAACACGTTCAATAGGGGGTGCACCCGCCGTGGGCAAGGACACGACGGAACTGGTGGACCTGCTGGTCCTGCTCGGCATGGGCGCCGTCCTACCGCTCGGCCTGGCGCTGATCGACGAACCCGGGCTGGCCCGGATCCGCCGGCTGTGGCCGCTCGCCGCCGTCCCCGGGGCGCTCTCGCTCTGGCTGCCGCGCGGCGCCCTCGCCACCGGGCCGGCGGTCGTCTACGCGCTCGGCACTTTGGCCGTCGCCCTGCACGCGCCGCTGCGGCTGGCCCGGACCCGCTCGCTCGCCCCCGCCGAGGTCGCGGTGCTCACCGCGCTCGCCGCGCCCTCGGTGGCCGGGGTCGCCCTGGTCGCCGAGCGCTCCGGCTACCCGCTGTTCGGCTTCGAGCCGCACATCCTGGCGCTGACCGTCCCGCACTTCCACTACGCCGGATTCACCGCAGCGCTGGTCGCCGGGCTGGTCTGCCGGGCCGACCACGCCTCCGGGCCGGCCCGCTGCGCAGCGCTCAGCGTCCCGGCGGGCACCCTGCTGGTCCTGGCCGGGTACTTCCTCGGCGACTGGTGGCAGTTCGCCGGAGCGGTCGTGCTGACCACCGGGATGTGGCTGGTCGGCCTGGTCAGCTGGCGCGAACTGCGCCCCTGCGGCGGGGACGCGGTCACCGCCCGGCTGCTGGCCGCCTCCTCGGCCGTACTGGCGCTCACCATGCTGCTCGCCCTCTGGTGGGCCTTCGGCCGCGCCGCCGGACTCCCCCACCCCACCCTGGCCTGGATGGCCGCCACCCACGGCCTCGGCAACGCGCTCGGCTTCGCCCTCTGCGCGCTCCTCGCCTGGCGCCGGATCAACGCCGCGGAGATCTCCCGATGAACGACTACAGCTACCCCGAGCAGGGCGCCAGCCGCACCGGCGAGCTGCCCGCCGGGTACCGCCACCTGCGCCACCGGGTGCTGGCCGCGATCGCGGCGGACGCGGCGTAGCAGCGGCGGACGCGGCGTAAATCGGTTGGTGCCGTGGGCCGCGACCCCGGCATCATCGGCGGGTGATATCGATGCAGCCAGTGCTGGAGATCCGCACCCCCGACGGCTTCACGCTGTGGCCCACGGGCGCCCACAAGCCGTACGAATTCCTCGTACTGGACGGGACGTTGACGCCGGAGGAGGTCGGCACTGCGGTCTGGCTGCTCGCCGCCACCAATGACGTCGACCCGGAGGCGGGCGAGGATCGCGGCCCGCGCCCGGACGATCCCCTGGGCGCCCTCCTGCACGGGCTTCTCACCATGGAGCACCTGTTCGCCCCGGGCGGTTTCCGGGTCACCGACACCACCACCGGCGCCGTCCTCGAACCTGGCTGCTGCAACGGTCTGGAGGAGTGGCGTGACTGGCTGGAGGTGACGGACGGGTGCGGCGAGGCCGGGTTCGGCCACGACCCCGACGCCGGGGCCGAGCGTCTGGGCCGCGTGGTGCGGCTGACGGCGGACACCAGCGAGGCGAACAGCCCGGTGATCGAACTGCCGGTGGAGGAGCTGCGCCGACTGATCGCCGGGGCCGAGCAGGACCTGCGCGACTTCGTCCGGCTGGCGGGCGCTTGGGCCGAGCGGCAGCTCCCCGAGCGGGCCGCCGCCGTCACCGCCGCGCTGGCCCGGGCGCTGGACCTGGACGATCCGGCGTGACCAGCTTCCTCACCTACCGCGCCCTCGTCCACGACACCACCCTCCCGCCGTACCGGCGCCACGGCGCCCTGCGCACCTGCCTCACCTGCTTCGCCCCCTACGGCTTCCGCGCCACCTACCACCACCTCACCGTCAGCGCCCGGATGCCCCGGCTGCTGGAGGCCGACCCGGACTCGCTGGTGCGGGCGGTGGAGGAACTGCACGAGGCGCGGCAGCTGTGGCTGGCCCGGGCCGAGGAGTACGCGGTGCAGCGGAGGGCCGCGAAGCGGGCCGGATGTCGGAAGCCGCCCGAGCCGGCGTGGTGGAACCAGCACTCGTGGGCCTCACCGGATTCGGCCTGGCGCAACGACCCGTTCCTGCATCCGCGGTTGAGCCTGCCCGACTATGTCCGGCGGCAGAACGCGCTGCTGGACGGGGTCGAGCTGCCGGGCTGCCCGGCCTGCGGGGAGGAGGGGCCGGCGGTGTCGCTGTCGACCGGCCACGACCGGGCCGAGCTGTGCCGCTCCTGCGCCCGGGTGCTGGTGCCGTGCCCGTGCGAGCAGTGGCACAGTTTCGAACCCGAGCTGCGGATCGGCTGGAGCCGGACCTGGCGCCGGGAGCACATGACCGGCACCGGCGGACCCAACCCGCACTGGCCCACCCACCTGGGCACGGCCCGGATCGAGCGGCTGGAGTCGTACACCGTGCGTTGGGACTCGGGCGTGCTGCACTACTACCGCGACGAGGAGGGCCCTCCGGGTACCTGACCGACGCCGGTCGAACACGGTGGGAGGCCCGCCGGCTCAGGCCTTGTGCGCCGGGATCGCGACCAGCAGGGCGCCGGTGTTCTGGACCCGTACTTCGAAGTGGTGGTCGATGTCGCCCGGCTGCAAGGCCGCGCCGCCGGTGGTCTGCAAAGAGGTGCCCCGGTAGTCGGACTCGTCGTAGCCGCCCGCCGGGACGCTCCAGGTGGTGACCGTCTGCTGCTCGCCGGTGTGCGAGACGGCGACCAGGCGGCAGGTCAACGGACCCTGGACACCGCTGAGTTGCAGGCTGACCTGGCTGCCCCAGGTCTTCCCGTCCACGCCGACGGTTGCCTTGGCGCCGGTGCTCGGGTCGGTGGCGCTGAACTGCTCGGCGACGGCGACCACGGCGGGGCCGCTGTCGGCGGTGAGCACCGCGGCGGTGACGGCCGGGATGCCGAGTTCGGTGGCCGCCTCCCTGGCGGTGCGGCCCTTGAAATAGGTCTCGACGATGATCTCGCGATGTGCGGGCGACAGGTCGCCGAGCGCGTCCGCGACGGTCATCATCCGCAGCGCCCGGTCGATCTCGTCCTCGGCGGGCAGCTGTTCCAGCACCGCCGCGTCCACCTCGCGCGGCCGGGTGCCGCCGGTCGGGGTCGGCGCGAACCGGGTGCCGGCCGTGCCCTGGCCCCGCGGGGGCGCTGCGCATGGGGAGCCTCCCGCCTCGGTGAACGGACCGGACATCCTTCTGTACGGTCCGTGGTGACCGCGTACTCGATCCGGAAGGGCCCCGGAATACCCCGTCGGGCATCACCGTTGTGCCCGGCAGATGGTCCGTACCGCCACCTTCGGAAGGGAAGGATTCGCGAGATGAGCAACATGGTCGAGCTGACCAAGGAGAACTTCGACGAGATCGTCCCTGGCCCGGAGGGCAAGGACTTCGTCTTCATCGACTTCTGGGCCGGATGGTGCGGGCCGTGCCGCCAGTTCGCCCCGGTGTACGCGAAGGCCGCCGAGCGCCACCCGGACCTGGTCTTCGCCAAGGTGGACACCGAGGCGCAGCAGGAGCTGGCCGCCGCGTTCGGCATCCAGTCGATCCCGACGCTGGCGATCATCCGTGAGGGCGTGCTCGTCTTCTCGCAGCCCGGCGCGCTGCCCGAGGCGGTGTTCGAGGACCTGATCGGCCAGGCCCGCACGCTGGACATGGCCGAGGTGAAGCGCAAGGTGGCGGAGGAGCAGGTGGCCGGCGGCCAGGCCTGATCCGGACGGACCTGACGGGCCCGGGGAGCGGTGTCTCCCCGGGCCCTCGTCATGCCCGCGGCCCGCTCCCTTCCCGCCCGCCGTCTTCCCGTCCGGCCCCTTCCCGCCCGTCCTCCGCGCCCCAGGCGGCGAGCCGGGCCGCGAGCGCCCGGACCTCCGCCCGCAGTTCGGCGGGCTCGCGGACGGCGAACGGCCAGCCCAGGCCGGCCAGCATGACCGCGACGCCGTCCAGGTTCTGTGCCCGGGCCCGCAGCAGCACCCGGTCCTCGGCGAGCTCGGTGAGCGTGCCCGCGGCGGGCAACAGTCGACGGCGGGCCTCGGCGAGGGTGGTCTCCAGCTCCACCTCCACCCGGTGCCGCCAGGGCACCCCGGCCAGCGACTCCACCACCCGCTGCACCGGGTCGACGTCCTCGGGCGGCTCGAAGTCCGCCTCGCCCTGTTCGACCCGCTCGATCCGGTCCAGCCGGAAGGTGCGCGGCTCGCCGCTGCGGTGGTCGAGCCCGGTGGTGTACCAGCGGCCGGAGTGGAAGACCAGGCCGTACGGGTCGAACTCGCGCTCGCTGGGCCGGTCCTCGCGGTCCCGGTAGGCGAGCCGCACCCGGCGCCGGCGGCGGGCCGCCTCGGCCAGGGTGAACAGCGCGGCCACGGCCGGGCTGGGGCCGGCGGCGGGCGTGGCGGTCACGCCGAGGGTCTGCTCGACGGCGGCGATCCGTTCGCGCAGCGGCGGGGGAAGCACTCGCTGGATCTTGGCGAGGGCGGTCTCGGCGGCCCGCTCCCCCACCGACAGGCCCGAACTGCGCCCGGCCAGCAGGCCGAGGACCACCGAGGCGGCCTCCTCGGGGTTGAGCATCAGCGGCGGGAGCCGGTAGCCGGGCAGCAGGCGGTAGCCGCCGTAGCGGCCGCGTTCGGCTCGGACCGGGATGCCGAGTTCGGCGAGGCGCGCGGCGTAGCGGCGGATGGTGCGTTCGTCGACGTCGAGCCGGGCGGCCAGTTCGGCGCCGGTCAGGCCGGGACGGTCCTGGAGCAGCTCCAGAAGGGCGAGCACACGGCTGACCGGGTGTTCCACCGGGGTGCTCCTTCCTTGCCGCGACATCCGGGCGGGATCTGTCCGGATTCGATCCTAGAGTCGGCGGTGACGGAGGCCCCACCCACGAAGGAGCGATCCACCATGAGCACGTTCGTACTGGTCCCCGGGTTCTGGCTCGGCGCCTGGGCCTGGGACGAGGTGGCCGGGCCGCTGCGCGCGGCCGGGCACGAGGTCCATTCGGTGACCCTGCCCGGTGTGGCCGAACGAGCCTGCGAGCAGGGCGACTTCGGACTGGAGGACCACATCGCCGACCTGGCCGAGCTGCTGGTGCGCGAGGACCTGTGGGACGTCGTGCTGGTCGCGCACAGCGGCGCCTGCGCCCCGGTGGGCGGGGTCGCGGACCGGATGCCGGAGCGGATCCGCCGGGTGGTCTACCTGGACAGCGGCCCGATGATCGACGGCGGTTCGCTGTACGACCTCTGGCAGCCCGACTACCGCGAGGCCGCCGACGCCACGGTGGTCGACGGCCGCCTCCCGATGCCGCCCTGGGACGTGATCGCCGCCCACGGCGCCAGCATCGAGGGCCTGGACGAGGCCACCCTGGCCCGGGTCGGCGCGCGGGTCACCCCGCAGCCGGCCGGAACGTACCGGGACCGGCTGCGGCTGACCGGCGCCGGGGCCGCGCTCCCGCAGGCGCTGGTGTCCTGCTCCTTCCCGCTCGACCAGGTGCGGGCGATGATCGCGGCCGGCCACCCCTGGTTCGTCGGACTGGACGGGCCGAACTGGGAGCTGCGCGAACTGCCCACCGGGCACTGGCCGATGTTCTCCCGCCCGGCCGACACCGCCGCGCTGCTGGCGGAGCTCGCGGCAATCTGACCCCATCCGCGTGTTCGCCCGCGCGAAGGCGCGTCCAGGTCGCAGGATGGGCCCCACGCCGCGCCCGCGTACGGGTGGCGGGTACGGGAGCACGGGCAGCCGCGGCCCCCGCCCCGGGGGCCGGGTGGCCATCGAGACCACGGAGGACGGGACATGACCAGCAGCACCGCCGAGGAGTACGACGTCATCGTCGTGGGCGCGGGCCCGACCGGTGAGAACGTGGCCGACCGGACGGTCGCCGCCGGGCTGCGCACGGTGATCGTGGAGGCGGAACTCGTCGGCGGGGAGTGCTCGTACTGGGCCTGCATGCCGAGCAAGGCGCTGCTGCGTCCGGCCGCCGCGCTGGCCGACGCCCGTTCGGTGGCCGGCTCCCGGGAGGCGGTGGGCGGCGGGCGGCTGGACGCAGCAGCGGTGCTGGCCCGGCGGGACTCCTTCACCTCGCACTGGAAGGACGACGGGCAGGTGCAGTGGCTGCGGGACACCGGCATCGAGCTGGTCCGCGGCCACGGCCGACTGGCGGGGGTGCGGACCGTCACGGTGGAGGCCGAGGACGGTACCGAGCGGGTGCTCACCGCCCGGCACGCCGTCGCCGTGTGCACCGGCAGCCGACCGGTGCTGCCCGCCGGGGTGTCCGGTCTGGCGGAGGCGCACCCGTGGACCAACCGGGAGGCGACCGGCTCGCCCGCCGTCCCCGGGCGGCTGGCGGTGGTCGGCGGCGGGGTGGTCGGAACGGAGATGGCCACCGCCTGGCGGGCGCTCGGCGCCGAGGTCGTCCTGCTGGTGCGCGGGGAGGCGCTGCTGCCGCGGATGGAGCCCTTCGCGGGCGAGCTGGTCGCCGAGGGGCTGCGGGAGGCGGGGGTGGACCTCCGGTTCGCCGCCGTGGTCACCGCGGTGGAGCGGGCCGGGGCCACCGGGCCCGTCACGCTGACGCTCTCCGGCGACGAGCGGCTGACCGCCGACGAGGTGCTGTACGCGACCGGCCGGGCCCCGCGCACCGCCGACATCGGGCTGGAGCAGGTCGGACTGCGGCCGGGCGACTGGCTGGAGGTGGACGACAGCTGCACGGTGCTCGGAGTCGACGGCGAGTGGCTCTACGCCGCCGGGGACGTCAACCACCGGGCGCTGCTCACCCACCAGGGCAAGTACCAGGCCCGGATCACCGGCGCGGCGATCGCCGCCCGCGCCCAGGGGCGCGCACTGGACACCTCGCGCTGGGGCGCGCACTCCGCGTCCGCCGACCTGGCGGGCGCGCCGCAGGTCGTGTTCACGCATCCGGAGGTCGCGGCCGTCGGCCTGACCCTGGCGGCGGCCGAACGGCTCGGGCTGCGGGTCAAGGCCGTCGACCACGAGATCGGCGCCGTCGCCGGGGCCTCGCTGTACGCCGACGGCTACCGCGGCCGCGCCCGGGTGGTCTACGACCTGGACCGGGAGATGATCGTCGGCGCCTGCCTGGTCGGGCCCGCCGTCGCCGAGCTGCTGCACTCGGCCACCGTCGCGGTGGTCGGCGAGGTTCCGATCGACCGGCTCTGGCACGCCGTCCCCGCGTACCCGACGATCAGCGAGGTGTGGCTGCGGCTGCTGGAGGACTGCCGGGGGTAGCCGCCACCTTCCGGGTGAGCGGCGCGGCGAGGTGTGGCCTCCGGTGGGCGGCGGGACACTGGCAGTCGGGGAGGGGCGTCCCGGGGGGCCGTGCTCGTGACCAGGTGGTGTGAGGCATGACCGAGGTGCTGTTGGCCGTCGGAACCGAGAAGGGCCTCTTTCTCGGCCGCAGCCGCGACCGGCTGGACTGGGAGTTCAGCGGGCCGCACTTCCGGATGAACGCGATCTACTCCGTCTCGATCGACCGCCGCGACGGCCGCACCAGACTGCTCGTCGGTGCCGACAGCAGCCACTGGGGGCCCTCGGTCTGGCGCTCCGACGACCTCGGCGCCGACTGGTACGAGCCGCCGCGGCCGGCGATCCGCTTCCCCGAGTCCACCGGCGCCTCGCTCACCCGGGTCTGGCAGCTCCAGCCCGCCGGGCCGGAGGCCCCCGGGGTCGTGTACGCCGGCACCGAGCCCGCCGCGCTGTTCCGCTCCACCGACGGCGGCGAGACCTTCGCCCTGGTCGAGTCGCTCTGGAACCACCCCCAGCGCAGCGAGTGGGGTGCCGGCTACGGCGGCCAGGGCCTGCACACCGTCCTGACCGACCCGCGGGACCCGCAGCGGCTGCTGGTCGCCGTCTCCAGCGGCGGCGTCTACCGCAGCAAGGACGGCGGGGACAGCTGGGAGCCCTCCAACACCGGGCTGCGCGCCGAGTTCTTCCCGCCGGACAGCCAGTACCCCGAGTTCGGCCAGTGCGTCCACAAGATCGCCCCGGACCCCGTCCACCCGGACCGGCTCTACCTGCAGAACCACGGCGGCGTGTACCGCAGCGACGACTGGGGCGGCAGCTGGCGCTCCATCGTGGACGGGCTGCCCGCCGAGTTCGGCTTCGCCGTCGCCGCCCACCCGCGCCGGGGCGACACCGCCTACCTCTTCCCGCTCGGCGGCTCGGACGACCGGATCCCGCCCGGCCGCCGCTGCCGGGTCTTCCGCACCACCGACGGCGGCACCAGCTGGCAGCAGCTCGGCGAGGGGCTGCCCGGCGAGGACCACTACGGCATCGTGCTGCGCGACGCCCTGCGCACCGACGACGCCGAACCGGCCGGGATCTACTTCGGCAACCGGACCGGCGACGTGTACGGCAGCCGGGACGAGGGCGAGAGCTGGTCGCTGCTGATCTCCCACCTGCCGGACGTCCTCTGCGTCCGCGCGGCGGTGGTGGGTTGAGCGGTGCCCGGCGGTGAACCCGCTGGTCGAAAACGTGTTGCCTGGACGCTCCCGTCCTGGTGAGCTTGGGCCGCCGACGAACGATCTCGTGAGTGGGGTGGGCCATGCCCGAAACGGACTGGGTGACCAGGCGGAACGGCGACGGCGTACCTGCGGTGCGCTACCAGCCGGGAGAGCGGGAGGGGCGGCCCTGGGCCGACCTGTTGGAGGTCCTGGACGACTCGGTGGACGCGGCGGAGTTCGTCCGCGCCGAGCTGCCCGGGTGGGTGGTCTCCGGCCCTCCCGAGCTCGGAGAGCGCCTGCTGGAGCGGGGCGCCCGGCGGCTGCGGCACGCCCACACCTTCCGGCGCGACCTGCGCGCCGACCCCCCGCCCGCCGACTGGGCCGGGGCGCCGCTGCGCGAGGGCCTGCGGGCGGTGCCCTGCGACCGCGCGCCCGAGGAGCTGCTGGAGTCCTGGCGGGCCGCCTTCCACCCCGACCACGTGGACCACTTCCGCGGTGACGACACCCAGGCGCTCGCCGAGCGGATCGGCCCGCTGCTCGCCGGGAGGGCCATCGGTCCGGTGCTGCCCTCCAGCCTGCTCGCCGTGGACGCCGAGGACCGGGTGGTCGCCGGGGCCGTGCTCACCGACCGCGACGGCCTGCCGTGGGTCGCCGAGGTCTACCGCCACCCGCGGCGCGGCTACCGCGGCCTCGGCGCCGAGCTGCTGCGCCGGGCGATCGCCGACGCCGCCGAGCGCGGGCTGGCCGAGGTGCACCTGACGGTGTCCGAGGGCAACCCGGCCCGCCGCGTCTACGAGTCGCTGGGCTTCCTGCTGCAGGAGACCTCGCTGACCGTGATCGTGCCGGACGCCGGCTAGCGACCGAGGCCCTGGGTTCCAACGGCTCACGGCTCAGGACTCACGGCTCACGGCTCACGGCCGGGCGAGTTCCAGGACGGTGATCCCGCCCAGGACGGTGAGCGCGGCGGTCAGCCGCAGCCGCCCGAGGCGCTCCCGGAACACCACCGTGGCGATCAGCGCGGCGATCACGATGCTGGTCTCGCGCAGCGCCGCGACCGTCGCCAGATTGCCCCGGGACTGCGCCCAGACCACCAGGCCGTACGCCGTCAGGGAGAGCACCCCGCCCGTGATCCCCAGCGGCAGCACCCTGCGCACCCCGGTGAACAGGGTGCTGCCGCGCCGGGCCCAGACGATCAGCGCGAGCGTCGGCCCCTGGAGCAGGAACAGCCAGGCCACATAGCCGCCGACCGTCCCGGCGTGCCGGACACCGCTGCCGTCCAGCACCGTGTACCCGGCGATCATCACGCCGGTACCGGCTGCGGCCCCGAGTGCGGGCAGCTGCGCCCGCCCGGGTATGCCCCGGGCGAAGGCCAGCCCGATCAGGCCGCAGGAGATCACCACCACGCCCACCAGCTCACCCGCCCCCAGGTGCTGGCCGAGCAGGGTGACCGACAGCAGCGCGACCAGCATCGGCGCCGAGCCGCGGGCGATCGGGTACATCTGCCCGAAGTCGCCCAGCTGGTACGCCCGCAGCAGCAGGACCGTCGAGATCGTCTGGACCACCGTCGAGGCCAGCAGGTACGGCCAGGCCGCGGCGGCCGGCAGCGGACTCCGACGACCCGGCCGCCCGGGCGCTCGCCGACACCCTCCAGGGCCGCCCGGGCGGCCCTGGAGGGCATCACCGCCACGCTCGGCCCGGACGACCTGCGGGTAGCGGCCGAGCTGCTGGACAACGCCCCCCGGGTGCTCCTGGTCGGCACCGGGCTGTCCGGTGCGGTGGTGCTCGACCTCGCCTACCGGCTGCGCGCACTACGTCTACTAGAGGCGCTACGTCCACTGGAGGAAGCGCCCGTGAGCAGGCTAGGAGCGGGGGCCGTGCGTGCCCTCGACCCTGGCGCCGCGCACCACGACCATGGTCAGGCCCACCGCGACCAGCAGCTCCGCCCAGAAGAACGCCGCGTAGTCCAGCAGCGAGCCGATCGGCGGGTAGCCGGGTGCGGCGTTGCGCATGCCGACCAGGGCGAACAGGGTCGCCGCCATCCAGCCCAGCGCGGGCCAGATGATGCCGCGCCGCTGCCGCACGATCAGCCAGGCCGCCAGCAGCACCGCCAGGGCCAGCGCCCACATCGCCGCCATCATGAACCAGGCCAGGATGAAGGTGCTGCGCGGGCGGCTGATCCGCTCGGTGACCGCGACGCCGTTGCCCTCGTTCAGCGTCGCGGTCTGCTTGAAGGCGAAGAAGGGGTCGCCTTCCTCCAGCCCGATCACCAGCGGGACGGACCGCCCGCCGGCGGTGGCCCGGAAGCCGATGATCGCGCCGTAGTGGTCGAAGGGGTAGTCCGACACCCGTCCGTCGAACAGGCTGAACGTCACGGCGCTGGAGCCGATCTGCTGGCCCGCCGGATACCTGAGCGTGGTCTGCTCCAGCGAGGTGGTCTCCAGCACCACGTCCCCGGCGGGCACCAGCAGGCTCTCCGCCACATGCAGGGAGCCGTGGGGCTGCACCAGGACCTTGGCGGTGACGGTCTGCGCGGCCGCGTCCACGCGCTGGAGCACCGCGTCGACCTCCAGGAAGTCCGGGCCGGGCGCGGTGGCGCCCGCCACCTGGGCGTGGCTGCGGCTGGAGCGCTCGTTGAAGTAGAGCAGCAGCCCGGCGGCCACCGACAGCGCGATCGCCACCACCACGGCGTACGCCCGCCAGGGCCGGACCTTCGGCCGGACGGCGCCCGCGACGGAACCACGCGCCCGGGCGTGGATCCGGACCCGGGGGCGGGCCGTGGGGCGCGACGGCCGGACCACCCGGCGGTACGGCGGTGTCCGGCGCTGCGGCGGCGTGCTCATCGACCTGCTCCCACGGTCGGCGGCGGCACCCGCTGCCGCCCGTCCTGCCAGCGTCCGCACGTCGCCCCCTCCCCCGCAACCGGGGCAAACCGGTCGGGGCCTGCCCGGAGCTCGGGAAAGCCGCTGGTCGGAGGTGCTGTGTAGGCTCAATACCCATGGTGAGGGTGACACGGGACGATGTGGCGCGGGCGGCGGGGACGTCTACGGCAGTCGTGAGTTATGTGATCAACGACGGACCCCGGCCGGTGGCGCCGGCCACCCGGGCCCGGGTGCTCGCCGCGGTCGAGGAGCTCGGCTACCGCCCCAACCGGGTCGCCCAGGCGATGGCGCGGCGGCGGACCGATCTGCTCGGCATGGTCGTGCCGGACGCCCGGCAGCCCTTCTTCGCCGGGCTCGCCCACGCCGTCGAGCAGGCCGCCACCGAGCACGGCCGGCTGCTGCTGATCGGCAACTCCGACTACGCCGACGAGCGTGAGGCTCACTACATCCGCGCCTTCCTCGGCATGCAGGTGGACGGCCTGATCCTGGTCACCCAGGACCCGGCCACCTCCGGGCTGACCGGCTTCGACTCGGCCGACGGCACCCCGGTCGTCCTGCTGCACCACCGCGCGGAGAGCGCCGACGGCGTGGCCGTGGTGGCGGACGACGAGGGCGGCGCCCGCGCGGTGGTCCGCCACCTGCTCGACCACGGCCACGCCGAGGTGCACTGCTTCGGCGGCACCCTGGCTCTCAGCCCGCTCGACCCGGTCACCGGGCGGACGGCCGGCTGGGCCGCGGCGCTGGCCGACGCCGGGCTGTCCCCCGAGGGGCGGCTCACCCAGGCACCCTTCGACCGGGTCCGGGCGCACGCCGAGGCGCTCACCCTGCTGAGCCGACCCGACCGGCCGTCCGCCGTGTTCTGCGCGACGGACGACCAGGCGATAGGCCTGCTGCGGGCCGCCGACGACCTCGGCATCCGGGTGCCGGAGGACCTCGCGGTGGCCGGCTTCGACGACATCGCCGAGGCGGTGATCGCCGGACCGGCGCTGACCACCGTCACCACCGCGCAGGACGCGATGGCCCGGGCCGCGCTGGAACTCGTCCTCGGCGGGCCGGAGCGCCGCGCCGCCGGGGCCCGGACCTTCCCGGCCGAGCTGGTGGTGCGACGCTCCTGCGGCTGCCCGGCCCCCGGCCGGGCAGCCAGCCTGACGTAACGTCAACGCCATGGGCCGGTGGGTCAGTTCAGCTGGAACGTGGCCTCGACCGGGTAGTGGTCGCTGGGCGCGTTGGTGTCCAGCTGGCCCGGCGTCCAGCCGGCCTGGGGGTCGAAGTCGACCTTGACGTTGGACATCCCGGCCGGCACCGGGCGGCCCGGGGCGTTGAGGTAGCCGATGTAGTCGAGGTCGTCCCGGTAGTCCGTCGGGAAGGTCTCGACGCCCGCCATGTACTGGCACCAGGAGGAGACCGGACAGTCCATGGTGGTGCGGTCCTGGCTCGCGTCGGTGGCCGGGGTGCCGAGCACGCCGTTCACCGCGTTCTGGGCGTTGGTGTAGTCGCCGCGGCTCTGGCCGTGGAAGTACTCGACGTTGAGGTCGCCGCCGATCAGCACCGGCGCGCTGCTGCCGACGATCCCGTCGACCCAGGCGCGGATCTCGGCGAGCTGGCCGAGCCGGGTGGACTGGGTGGTGTCGGTGGAGACGTCCGACTCGTCGGCCTGCAGGTGGGTGCCGACCACCCAGGAGGTGTTGCCGCCCTTGTTGACCTGCACCAGCGCCGCGCCCTTGTTGGCGTGGTAGTCCCAGGTGCCGTAGGTGGAGTTGCTGAAGACGTGGGCGTACTGGGCGGTGATCGGGTACTTGGAGAGGATCATCGTGCCGCCGTTGATGACGAACCACGAGCTGGAGCAGTTGCCGCTGATGCCGGTCCAGCCGCCGCCGGAGCAGGTCTGGCCGACCACCGGGGTGCGGTACGGGTAGAGGTCGGCGAGCTTGCTGTTGATGTCGGCGGTCGAGCTGTTGTTGAACTGCTCGTCCAGGATGACCACATCGGCGTTGTGCTGACGGACGATCTGCTCGACCACCGGGGTGCGGCGGGCGGCCTGCTCGTTCTGGGTGCTGTCGACGATGGCGGTGCCGAGGTCGACGTTGAAGGCGAAGACGGACAGCGCGGTCGGGCCCGCCGAGGTGGTGGCGGAGGCGGTCGGGGCGGTGCCACCGAGCAGCAGTGCGGCGGCGGCCGCCGAGGTGAGGGCGGTGGCCGTGCGACGCGAGAGCATGGGCGTTCTCCTGGGGGATCCGTCAATCCGGTGGGGCCCGGCGCCGGGGTGACCGGCCGCCGGGGATTGGCGGGGGAACGCTAGCTACCGCTCGGTACTACGGGAAGAACGCCAGGCGATCAGTTCCGGCAGATCGCGTGGCCATGAGATGTCTGTACAGCTCTGGACGGGTGGACGACAAGATGTCTGTACACCCTCGCACCCGGCGATCGGGGTCCGGCGAACCGCCGTCAGCCGTCCAACAGTTCGTCCGCGAGCAGATCCATCAGCAGATTGTCGTGCCAACTGCCGTCCGGGCCGCGCTCGTACTGGCGCATGGTGCCCACCGGGCGGAAGCCGACCTTGGCGTAGCAGCGGATCGCGGCCGCGTTGTCCGCGGCCGGGTCGATCACCAGCCGGTGGTAGTGGTGGTCGTGCACCAGGTGCCGGGCCATCACGCGGACGGCGTCGGTGCCCAGGCCCAGGCCGTGCACCGACGGGTCCAGGTAGAGGTCCATCCCGGCGTGCCGGTACTCGTCGTCGTTGTTGGCGTACCACTGGATGGCGCCGACCACCTTGCCGCCCAGGTCGATCGCGAAGGTCTCGGTGTCGGGCGATTCCAGGTCCCCCGCGACCTCGTCGGCCAGGTCGTCGCCGCCGCGCCAACGGGCGAACACCTCGGGCGTGCTGCGGATCGCCACCAGCGCCGGGATGTCGTCCTCGGTGGCCGGGCGGAGGGTGACCAGGGTGCCGTGCAGAATCGTCCCCATATGGGGCATGTTGGCACGGAATCCGTTCCGCGGCGAGCGGTTTGACCGCGCCGCCCGGGCCTTCGACCGCGTTGCCCGCACCCCGCGCGACCAGGGATGATGCTCCGCCGTGACACACCTCATCATCATCGTCCTGGTCGTGGCGATCTCCGCCGCCGTGACCAGGGCCAGGAAGTCCAAGGCCACCACCTGGGCGCAGAGCGATTTCGACGCCGCGGCCTACGGCCTCGTCCCGCGCGAGCGGCTCGACCCGCACCGGGGCGGCCCGCCGCCGGCCCCGCACCGCCGCAAGGAGTCGCAGGCGATAGCCGACGCGGCCTGGGCCGGGAACTGGCGGCCCGCCGCCGAGTACGTCGAGGCCGCCGGGCAGGACTGGGACGAGCGCTGGTCCCGGCTGGAGCTGCTGGACTCGATCGCCGGCCAGGACGACGCCTGGCTCAAGGCCTGGCGCGCGGCCGACCCGGGCCACTGCGACGCGTCGGCCCTGGAGGCCAGCCGGATGGTGCACGCGGCGTGGGAGATCCGGGGCAGCAAGTACGCCCACGAGGTGCCCGAGGAGGACATGAACGCCTTCCGGACGATGCTGCCCGCCGCCATCGAGGCGGCCAAGCGGGCCTCGCTGCTCGACCCGGCCAACCCGGCGCCCTGGGTGGTCATGGTGACCGCGGCGCGCGGCGCCCAGTACCAGCCCGAGCAGTTCGAGGAGCTGTGGCGCGGCCTGATCGAGCGGGCGCCGTTCCACTACGCCGGCCACCTCCAGGCGCTGCAGTACTGGTGCGCCAAGTGGTTCGGCTCGGACCGGAAGATGACGGCCTTCGCCGAGAAGGCGATGGACGCGGCCCCGGCCGGCAGCCCGCTGGCCGGCGTCTACCTGTTCGCGCTGCACGAGCTGGAGCTGCGCAAGACCCTCGGCGGGCTGACCAGCGACGCGACCCAGCGCCGACTGAAGCAGGTGGCCGCCTCGCTGGCGCAGGTCCGGCCGGACGACCAGCGGCTGACCATGCTGCGGCACCTGCTCGCCGCCTACGCGGGCCGGGCGGAGCTGTACGACGTCGCGCTGGAGCAGTTCCGGGCGATCGGCCCGTACTGCGGCTGCAAGCCGTGGACCGAGGCCGACGACCCGGTGGCCGCCTTCGAGCTGGCCCGCGGGGCGGCCGTGCGGCTCTCCGGAGCGCAGCCGCTGCCGCCGGAGCTGCGGCCCAAGGCGGCTCGCCCGTAAGGGCGTTGGGGGCTACCCGGCGGGCCGGGCCTGGGCCGGGGCGCCGAGCGGTCCGAGCCAGACGGCGGTGACGGCACTGACGTAGCGGGCGCCGCAGTGGTCGTCGGGGACGACCAGCTGCGGGCCGGTGGTGTCCAGCGGGGCGCCGTCCATGCTGGTGGCGAGGAGGATCCGGCGGCCGCCGAAGTCCGGGTCGATCTCGGCCCAGGAGACCACGGCCCGGTGGCCGTCGGCGCCGACCACGTTGAGCAGGAAGCGCAGCCGCTGCTTGCGGCCGGAGAAGTCGATCCGGGGCCGGGCGGCGAGCAGGACGTCCAGCAGGGCCGGGCCCTCGTAGCCGTGGCGCTGCTCGCCCTCGGTCCGGCAGTCGAAGCTGACCTCGACCCGGTGCGCGGGGAGGGTGCGCAGTTGCTCGACGGTCAGCTCGGCGGGCTCGTCGAGGTGGCCGTGCAGCCGGACGGTGGGTCTCCCCGGGGTCATGGTGCTCCCTTCTCCCGGGCCGCGTCGCTGCGGCCCGGGAGATGGGTACCCGAGGGGGAGCCCGGGCATTCGCAGTTGCGGCGCCGAATGCCTTCTTTCATCGGCAGCTGCGATGAATCGAAGGTATTTCAGCTCGCAACTGCGAGTCCTCGTGCGGGGCGCGCCGGAGGAGACGGCTCGGCGCGCCCCGCACCCATTGGAGCAGCCCGGCAATCGGGTGGACGACTGGTTCCGGGCACCAGCCGCAAGCCCTTTCGCTGGATGATCCGACAAGAAGGTTCACGGTCTCTCGGCTGGCATTTACGATGCGATTAAGGCCTTCGTCCTCGCATGTGCGAGAGATGCGGGTGCGACGTACCACCGCGACACCCGGGCGAGAGCGAGCGAGAGATGATCGTCGGAGACCTGCTGCACCTCGACGACCCCACGGAGCCCACCCCGGAAACCGGCGGAAAATTCTTCCCGGCGGGTGTCGATCCGTCGCCCGCCCGATCGACGCAGGGGTGAGAGGCGGGGAGGGACCCCGCCCGCACGACCGAGGAGTCACCGTGCCGCGCTTCATGACGCTGATCCGCATCGACGAGAACGCCCGCGACGGCTGGGAGCCGGACCCGGGCTTCGAGCAGCGGATGGGGGCGCTGTTCGAGGAGATCACCGAGGCCGGGGTGATGCTGGAGACCGCCGGGCTGACCCCGACCGCCGAGGGCACCCGGCTGACCTGGGCCGACGGGAAGATCGGCTACACCGACGGGCCGTTCACCGAGACCAAGGAGGTGGTCGGCGGCTACGCGATCCTGCAGTGCAAGGACAAGGCCGAGGCCCTGGAGTGGACCCGCCGCTTCCTGCGGACCCACCCGGCGACGTGGGCCGTCGAGGCGGAGGTCCGGCAGATCGACGAGATGCCGCAGCCCCCGCAGTAATCGCCGGAACCGCCGTGGGAGCCGGAACCGCCGTGGCAGTGTTTGCCTCCCTCTCCGCCGACTGCTCTGATGGGTGGCCGTGACGGAGAGGGAGGCGGCGGCGGCCGTCGAGGCGGTGTTCCGGATCGAGTCCGCGCGGATCATCGCCGGGGTCGCCCGGATCGTCCGGGACGTGGGCATCGCCGAGGAGCTGGCGCAGGACGCGCTGGTGACCGCGCTGGAGCAGTGGCCGCGCGACGGCGTCCCGGACAATCCGGGCGCCTGGCTGACGGCCACCGCCAAGCGGAGGGCGATCGACCTGGTGCGCCGCCGGGAGGTCTACGCCCGCAAGCTCGCCGAGGTGGGGCGGTCGGTGGAGGACGTGCCGCCGCCGGAGCCGGTCGGGCCGGACGACATCGACGACGACCTGCTGCGGCTGATCTTCACCGCCTGCCACCCGGTGCTGTCGGCGCGGGCCCGGATCGCGCTCACCCTGCGGCTGCTCGGCGGGCTGACCACCCCGGAGATCGCCCGCGCCTTCCTGGTGCCCGAGGCGACGGTGGCGCAGCGGATCGTCCGGGCGAAGCGGGCGCTGGCGAAGGCGGACGTGCCCTTCGAGGTGCCGTACGGCGACGACCGGGCGCAGCGGCTCTCCTCGGTGCTGGAGGTCATCTACCTGATCTTCAACGAGGGGTACTCGGCCACTGCCGGGGACGACCTGCTGCGCCCGCAGCTGTGCGAGGACGCACTGCGGCTGGCCCGGGTGCTGGCCGCGCTGATGCCCGCCGAGCCGGAGGCGCACGGGCTGGCCGCGCTGCTGGAGTTCCAGGCCTCGCGGACGGCCACCCGGACCGGGCCGGACGGGCGGCCGGTGCTGCTGGCCGAGCAGAACCGGGCCCGCTGGGACGGGCTGCTGATCCGGCGCGGCTTCGACGCGCTCCAGCTGGCGGGCGCCGGGCCGTACTCGGTGCAGGCCGCGATCGCCGCCTGCCACGCGAAGGCGCGGCGGTACGAGGACACCGACTGGGCCACGATCGCCGCGCTGTACGGGCGGCTGCTCGTGCTGACGCCCTCGCCGGTGGTGGCGCTGAACCGGGCGGTGGCCGTCTCGATGGCCCAGGGACCGGCCGCCGCACTGGAGTTGGTGGACGCGCTGGCGGCGAAACCGGCCCTGCGCGACTACCACCTGCTGCCGAGCGTACGGGGTGATCTGCTGGCCCGGCTGGGGCGGGCGGCGGAGGCCAGGGCGGAGTTCGAGCGGGCGGCGGAGCTGACCCGCAACGAGCGGGAGCGGGAGCTGCTGCGGGAGCGGGCGGCCTCGCTGGGGAACCGACCCGCTGGAGACTGACTCGCCGAGGAGCCGACTCGCCGGGGAACTACGGGGTTTCGTCCTGGCGCAGTCGGGCGCTGACCGCACCGAGGCCCTCGGCGAGGACGGCCAGTTGCTCGCGGGTGAGCACGTCGATCAGCAGCTCGCGCACCAGGGCGACGTGCCCGGGGGCGGCCTGGCGGATCATCTCCCGGCCCCGGTCGGTGAGTTCGGCGATGACGCCGCGCACGTCGCTGGGGCAGGAGCGGCGGGCGACCAGGCCCATCCGCTCCAGCTGGGTGACCTGGTAGGTCAGTCCGCTCTTGGAGGTGACCAGCTTGTCGGCCAGCTCGGTCATCCGCAGCGAGTCGCCCGGGGCGGCGGACAGGTGCACCAGGATCTCGTACTGCTGGTGCGAGAGCCCGGAGTCGTCCTTGAGCTGGCGCTCCAGCCGGCGGTTGAGCAGGTTGCTCGCCACGACGAAGCCCCGCCAGGCGGCCATCTCGTCCTGGTCGAGCCAGCGGGGTTCGTTCAGTGAGGACATGGGGCCAAGCCTACTCCCGTTGTTCAAATTCGAACGAAGGTGTACCGTCGAACGCAGAGGTTCAAATTTGAACTATCCCCGTCATCCGAGCCCCGATTCCCGGTCCGGTCCCGGTCCGGTCCCGAGGAGGACGCCATGAGCCCCGCGGCCCCCGAGCGCATGCCCGCCCTGTACCTCTCGCACGGCGCGCCGCCGCTCGCCGACGACCCGGTCTGGCCGGGCGAGCTGGCCGCCTGGTCGGCCGACCTGCCGCGCCCCAAGGCCGTCCTGATGGTCTCCGCCCACTGGGAGGAGGCCCCACTGGCCGTCGGCGCCGTCACCACCGTCCCGCTGGTCTACGACTTCTGGGGCTTCCCCGAGCACTACTACCGGGTGCAGTACGCCGCCCCCGGCGCGCCGGAGCTCGCCGAACGCGTGCGCAAGCTGCTGCGCGCCCCCGGCACACCCGTCCAGGACATCCCCGACCGGGGCCTCGACCACGGCGCGTACGTGCCGCTGGTGGAGATGTTCCCGGAGGCCGACATCCCGGTGCTGCAGATCTCCATGCCCACCCTCGACCCCCAGCACCTGCTGGAGATCGGCCGCCGGCTCGCCCCGTTGCGTGACGAGGGCGTGCTGATCATCGGCAGCGGCTTCTTCACCCACAACCTGCGGGCGCTCAGCAACGACGGCCGGGTCACCTCGGTGATGGCCGAGTTCGACGACTGGGGCAGGCGCGCCCTGGACGCCCACGACCTGGACGCGCTGCTCGACTTCGAGCACAAGGCCCCGGCCGGGCGCCTGGCCCACCCGCGCACCGAGCACTTCGCCCCGCTGTTCGTCACCCTCGGCGCCGGTGAGGCCGACCTCGGCAGCCAGCGCAGCGTCATCGACGGGTTCTGGATGGGGCTGGCCAAGCGGTCGATCCAGCTGGGCTGACCGAGGGCTACAGCGAGCAGCAGGTGAAGCGCTCACCGATGTGCTCGGGCTGCTCGATCTCGTCCACCAGGGCGACCGCGTAGTCCGGCACCGAGATCCGGCTGCGGCCCTCGGAATCGGTGAGCAGCTGCTCCAGGCCGGTCCGGTAGCGGCCGGTCCGCTCCCCCGGGCCGATCTCGGCGGACGGGCTGAGCACCGTCCAGCGGATGTCGGAGACCGTCCGGTAGTAGTCCAGCGCCGCGCCGTGGGCGTGCATGATCTGCAGGAGCGGCTCCGGCAGGCCCGGGGTGTCCCAGACCCGAACGCCCGGCGCGGTCTCCAGGCTGCCCGCGCCGCCGACCGCGACCAGCCGGGGCGCCCCGTCGCCGAGCGCGCGCAGGCCCTCGACCAGGGAGCGGGCGGCGGGTTCGATCAGCGCCAGGTGGCCGGGGCCGTCACCGCCGCCGACGGCGCTGACCAGGACGTCCTGGCCGCCTGCGACCCGGGCCACGTCGGCCGGGTCCAGCACGTCGGCGCGCTCCACGAAGGCGGCTTCGCCCCGGTAGCGGTCCGGGTCGCGGACCACGGCGGTGAGCTCGTGCCCACGGGCCGCCGCCTCCGCGACGACGGCGTTGCCGATGCTGCCGTTGGCGCCGATCACGGCGATTCTGGCCATGGGATACCTGCCTGGTTGCTCGTGTCGGGGGGATGGCGTCAGACAGGGTCGATTATCGGACTTGCGTCCGGTGGCGGCTCGGGGCCTGGGCCTTTCGTGTGACGGTCCGTCTCGTGCGACGGCCCGTCTCGTGCGACGGCCCGCCTCGTGCGACAGCCCGTCGAAGGAGTGATCACGCGCAGCGGCGGCACGGCCGCCCGCGCGCGTCCTCGTGGAACCGGCGGGCGGCCGTAGGCGGGTGGTCGGAGCAGGGCGCTCGCTCAGGCGTGCGCGGTGGCGACGCGCTCGGCCTTGCTGCGCTCGACGCAGAACTCGTTGCCCTCGGGGTCGGCCATGGTGATCCAGCCCGTGCCGTCCGGCCGGCGGTGGTCGGCCAGCACGGTGGCGCCCAGGGCGACCAGGCGCTCCGCCTCTTCGTCCCGGTCGCGGTCCTGCGGCTGGAGGTCGAGGTGGACCCGGTTCTTCACCGACTTGCCGTCGGGCACCTTGATGAAGAGCAGCGAGGCCCCGGCGGAGTTCACCACCGCCTCCGGGTCTCCCGGGTTGTCGTCGTCGGCCAGGGTCCCGTCCAGCGCCTGCGCCCAGAAGCTCGCCAGGGCGAACGGGTCGGCGCAGTCGATCGTCACATGTCGTACCAGAGAAGCCATGCGCCTACTCTGGCCTGCGCCGTTCGGACGCGTCCAGCCTTTTCCGGGAGTGCCGGTGGCCGTCCAGCGGATACGGCGGGAAGGCCGGGACGATCTCCGCGAAGGCGTAGCCGCTCTTCTCCGCGACCCGGCAGGAGGCGTCGTTGTCGCCCTCGTGCAGCAGGTCGATCCGGAGCAGGCCGTCGCCGGCGAAGGTGTCGAAGGCCCAGGCGGTGAGGGCCTCCACCGCGCGCGGGGCCACGCCCCGGCCGCGCGCCGGGGCCGCCGTCCAGTAGCCCACCTCGGCCGACTCCCCGCCCGGGGCGCCGCGCTTGAGCGCGACGTTGGCGACCAGTTCGCCGGCTTCGAGGACGGCGAAGCTGTACCGGGTGCCGGCCGCCCAGCCCTCGTACTGCAGGCCCAGCCAGTGCGCGGCCTGCTCGGCGTCGGCCACCGGGGTGCGGGTGAAGCGGCGCAGTGTCTCGTCCCGGTAGGCCTCGATCAGAGCCGGGGCATCGGTGTCCTCGAAGGGGCGCAGCAGCAGGCCGTCGGCCGTCGGGTAGGTGGTCACGGCGAGGGTCATCGGAGGCCCTCCCGGTGGAGGGCGTCGGGCCGCTGGTCGCTCATGGGTGGTTTCCCCCTGGGTTCGGAACCGTGCGTTGCGATCTTCCTGACGGACGGTCGGCGGCTCCACCGCGGTTCCGGACCCGTCGTTCGCGACTCCGACAAGCCCGGCTTGACCCTGACGCCGGCGGCAGGGTCGGAGGGTTGTCCGCATGAGCAACGAGAACACGGTGGAGCAGCGGGTCGTGGTGGTCACCGGCGCCGGGACGGGGATCGGGCGGGAGACGGCGCGGGCCTTCGCGGCCGAGGGGGCGCGGGTACTGGCGGTCGGGCGCCGGCCCGGGCCGCTGGCGGAGACGGCGACCGCCTACCCGGGCCTGATCGAGCCGCTGGTCGCGGACGTCACGGGGCCGGAAGCGCCGGAGGCGATCGTCGGGGCGGCGCTGGAGACGCACGGGCGGCTGGACGTGCTGGTCAACAACGCCGGGATCGTACCGAGCGGGCAGGGCCTGGGCAGCTACCACGCGGCGGGTATCGAGGCGTTGCTGGCCGTCAACCTGGTCGCCCCGGTGCTGCTCGGGCAGGCCGCTCTCCCGGCGCTGACCGAGAGCCGGGGCGTGGTGGTCAACGTCAGCACCGCCGTCGGACAGCGCGGCTGGCCGACCAACTCGGTGTACGCGGCGAGCAAGGCCGCACTGGAGACCGTCACCCGCAGCTGGGCGGTCGAACTGGCCCCGCGCGGCGTCCGCGTGGTGGCGGTGGCGCCCGGGGCGATCGACACCCCGATCGGCGACCACTCCGGGTACGGCCCCGAGCAGCTCGCGGCGATCCGCAAGTGGCAGATCGAGCACACCCCGCTGGGCCGGATCGGCCGACCGGCGGAGGTGGCCTGGGCGATCACCCGACTCGCCGCACCGCAGGCCTCCTTCGTGACCGGCGTAGTGTTGTCGGTCGACGGGGGTGCCCTGGTGGGCTAGGCAGTGGGGCGGGCGGGGTACGGGTGCGGATCGGTGAACTGGCGCGGCGGGCGGGCAGTACCGCCCGGGCGCTGCGGCACTACGAGCAGGCCGGGCTGATCGACTCCGAGCGCGCCGCCAACGGCTACCGGGAGTACGGGGAGTCCACGGTCGTGCGGGTGCGCAACATCCGCGCGCTGGTGGGCGCCGGGCTCACCCTGGCGGACCTCCGGCCGCTGCTGGGCTGCCTGGACGGGGACGTGCTCGCGCACCCGCCGTCCGAGCGGGTGCTGCGGATCGTCCAGGAGCGGCTGGCGGTGCTGGAGCGCCGGATCGCCGCCCAGACCGAGGCGCGGGACCGGCTGGTGGCGGCGCTGGCGGCCGCCGGGAGTCCTACGGACGGGTGACACCCCCGATCGGGGGTGTGCAGGGGGCGCGCGGGATAGGACAGTGGGCGCATGCAGATTCCACTCTCCGTGATGGACTTCCTCGACCGGGCCGAGCTGGTCTACGGCGACCGGGTCGGCATCGTCGACGAACCCGTGCAACCGGCCGAATCCTGGGGCGAACTGAGCTACCGCCGGATCGCCGAGCTCGCCCGGGCCCAGGCGGCCGGGCTGGACCGGCTCGGCGTCGGGCCGGGCGAGCGGGTCGCGATCGTCTCGCACAACTCGGCCCGGCTGCTGACCGCCTTCTTCGGGGTGAGCGGGCACGGCCGGGTACTGGTGCCGGTGAACTTCCGGCTGAAGGCCGAGGAGGTCGCGTACATCGTCGAGCAGAGCGGCGCCTCCGTGCTGCTGGTCGACCCCGAACTCGCCGACGCGCTGGACGGGGTGGTGGCCAAGCACAAGTTCGTGCTCGGCGCGGACAGCGACGCCGTGCTCTACGACTTCGACAAGGCGCCCCGCCGGTACGCGGTGTCCGAGAACGACACCGCCACCATCAACTACACCAGTGGAACCACCGCCCGCCCCAAGGGCGTTCAGCTCACCCACCGCAACATCTGGCTGAACGCGACGCTGATGGGCCTGCACTACGGCGCGAACGACCGGGACGTGTACCTGCACACCCTGCCGATGTTCCACGCCAACGGCTGGGGCCTGCCGTTCTCGCTCACCGGGCTCGGTGCCCGGCACATCGTGCTGCGCAAGGTGGACGGCGCGGAGATCCTGCGCCGGGTCGAGCGGCACGGAGTGACCTTCCTGTCCGGCGCGCCCGCCGTGGTGCAGATGGTGCTGGACGCGGCCGCCGACTGGGACGGCCCGGTGCCCGGCCGGGACCGGGTGCGGATGATCGTGGCCGGTGCGCCGCCGCCGACCTCGGTGGTGCAGCAGGTCGAGGAGCAGCTGGGCTGGGAGTTCATGCAGCTCTACGGCCTGACCGAGACCTCCCCGATCGTCACGGTCAACCGCTCGCGCGCCGAGTGGGACGCCCTGCCGGCCGCCGAGCGGGCCGAGAAGCTGGTGCAGGCCGGCGCCCCGTCGCTCGGCACCCAGCTGCGGGTGGGCCCCTCCGGCGAGGTGCTGGTGCGCTCCAACACCGTGCTGGACGGCTACTGGCGGCAGCCCGAGGCCTCGGCCGAGGCGCTGCGGGACGGCTGGTTCCACACCGGCGACGGCGGCACCCTCACCGACGGCCAACTGACCATCTCCGACCGGAAGAAGGACGTCATCATCAGCGGCGGGGAGAACGTCTCCTCGATCGAGGTGGAGGACTGCCTGTACAGCCACCCGGCGGTCGCCGAGGCCGCGGTGATCGGGGTGCCGCACGAGAAGTGGGGCGAGACGGTCAAGGCGCTGGTGGTGCTCCGGGAGGGCCACGGGTCCGTCACCGAAGCGGAGTTGATCGCGCACTGCAAGCAGCGGCTGGCCGGCTACAAGTCGCCCACCTCGGTGGAGCTCCGGGACGCGCTGCCGCGCACCGCCACCGGGAAGCTGCAGAAGTTCCGGCTGCGCGAGCCGTACTGGACGGGGCGGGAGCGTCAGGTCAACTGAGGTGGGGGCTCAGCCGAGGAGGCCGGACTCCCGGGCCGCGAGGGCGAGTTCGGTCCGGTTGCGGACGCCGAGCTTGTGCATCGCGGCTTTGAGGTAGCCGGTCACGGTGTTGCGGGTCAGACCCAGTCGGGCGGCGATCTCCGGATTGGTCCGGCCGGTCGCCGCCCAGCGCAGCACCTCGTGCTCGCGCGGGGTCAACGGCCTTACCGGGGCGTCCGGTCGGGGCATCGTCCGGTTCCAGGCCGCCGCTCCGGCGAGGGCCAGGGTCGCGGCCGCCGCCAGCTTGCCGACCGCGGCGATCCGGACGTCCCCGAACGGGACGACGGTGCGCAGCGAGGCGTACACCACGCCGTGCACGGTGCCGCCGTCCATCAGCGGGACGGTGAGCATCGCGTACAGGTCCTCGGCGGCCACGGCCGCGTCGTAGTGGTGCGAAATGGTCGTCGCCGCACGGTAGTCGGGCACCCAGGTGGGCGCACGCTCGGCGAGCGCCCGACCGCCGAGACCGAGTCCGGCCGGGACGGGCACATCGTGCAGCAGGTCCGCCCGGGTGCCGGCCCAGTGGCGCAGCACCATGCCCTCGCTGCCGGGGCGGCTCCCGGGCAGCGGCTCGGGCACGCCGACCAGGCCGACGTCGGCGCCGCACTCGGCCACCACTCGGCGGGCGAGGTCGCCGAGCACGGCGTCCCGGACCAGCTCGGCGGCGCGCGCGGCGAGTTCGGGGTCGTCGGGGCGCACGGCATCGTCGGGTCGCACGGCGTCATCGGCTTGGCCGGCGCCGTCGACGGGTTGCGCAAGGTGGGGGTCCGCGGCCCTGGTCATCGCGGAATTGTCACACGCGGTGGGGCCGGTGGCGAGAGTCCTGACATGCGTGTTTCGTGGAGTGGCGGACGCCCGCGGCCGGCTCGGCGTAGGGTGCGGCCGTGTGCTACCGGCGGGTAGCAACTGCCTTGACGGAACTCCTCGGGAGGGGAAGCCGATGACCGACCCGAACACCCCCGGCGACGTCCTGGGCGGGCTGCTGGCGGACCTGCGGGCCGAGAGCGCCGTCCTGGACGCCCTGGTCGCCGACCTCGCGGCCGGGGACTGGGCCCGGCCGACCCCCGCCGAGGGGTGGACGGTCGCCCACCAGATCGCCCACCTGGCGTGGACCGACGACTGGACGGCGCTGGCCGCACGCGATCCGGAGGGCTTCACCGCATCGCTCGGCGGCCGCTTCACCGAGCTGCTGGCCTCCGGGGCCGACCCGGTCGAGGAAGGGGCGCGGGAGGGCGCGGCCGCCGAGCCCGCGGAGCTGCTCGCCCGCTGGCGGGCCGGGCGGGAGGAGGTGCCGGCCGCGCTGGCCGCCGCCCCGGCCGACGCCCGGCTGCCCTGGTTCGGCCCGCCGATGAAGCCCGCCTCGATGGCGACCGCCCGGCTGATGGAGACCTGGGCGCACGGCCAGGACGTCGCGGACGCGCTCGGCGCGACCCGGGAACCCAGCGCCCGGCTGCGACACATCGCCCACCTGGGGCTACGCACCCTGGGCTTCGCCTTCGCCGCGCACGGGCTGCCCGCGCCGGAGCACCCGGTGCGGCTCGAACTGACCGCCCCCGACGGCGGGTTGTGGGCCCTCGGCCCGGCCGACGCGCCGGACGTGGTGACCGGCCCGGCCCTGGACCTCTGCCTGCTGGTGACCCAGCGCCGCCACCGGGACGACCTCGCCCTCACCGCCACCGGCCCGGTCGCCGCCGCCTGGCTCCCGATCGCCCAGGCCTTCGCCGGACCACCCGGCAAGGGGCGGCAGCCCCAGGCGTAGGGGCTGTCGGACCCCCAGGGTTCAATGGCGGTCATGAACGACCTGCTCAGCCGCCTGCCCGCCGTCCCCGACCTGCGTGACCGCTGCCGCGCCCTCGCCACGCTGGACGCGATCCTCAGCCCGGACGACTGGGAGTCGCGGTACCACACCTTCACCGCCGCCTGGGCGCCCGGCGAGGAACTGAGCTGGGTGCGCAACGGGGAAGGGGACGACTGGTTCGTCGTCTTCTCCCCCGCCGGCGTCTACGGGCGGGGCTTCGACCACGAGGCGCCCAACGCCCCGGAGTTGCTGGACGCCGTCCCGTCGGCGTTCCGCAGGTTCACCGAGGAACCCGCCTTCGGGGACGTGGACGGCCCGACCGTCACCGCCTGCCTCTGGCGGGCACCCGGGGACCAGGCCTGGCAGGGCGCCGCCGCCTCGCCGGGCGGCGGAGATCTCATCGAGCTACTGCTGGACGGCTCGGCCGAGGCCTACCGAGCCTGGGCCGAGGACTACTTCGAGCCGGAGCAGGAGCTGGACCTCGCCGCGATCGGGCACGTCCTGGCGCTGCGCCCGCTCACGGCGGCCGTGGTGGCGGCGCTCAACCCGGCCACGGAGCTGGAGGAGCTGGCCGAGGACCTCGCGGAGATCGGCTATCCGCACTGACGAACGCGCTCAGAGGCCGATCCGGAGCGGGGTGAGCCGGGTGGCGATCAGGTTGGTGGCGCCCCGGTCGCGCTCGATGTGGCCGTGCACCAGCAGGCCGGCCCGGTCCAGGGCGGTACGGCGCTGGGACTCCCAGACCGGGCGGTTGCAGACCACGTTGATCAGGCCGGTCTCGTCCTCCAGGCTGAGGAAGAGCACCCCGCCGGCCGTCGGCGGCCGCTGCCGGTGGGTGACCAGGCCGCCGACCACCACCGCCGTTCCCGGTGGCACGTCCGGGAGTTGGGCGGCACAGAGCGCGCCGCCGCGTTCCAGGTGGGCGCGCAGGTGCTGGAGCGGGTGGCTGGTGGCGGAGGTGCCGGTGGCCCACAGGTCGGCGATGGTCGCCTCGACCGGGCTCAGCTCGGGCAACTCCGGCGCCTCGGTGCCGGGCGTGGTGCCGGGGAGAAGATCGGCCGAGATTCCGGCGAACGCCCCTGCCGCCCACAGTGCCTGACGTCTCGTCAATCCGAAGCAGGCGAAGGCCCCGGCCGTCGCCAGCGCCTCCAGGACGGGCGCGGGCAGGCCGGTGCGGCGGGCGAAGTCCTCCAGGTCCGCGTACGGCTGCCCGGCCGCGATCGCCTCGGCCTGCGGGGTGCCGATGCCGCGCACCGTCTCCAGGCCGAGCCGGATCGCCGGCTGCGGGCGGCCGGCGGTCAGCGGCGGCTTGGGCGTCGGACCCCGGTACGGTTCCAGGGTGGGGCGCGGCCCGCTGGCGTTGACGTCCACCCCGCGCACCCGCACGCCGTGCCGCCGGACGTCCGTGACCAGGCTGAGCGGCGAGTAGAAGCCCATCGGCTGGTTGGCCAGCAGGGCGCAGGTGAAGGCCGCCGGGAAGTGGTACTTGAGCCAGGCGCTGGCGTACACCAGGTAGGCGAAGCTGATCGCGTGGCTCTCCGGGAAGCCGTAGCTGGAGAAGGCCTCGATCTTGCCGTAGACGTCCTCGGCCACCTCGGGCGGGATGCCGCGCTCGGCCATTCCGCCGAGCAGCCGCTCGCGCAGCCGGGCGACCCGCTCGTGCGAGCGCTTGGCGCCCATCGCCTGGCGCAGCCGGTCGGCCTCGGACGGGGTGAACCCGGCGCAGTCGATGGCGAGTTGCATCATCTGCTCCTGGAACAGCGGCACCCCGAGGGTCTTGCCGAGGGCGTTCTCCATCAGCGGGTGCGGGCAGCCGGGCGGCTCCACCCCGGCGCGGCGACGCAGGTACGGGTGGACGGAGCCGCCCTGGATCGGGCCGGGGCGGATCAGCGCGACCTCGACCACCAGGTCGTAGAAGTGGTCCGGCTTGAGCCGGGGCAGGGTGGCCATCTGCGCCCGGGACTCGACCTGGAACACGCCCACCGTGTCGGCGCGGCGCAGCATCGCGTACACGCCCTTGTCGTCGTCCGGGATGGTGGCCAGGTCGTAGCGCAGGCCGTGGTGTTCGGCGACCAGGTCGCAGGCGTCGTGCAGTGCGGCGAGCATGCCGAGGCCGAGCAGGTCGATCTTCACCAGCCCGGCGCCGGCGGTGGACTCCTTGTCCCACTGCAGGACGGAACGCCCGGGCAGCCGGGCCCACTCGGTCGGGCAGATCTCGCCGATCGGCTCCTTGGTGAGCACCATGCCGCCCGAGTGGATACCCAGGTGCCTCGGCAGGCCGTGGAGCTGGGTGGCGAGCGAGAGCACGTCGGCGGGGATGACGGCGTCCGCGCCGGGGGCGGAGCGGAAGTCTGTCTGCCGGCTGAAGGCGTCCACCTGCCCCTGCGGGTAGCCGAGCACCCGGGCGGCGTCGCGGATCGCCAGCCGGGGCCGGTAGGTGATCACGTTGGCGACCTGGGCGGCGTGCTCGCGGCCGTAGCGGCGGTAGACGTACTGGATGACCTCCTCGCGGCGGCGGTTCTCGATGTCCAGGTCGATGTCGGGCGGCCCGTCCCGGGCGGTGGAGAGGAAGCGTTCGAACAGCAGCTTGTAGTGGACCGGGTCGACGGCGGTGATCCCGAGGGCGAAGCAGACCGCCGAGTTGGCCGCCGAGCCACGGCCCTGGCACCAGATGTCCTCGCGGCGGCAGAAGTCCACGATGTCGTGCACGATCAGGAAGTAGCCGGCCAGGTCGAGGTCCTCGATCACGTCCAGTTCCCTGGCGAGCTGGCGGCGGGCGGCGGCGTTGCCGGGGCCGAAGCGGGCCGGGCCGCCGGCCGCGATCAGGGCGCGCAGGTGGCTGATCTCGGTCTCGCCCTCGGGGACGGGGTAGCCGGGCAGTTCCGGGTCCAGCTTGGCGAAGTCGAAGGCGCAGGCCCGGCCGAGTTCGACGGTGGCCCGCTGCACCCCGGGGAAGCGGGCCAGCCGGGCGGCCATCTCCCGGCCCGAGCGCAGGTGCGCGGTGCCGGCCGCCCGGGTCCAGCCGGCCGCCTCCTGCAGGGTGCGGCGCTCGTGCAGCGCGGCCAGGCTCTGCGCCAGACGGCCCTGGGCGGGGCCGGCGTGGTGGGCGTTGGTGGAGGCGACGACGGGCAGCCGTGCCTCGGCGGCGAGCGCGGCGAGGGCGTCGTTGCGCCGGTCGTCGCCGGGCAGCCACTGGTCGATCAGCTCGACGTGGACGTTCTCCCGGCCGAACGCCTCGGTGAGGGTGTGGAGTTGGTGTTCTGGGCGCTGCATTCTGTTGAGTGCGGCTCCGTTGAGTGCGGTTCCGTTGGGCGCGATTCCGTTGAGCGCGGCTCCGTTGAGCGCGGCGGGGACCCGGCCGAGGCGGCAGCCGGTGAGCACCGCCCAGTGGCCGTCGTGCGCCCCGGCCAGCGTCGCGAGGTCGTACACCGGGCGGCCCTTGGCGCCGCCGGCCAGCTGGGCGGCGGCGATCGCGGCGGAGAGGCGGCGGTAGCCGGCCGGGTCGCGGGCGAGGACCAACAGGTGTTCGGTGCCGGCGGATTCGTGGCGGATGGTCAGCTCGGCGCCGAACACGGTGGCCACGCCCGTCCCCCGGGCCGCCTCGGCGAGCCGGACGGCGCCGTACAGGCCGTCGTGGTCGGTGATCGCGAGGGTCTCCACACCCAGCCAGGCCGCCTCGGCGACCAGGTCCTCCGGGTCGCTGGCACCGTCCAGGAAGCTGAAGGCGGAGTGGACGTGCAGTTCGGCCCAGGGTTCGTCGCTGCCGGTCCTTACGGCGGGGAGTTCCTCGGCGGGGCGTTCCCCGGCGGGGCGGCGCAGCGGAACGACCGTACGGTCCGGCGCAGCGCCGGTCAGCCGTCGGTGCAGCTCGCTCCAGGGGAGGGTGGGGTGGCTGGTGAAGCCCATCGGGGGTTGCCTTCGTCGTTCTCGTGCTCGTCCTGCTCCCCCCTGCTCCCGGGTTCCGGGGCCGCTAGTCGTAGCCGGCCTCCAGGTACCACGCACCCCCCTCCACGGTGAGCAGCAGCGCCCGGCCGCCGTCCACCACCATCTGGAACCGTGCCCGGCGGCGGGCGAGCGACTGGTCCCACCAGTACTCGACCGCCGGCCAGGGCCCGGTCCAGCCCGCCACCCGCTCCTCCCGGCCCCGGACCACGACCAGGGCCGGCCGGGCCGACACCCCCGCCCGGCCGTCCACCGTGACCGGCTGCCCGGCCTCGTCCAGCACCCGCACCGGCGCCGGCTCGCGCAGCACCACGGCCGGCCAGAGGTCCGCCAGCCGTCCCGGCCAGGGCGCGTCGGCCGGGGCCGCCGCCTCGTACGGCTCACCCCACGGCACCTTGACCTGCTGCTCACCCGGGCCGCGCCCGCCGGCCGGCTCGATCCGGCGCAGCCCGGCGTGCCCGAGCACCGCCTGCACCCGGGCCACCGCGCGCTCCACCCGGTCGTCCGCGACGGCCTGGCCCCACAGGGCGAGCTGGCGGCCCTGGTCCGGGGAGAGGCCGTCGGGGGCCAGGCGGAGCAGGGTGAAGCCCTCCTGGCCGCTGCCCGCCTGGCCGCCTGCGCGGCCGCCGGGGTGGCCGCCTGTTCGGCCCTCCTCGAAGGCGCCCGCGCTCTGCCAGGCCTGGAGCTGCCAGCGGACCCGCTCGGCCAGCGCCGTCGCCGACAGCCGGCCCTCGTGCCGCCACAGCCGCGAGGCCGTCCGGCCGTCCGCGCAGGCCACCTCGACAGCCACCCGGCGGCAGGTCAGCCCGGCCCCGGCCAGCCGCTGGTGCAGCCGCTCGGCCAGCGTGCGGGCGACGAACACCAGCGGTTCGGCGAGCGGCTCCGGCGGGTCGAAGCGCTGTTCGACGGAAAGGTCCGGCTCCTCGTCGCGCGGCACCAGCGGGCGCGGCTGCAGGCCGCGGGCCAGCCGGTGCGCGACCGTTCCGGCCGGGCCGAAACGGTCCGCGACCGCCTCCGCGGGCAGCGCGGCGAAGGCCCCGACGGTGGGCAGGCCCAGCCGCCCGAGCAGCTCGGCCAACGCCTCGTCGCCCAGCGCGCCCACCGGGTACGGGGCGAGGAACTCCGCCGTGCGACCGGCGGGCACCAGCACCCCGGCGCGGGCGGCGAGCACGGCGGCGAACAGGCCGTCGGCGACGCCGATCCGGGCTGGGGGGACGGTCTGCGGTTCTGTCGGTCCTGTTGGTCCTGTTGGTCCTGTTGGTCCTGTTGGTCCTGTTGGTCCTGCCGGTTCTGTCGGTTCTGTCGGTTCTGTCGATCCCGCTGGTTCAGTCGGTCCTGTTGGCTTTGCCGGCTCCGTGGAGGACTCGGCGGTCGCCTCGGGGACCGCCACCGCGCCGGGGACGGCGTCCGGGACGGGCGGCCGGCCGAGCGCCTCCGCCACCGCCGCACCGACCTTGGCCGCCAACGCCTCCTCGCCGCCGAAGTAGCGGCCCGGCCCCTTCACCGGAATGGCGCACAGACCCGGGCGGATCACCTCCACCCGGGGCGTGAACGCCTCCACCGCCGCGACCACCGGCTCGAAGCGGCGGGTCTCCGCCTCCGGGTCGCGGTCGCGCAGCTCCAGCTCCGGGCAGAGCCGCTGGGCCAGCTTGAGGCGCTGCCCCTGCCGCACCCCGGCCGCCCGGGCGCCCGACGAGCAGGCGAGGATCCGCCCGCCCTCGGTCACCGCCACCGGGGCGTCGCCGGTGACGGCCACCACCGGCCAGTCCGGGCACCAGACCACCAGCACCCGGGGGGTTCGGTCACTGTCGGACATCGTCGGCACGTCACACCACCGCCGCCACTGCCTGTGGGCGCTCCGCCTGGACGGGCTGCTCCCGGACCGGGCGCACCGCGCCGTGCTCGTCCGGCAGCCAGAGCCGGGCCGACCGGCCGCGCACCGCCGAACCTCGGCCCTCCGCCACCACCTCCACCTGCCGCCCGGCGAGCTGCCCGTAGCCGTCACCCAGCCCGAACCAGCGCCCGGACCGCACACCCAGCCGCAGCACCGCCCCCGGCCACGGCCCGGCCACCAGCAGCACGCAGCCGCTGCGCCGCAGCACCGCGGCCAGCCGGGCGGCCAGCTTCGGCGGCACCGGGCCGTCCGGGCGCAGCATGATCAGTTCCACCGCGCCGGCCAGCACCGACACCACCTCGGGCCAGTGCGCCCCCGGGTCGTCCGCGACCAGCAGTCGGCGCAGGTCCAGCCCGTACCCCTCGGCGGCGGCCAGCCCCAGGTCCGGCAGCCCGACCGCCGCCGCCCAGCCGCCCTCGGTCTCCCGCACCCCGGCGGCCAGCGCCAGCAGCAGCCCGGCGTCCCCGCCCGCCACCGACACCGCCGTCCCCCGCCGCAGCCCGCCGTCCGGCAGCACCTCCCGCAACGCGGGCACCACCGGCACCAGCCCACGCACCGCCGCCTGCCCGCCCTCGGGGGCGACGGCCGACGCCACCGGCCGGAGTGTCACCGGTTTCGCCCTTGCCTCCCCCGGCTCCCCCGGCTCCCCCGGCGCTCCCTGCTGCCCCGCCAGGGCAGCCGGGAGCGCCACCGGCCGGAGCGTGGGGCGGTCGGGCTGCTCGGCGGCAGATTCGAAAACAGATTCGAAAACGGGCACAGCCCCAGGATCGAACATCTGTTCGCAAAGATTCAAGTCCGCGCCCTCCACCCCACCCGTCACTCTCCGTGCCGGTCTCGGCAGGCCGTCCGGCCGCTGACGGGCCACTACAGGCCACTGACGGGCTGCCGCCGGGCCCGCTCCCCCCGCGACAGCGGCTGCGGGTACCGGGCTGGGCGACACGAACGGGGGCAGGTGATCACACCACTGCCGGGCAGCCCGCACACGCTGTTCGGCCCGAACGGGCTGAGCCGGCCAGGTGGCCCGGGAGGACCGAGGGCTTCCTGCGCGCCCTCCGGGGTCAGCGCCCGGTGACCGGAGCCCAGTGGTCAGCGCCCGGTGGTCAGCGCCCGGTTTCGGTGCGCCAGATGACGGCCTCGGTGCTCGGTTGGCGTTCGGAGAAGGGGCCCGGCCCGAGGAGGCGGCGGAGGTCCGTCTCGAAGGCGTCCCGGTCGGGGCCGAAGAGGTGCGGGGTCGAGGAGGAGAGGGAGAACACCCCGGCGACCACGTCGTCCGCCGAGCGCTCCAGCGGCCGCCCGCCGGGGACGACCAGCCGCCGGGGCCCGGTGAAGCCCGCCCGGGCGAGGACGGCGGACTCACCGGCCGGCGTGCCCTGCGGCAGCAGGCCCCGGCCGGCGCGGCGGACCGGGCCGAGGTACTGCCGGACCAGTCCGGCGATCGCGGTGTACGGGACCGGCGGGTGCGGCAGGCCCTCGGTGGGGCGGGGTTCGGCCTTCAGGTCCGAGATGTGCACCACCGCGCCGCCCGGACGCAGGAGGCGCCGGACGGTCGCCGCCACCAGGTCGCGGTCCATCCAGTGGAAGGACTGGCCGAAGGTCGCCACGGTGAAGGCGCCGAGGCCCGGCGGCAGTTCCTCGGCCCGGGCCCGCACCCAGGTGACCCGGCGCTCCCCCACGCCCGCCCGGCGCGCCTCGGCGATCATCCCGTCGTCCGGGTCCACCCCGACGACCTCGGCGAACAGGTGCGCCAGCCCCAGTGCCAGCGTCCCCGGTCCGCACCCCACGTCGAGCAGCCGACCCGTGCCGTCCAGGCCCAGCGCCTCGGTCAGGGCCTCCGCCAGGCCGGGTGCGTAGGGCAGTCGGCCGCGCGCGTAGTGGGCGGCCGTTCCGGCGAACAGCGTCTCGTCCCAGGTCCAGTCGCCGGTCATGCCCGATCTCCTGTCGTGGGGGTTCGGTCTGCGGTCCCGATGATGACACGGCCCGATCCATCGTCAGGAGGCGAATTCGATGGACAGCCTCCCTGCGATCAACAGACTGATCCCATGAGCGAGACAGACGACAAGAACGATCTCCGGATCTACATCCAGGACGCCCGCGACGCCCTGCTGTGGAAACTCGACGGCCTCTCCGAGTACGACCTCCGGCGCCCGCTCGCCCCCACCGGGACCAACCTGCTGGGGCTGGTCAAGCACGTCACCGGGGCCGAGGCGCTGTACTTCGGCGACACCTTCGGGCGGCCCTTCCCCGAGCCGACCCCGCTGTGGATCGTCGGCACCGCCGAACCCAACGGCGACCTGTGGGCCCGGGCGGACGAGAGCACCGAGGAGATCATCGGGCGCTACCGGCGGGTCTGGGCACACTCGGACGCCACCATCGAGGCGCTGCCGCTGGACGCGGTCGGCCAGGTGCCGTTCGGCGACCGCCACAAGCAGACCCTGCACCGGGTGCTCGTCCACATGATCGCCGAGACCCACCGGCACGTCGGCCACGCCGACCTGGTCCGTGAACTCATCGACGGCGCCACCGGCCAGCGTTCGGACGGCGCCAACACTGCCCCGGGCGACAAGGACTGGTGGCAGGCCCACCGCGACCGCGTGGAGCAGGCCGCCCGGGAGGCCGGCGGGCCGGCATGACGTGGGCGGGGCAGGGCGCGAGGGTGACCGTCCGGTGTGCGGACTGCGGGGACGCTGCCGTCCGGAGCGTCAGGCAGTTCCTGCACGGTGGGCGGGAGTTGTGGTGGGACGCCGAACGCCGCTGCCCGTCCTGCGGCGTCGCCCAGTGCGAGTACGTGGGCCCGGAGGGGGCGCCGGCGGACGTCCGCGAGGCGTTGCTGATCGCTCACGGCCCGGCCCGGCTGCGGCTCGCGGGACCGCTCGGCGATCCGGTGGCCGCGCTGCGGGTGCTGCGGGAGGGGGCGGGGGTTTCGCTCGGGCGGTCTCGTGAACTGCTCGCTGATCCAAGAGAGTTCGGGCTGATCGGAACGGCCGTCGAGATGGCGTACTGGCGGGCTCGGCTGGGTGAGCGGGGTGTCGCGGCGGAGGTCGAGGAGGGCTTCGCGCGGGCGTACCGGTACGTGGGGCCGCCGGAGCTGCAGGAGTTGGTGACGGGCGGCGGCTCTGGTGGCCAACGGGTGCGGACGGCAGGTGAGTTCGCCGCCTGGGTGGACGCGCGGACGGCCGCGGAACTCGCGGAGCCGTTCACCTTCGTGGTCGACCTGGGCGGGGCGCTGCGGCTCGCTCCACGTCGCAGTGAACATGTGGCGTGCGCGGGCGGGGAGTTGGTGCTCGGCGCCGGGGAAGTCGGGTTCCGTCGCTCGGGCGGCGGCGGTCAGAGGGCTTGGGAGGTGGAGACGGTCAGCAACCTGTCCACCGGCTACTGCCCGGACGTCCGCTCCTGGCCCGCCGTCGCCGCGGCCCTCGACCGGATCGGGCTGCCGTACCCGGGCGGATTCACCCACCCGGTGGTGTTCCGGCGCTGCCCGGAGTGCGGGCACTGCGGAATCGTGCGGGAGGAGCACTACGTGTGCGTGTTCTGCGACGCGGATCTGCCGGGCCCGGGGCACTGGAACGTCGACGGGGTGCCGCCGGCGCAGGACGCGCCGCTGCCCGCGCCGGGCGACACGTCACGGTCCCGCCCCGACCCGGGAAACCCCGTGGCGCTGTCGGGCGGGCCCGCTAGGGTCTGGTGGGTCAGGGGGCAGAACCGTGAAGGGTGGGGCACGTGGGGTGTGCGCGGGTGGCCGGGGTGCCGGGCGGGGTGG
This sequence comes from Kitasatospora sp. NPDC101155, assembly GCF_044768305.1. NCBI lineage: Bacteria > Bacillati > Actinomycetota > Actinomycetes > Kitasatosporales > Streptomycetaceae > Kitasatospora > Kitasatospora sp. NPDC101155. The sequence continues at coordinate 64,716 of NZ_JBIWPN010000026.1, read as the reverse complement.
TGCACGAGGGCAGCCGGGAGTTCCTGGTGCGGGTGGGGCTGCCGACGACCGGGGCGTTCCTGGACTTCGGGGTGCTCGACGACGGGTCGCTGAAGGCCTTCCCTGATGGGGCGGAGCGGCTGTTCGTCCTCGGCGAGACGGACTACTGCACGCCGTTCGCCGCGGTCGGCAACCTGGTGCTGCTGGACGGGACCACCGGTGAGGTGTTCCTCGGCAACGGCGGGCCGAGGCGCGATCCGCTGGCCTCCGACCTGACCGCGCTGGCCGCCCTGGTGCGGGAGGTGGACGCGGTGGGCGAGGCCGCCCGGCGGCCCGAGGCGCTGGACGGACGGCGCGGACCGGCGGTGGTGGCCGAGGTGATGGCGGAGGCCGAGCGGCGGATGCGGGAGATCGACCCCGTGCTGTTCGAACGGAGCGCCGCACCGGCGCACTGGGGAACGGCGCTGCTGGTCCGGGCGCTGGGCTGGGGTGCCCTGCCGGGCGGACCGGACGGGCCCGCGTACGAGGTCGGCGGGGAGCTGGTGGCCGAGCTCGCGGCGCTGACGGACGAGGACGGCGGGGCCGGCCTGGTGCACCGCTTCCGGCCGGAGGGGCTGCCCGCCACCCTGGTGCACGAGCCGACCCGGCGGCTGCTGACCGAGGTCGGGCTGCCGCTGGGCGGGGCGATGTTCGGGGTCTGCGAGGAGCCGCTGGTCACCATGGCGGAGGCGTACCCCGAGTACTTCGACGGCGAGGAGGAACGCCCGTACCAGCGGGACTACCTCGCGCTCGGGGACTGGCCGACCGACCTCACGATCGCCCTGGACGGCGCCACCGGCCGGCTCGAACTGCCGGACTGGTACGACGACGGCCAGCCCGAGGCCTACCTGAACCGCGACCTGTCCGCCCTGCTCTACGCACTGTGGACGTACGAGCGGCTGCGCGCCGAGTGGGAGCGCTGGGACTACGGCCGGGGCCGGGAGACCTGGGCGGTGTTCGACCCGCAGTCGCTGCTGAGCACCGTGGTGGACCGGCTGGTGGAGGCCGTCGACCCGGAGGCCTTCGCCTCGCCGGGCCGCTCCTGGCGGCTGCTCGCGGAGGACGGGCACATGGGCGGGCTGCTGGGCTGAGCGGGGGCGGGGACCGCTGCGGTGGTCCCCGGCCTGCGGTCCGCTCGGGTGTCCGGGCCGGTCCGGGGCCCTCCCCGCCGGTACGCTGCCTCGGTGACGAACATCCGTACGGCGGCCGGGCGAAGACGGGCGATGCTCCTCGGCATCAGCGCCGCCCTCTCCCTTGCCTCCGCCGGTGCGCTGTACGGCCTGCTGTACGTCCGGTCGCTGGATTACGGTGAGCGCTGCGAACACGGCCTGGTGCGGGGCGGCGGACGACTGCTGGAGACGGGTGCGTCCTGGCTGCCGCCGGACGCGTGGTGCCGGTTCGAGGACCAGAGCCTGTCCACCACCCCGTTCTGGGCACTGCTGCTGTTCTACGGGCTGCTGACCGTGGTCGTCTGGTCGGTCAGCTCACTGGTGCGCACCCTTCGGCCGCGCCCGAACCCGGGGCTGGACTGGCAGCCGGGACACGGCGCTCCGCGCTGGTAGCCGCGCGCCCCGGTACCGGTAGGGGCACGGGCACGGGTACGGGCACGGGTACGGGCGCTGGCGCGGGCGCTGGCACGAGCACGGGTGCAGTCGCTCGCCCAGGCGCAGGCGCCGGGGTCGGACGGCGGGTGCGCAGCGGGGACAGGTAGACAGGCAGGAAGGCCGTCGCGAGGACGGCCCCACCGAGCCAGAGCGTGGTCCGCAGGCCGAGGACTTCGCCGAGCAGCCCGGAGAGCGCGGAGCCGATCGCCAGCGCACCGGTGAGCAGGAAGCGGAAGGTCGCGTTCATCCGGCCGAGCAGCGCGTCCGGGGTCATCCGCTGGCGCAGGCTCACCCCGAGCACGTTGTCCATCCCGGTCTTGAGCGAGGCCAGCAGCCAGCCCGCCCCCGCCAGGAACAGCCACGGTCCGCCGCCGATCAGCGGCACCAGCAGTCCGGCGGGCGCGAGGCACAGGCCCGCCAGGGCGAGCGTCCGGCCGTCGCCGAACCGGGCGGCGATCGGGCGGGCGCAGCGCGAGCCGAGCAGGATGCCGACCCCGCCGACCGCCCAGAACAGGCCCAACGCCCCGGCCGGGAGACGCAGTTCCCGTACGAAGAGCACCGGCAGGAGGGTGTTGACCAGCTGGGAGCCGAGGTTGTTGAGGGCGGCGGTGACGGCGAGCGCGCGCAGTTCCCGGTTGCCGAGGACGTGCCGCAGGCCCTCGGCGATCTGCGCGCGGAGGCCGGTGGCGGGGGCTCCGGTCGGCGGTGTGGGGGCAGTGGGCGTGGGGGCAGTTGGTGTGGGGGCCGGAACGGGGGTGCGGCGCAGCGCGGTCAGCCGGAGGGCGGAGCCGAGGTGGCTGAGCGCGGTGACGGCGATCGCCAGCGGCGCAGTGAGCAGTTGGACCAGCGCGCCGCCCGCGCCGCGTCCGGCGACATTGCCGACCGCCATCAGTCCGACCACGGCGGCGTTGGCGTCCACCAGGTGCGTGCGGCCGACCAGCCGGGGCAGCACGCTCTGCGAGCCGACGTCGAAGAACACCGTGGCACCGCCGGTGAGCAGCGCGACCGCGTACAGCTGCTGGAGGGTGAGCCCACCGAGCCACCAGGCGAGCGGGACGGAGGTGTAGAGCGCCGCCTTCACCAGGTCGGCGGCGATCAGGACCCGGCGGTGGCGCATCCGGTCGACCCAGGCACCGGCGGGCAGACCGATCAGCAGGAAGGCGAGGGTACTCAGGGTGGCGAGCAGGCCGGCCTCGCCGGGGCCCGCGTCGAGCGCGGTGACGGCGATCAGCGGGAGGGCGACGTAGCCGACGTTGGTGCCGAGTTGGGCGAGGGCGGTGGCGGTGAAGAGGGTGCGGAAGTCGGGGATCCGCCAAAGGGAGTCGGGGTGCATGGTCCGTTCAGCCAGTTGGTCAGTTGGTCAGTTGGTCAGTCGATCGGTCAGCCAGTCGGTCGGCCAGTCAGTCAGTGGTCACGGGAACGGCGGTGTGAGACTTCGGCTCACGCCTCGGGTTCGAGGTCGGCTCCGGGATCGAGGTCGGCTCCGGGGGCGAGCTTGGCTTCGGCTTCGGCTGGCGCTTCACGAGGAACACCCCGGCGAGGACCACGGCCATCCCGGCGACCGCCCGTACGGTCAGCTCCTCGCCGAGGACCAGGGCGCCGAGCGCGGTGGAGACGACGGGCAGCAGGTAGCCGACGGTGGCGGCGCCGGTGGGGCCCTCGGTGGCGATCAGGCGGTAGTTGAGGTGGAAGGTGAGCCCGGTGCAGGCGACGCCGAGGACGGTGACGGCGACGAGGCCGAGCACGTCGGCGCCGGAGAGCGGGTTCAGCGGGCCGACCGTGGGGAGCGCGAGCGCGCTCAGCCCGGCGGCGGCGGAGAGTTGGGCGGCGGAGAGGGCGAGTGGGGCGGTGTCCCTACCCGTGTCCGTTCCGGCCTCATCTCCGGCTCTGGTTTCGGTTCTGGTTTCGGCTCCGGTTTGGGTTTCGGCTCCGGTTTGGGTATCGGCTCCGGCTCCGCTGAAGGCGCGGGCCATGTAGGCGAAGGCGACCGCGTAGCTGACCGCCGCGCCGAGCAGGGCGAGTGCCCCCGGGCCGTCGATGCCGCCGCTCTCCCGCCAGGGGGCGAGGATCAGCAGGACGCCCGCGAAGCCGAGCAGCAGGCCGCCGAGGCGCAGCGGGGTGGTGGCGCGTTCGGTGCCCAGGGCGAGGCCGATCAGCAGCGACCAGAGCGGGGTGGTCGCGTGCAGCACCCCGGCCAGGCCGGAACCGACGCTGCGTTCTCCGTAGGCGGTGAGCAGGAACGGCAGGGCGTTGCAGAGGAAGGCGGCCACGGCGAGCCGCCGCCAGAGCGTGCGGCCACGCGGGAGGCGCTGCCGGGCGGAGCGGGCGAGCAGCAGCAGGACGGCGGCGCCGAGGGCGGCCCGCAGCACGGTGATCTGCACCGGGGTGAGCCCGTGGTGCAGCGCGAGTCGGATCCAGAGAAAACCCGAGCCCCAGAGCAGGGCGAGGACGGCCATCCGCAGCACGGGCGGGCTCCTTGTCGGTCAGTGTGTTCACGGGTGCCCGATGACGGTCGCGTGATGGGATCCGGTAGCACAAGCGAAAAGTTCTTCATGACTTTTAAGCTGTGCTGCATGAATGCCTCGCTCGATGTCCGCCGGATGCAGATGCTGCGCGCCGTGGTCGACCACGGCTCGGTGAGCGCCGCCGCCACCGCACTCGGCTACACCCCGTCGGCCGTCAGCCAGCAGGTGGCGACCCTGGAGCGGGAGACCGGGACGGCCCTGCTGGAGCGGATCGGGCGCGGCGTGCGGCCGACCGCCGCCGGACTGCTGCTCGCCGGGCACGCGGCGGCCATCGACCGGCAGGTCGCGGAGGCGGGTGCGGCGCTGGCCGACCTGCGGGCCGGGCGCAGCGGCAGCCTGACCGTCCGTTACTTCGCCACGGCCGGTGCCGCGCTGGTGGCCCCGGCGGTGGCCGCCTTCCGCCGGGAGTACCCGGGTGTTCGGCTCGACCTCGGCGTGACCGACCCGGCCGACCCGCTCACCGAGGTGCGGGACGGCCGGGCCGACCTCGCAGTGGTGTTCCGGTCCGAGGAGGCCCCGGTCGGCCTGCGACTGGTGCACCTGCGTGACGATCCGTACCGCGCCGTGCTGCCCCGGGGGCACCGGTTCGCCTCGCGGCGCGTCCTGGACCTGGCCGAGCTGGCACAGGAGCCCTGGGTGGGCGCCGAACCGCCCGGCCCTTGCCGGGAGATCGTGCACGGGGCCTGCGACGCGGCCGGGTTCCGTCCGGCACTCGCGGTGGACGGCGCGGACTACCTGACCGCGCAGGGCTTCGTCGCGGCGGGGCTGGGGGTGGCGTTGCTCCCGGAACTGGGCCTGGCACAACGGCATCCGGGCGTCACCGTGCGGCGGGTCCGCGGCCCGGAACCGGTACGGGCACTGCATGCCGCCGTGCGGGAGGGCGCCTGGGGGCAGCCGGTGCTCGGGGCACTGGTCGCGGCGCTGCGGGCGACGGCCGGTGGCCCGGCGCGGTGACGGCCGGTGACCCGGCGCTGTGGGTGAAGGTTCCGAGGGCTTGAAGCTGCCGCAGCGGCAGCTTCTACCGTCGTTACCAGGGCCGGAGGAACCGGCCCTGGTCCAAGCGACGCGAGAGACGTGGGAGAGGAGACGACCATGGCCTGACCCATCGCGGAGGTCGCCCGGATGTCGGGGGTGACCGCCCGGACCTTGCGGCACTACGACGAGATCGGGCTGCTGCCTCCGGCCTGGATCGGCTCCAACGGCCACCGCTACTACGAGGAGCAGCAGTTGCTCCAGCTGCAGCAGGTCCTCGTGCTGCGGGCACTGGGCGTGGGGCTGTCCGAGATCGCCCGGATCCTGGGCGACCAGGTGGACGAGCTGGAGGCCCTGGGGGGCCACCACCGCCGACTGGTCACCGAGCGCGACCGGCTCGACGTTCTGGCCACCACCGTCTCACGCACGATCGCCGACCTGGAACGCTCCCGGAAGGACGGCACACCCATGACCAGCATCAACCGACCCGAGAACCTCTTCGAGGGCATCCAGCCCGCCGACGTCGATGTCAGCCTTCGTGACTTCCCCGAGCACGCCGAGGCGGCCCGGCGTGCGACCGCCGCGATGACCCCGGCGGAGGTCGAGGCCGGCCAGCGCGAACGGACCGCGCGGATGGTCCGCCTGGCGGAGCTGATGGCGGGCGGCCACCCGGCCGACGCCGAGCCCACGCAGCACATGATCGACGAGGAGTACCAGCTGCTCAGCGGGCTCCGGGCCGTCCCGGTGGAGGAGTACCTCGTGATCGCCCGCTCCTGCACGGAGAACGAGATGTGGAGCACCGCGTACGAGACCATCGCTCCGGGCCTGGCCGCCTACCAGCGCGCCGCCATGGAGGCGTACGCGGCGGCACGGCTCTCCTGAGCCGGGCGGGGTGGGCGCGGGCAGGACCGGGGACGGACCCGACCCTTCCGGCCCGACCACCCGCGCCCCCGCCGTCACTTCGTCCGCCGTCACTCCGTCCCTCGCCACTCCGTCCCTCGTCACTCCGTCCGCAGCGCCGTGACCGTCCGGGTACGGGCCGCCCAGGTCGCAGGCAGGAGGGCGCCGAGCAGCGCCAGCACCAGGCCGCCGAGTATCAGCGGCCCCACCACCGATGGGGCGAACACGGCGAGGTCCGCGTCCGGCACCCCGATCCCGGCGGCGCCGGCCATCGCCGGCATCACCTGGTGGTGCACCAGGATCCCGATCGGGACCCCGATCAGTCCAGCCACCAACCCGCTGCCGCAGACCGAGGTGAGCACCATCCCGACCGTCTGCCGGGGTGACATCCCGAGCGCCTTGAGCACTCCGAGGTCGTGCACCCGCTCCCGGGTGTCCAGCAGCACCGTGTTGAGCACCCCGAGCCCTGCCACCACGGAGAGCAGCAGCGTGAGCGTGCCCGCCAGGGTGTTCATCGCCAGCACCACGATGTTGATGTGCTCCTCACCGGGGTCCGCGCTCAGGCCCTGTTGCTCCACGACCTGGTCCAGCCCGTCGGCGTAGGACTTCGCGTCGGTCCCCGGGGTGAGGTCGATGTGGAAGGAGAGCGCCTCGCTGTGGACCGCACCGCCGAGCGGCGTCAGCGCCGCCCGGTCCAGGAACACCAGGTCCTCGGTGGTCACCACCTCGCCGGTGATCTTCGCCGGGGTGCTGCGCCCCTGGTCACTGAGGGTGACGGTGTCACCGATCTTCGCCTGGTTGGCGCGCAGGAAGGTGGCGCCGACCACGAGCTCGCCGGGGCCGTGGAACCAGCGGCCGGAAACCAGCTGGAAGCCGCTCCAGGAGACGTCACCGGTGAACGCGACCACCTGGGAGCGCCCGGTGTTCCCGGCCACGGTGACCGGGGTCGGCACGCTGCTGTACCAGGCCCGGGTGCCGGGGCGGGACTCGATCGCCTTCACCACGGCCGCCTCGTCCACGTGGTCGACGGGCTTGGCGGAGCCCTCGATCGGCGGCTGGACCAGCACCTTGCCCGCCCGGTCGGCCGTCAGGCCGTCCTGGAGGGAGCCGAGCGACAGCGTCAGACCGACGCAGAGGGTGACCCCGACCGTGCCGAGCACCACCGCCGCGGCGGTGGTCGCCGAGCGGCCCGGCCGGTTGAACGGGGACGCCAGCCCGAGGCTGAGCGCACGCGGCACCGGCAGCCGGCTGATCCGGTTCTGCACCCGGGGCAGCAGGCCCGTCGCTCCGGCCCGTTCCGTCGTGCCGGCGGCGGCCGCTCGCTTGGCACCCGGCGCCGTCCGGCCGACCGCGAGCGCCTCCACCGTCCGCAGCCGCCCGGCCCGCAGCGCCGGTACCAGCGCGGTGCCCGTCACGGCGCCCAGGGCGACCACCGCGACCACCACGTCCACCCAGAGCGGGATGCCGAGCAACCCGCCGCGCAGGGCCTTGTGGGCCATCCCGAGGACCGGAACGGAGAGCAGGTTGCCGCCGAACACGCCGAGCGCCGTGCCGACCCCGGCGGGGATCAGCGCCTGGCCGACGTAGGCGCGCGCCACCTGGGCCGGGGTGAAGCCCAGGGACTTGAGGATGCCGATCCGCCGGGTGGCGGCGCTCACCGCGCCGCTGACCACGACCCCGATGATCAGCACCGACATGGCCAGGCCGAGCACTCCGAAGGCGGTGACGAACGGGACGAAGGTCGAGGCCGTCCGGTTGGCCTCCTCCCGGGCGGGCCGGTAGGAGGTGGCCTTGGTGAGCGCGCCGTTCGGCACCGCGGCGGCCAGCGCGGCGTGGTCGGCCTCCACCTCGGCGTCGCTGTCGGCGTGGGCGAAGCGGTAGAGGTACTGGGCGGCGGGCGTGGTGCCGGGCGCGGTCAGCCCGGCCACCTGCTCCGGGGCGATCCAGCCGTCCGCACTCCAGGAGACCGAGGAGGCCAGGCCGACGACCTTGAGCGTCGGGTGCCCCGGCAGGTCCGGGAACTGCATGCTGTCGCCGACGGCCAGTGGGGAGTGCCCGTCCAGGAACACCACTTCCCCGGGACCGGTGACCCAGTGGCCCATGGTGAGCCGCAGGCCGTCCATCGGGCCGTCCTGGGCGCGGCCGACCAGCGTCATCGGCGGCAGCAGGCTGCCGGCCGGCGGGATCCGCGTGCCCGGAGCGGAGCGCGGCTGCACGGTGACCGCCGAGTAGGGGCCCGCCGAAGCCGTCACGCCGGGCGTGTGGGCGGCTGCGGCGAGCTGGGCGGGGCTCGCTTTGGTCCGGTCGTACAGCACGTTGAGGTGCGCGCCGTGCTGGTCGGTGAAGGAGCGCTGGTACGGGCCCTGGGCGGCGACCAGCAGCCCGACCGCGAGGATGCACGCCGTCACGGACATCATCGTGGTCAGCACCATGACCAGGGTCTGCACGCGCTTGCGGCCGACCCCGGCGCGCACCACCTTGCTCAGAGCGCTCATGCGGCCACCTCGCTTCGTCCGGCAGGGGCGTTCGCCCTCCCGCGCCTTTCCTCGGTTCGCTCGCTCCGCTCGTTCACCGGGCGACCCCCGCAGCCGGGACGGCCGCCGTGTCCCGGACCAGTCGGCCGTCGAGCAGTTCGATCGTCCGATCGGCGCAGGCCTCGGCGAGTGCGGTGTCATGGGTGACCAGCAGGATCGTCTGGCCCTCCGCGTTGAGCCCGCGCAGCAGGTCGCGGACGTCGGCGGCCGAGGTGGTGTCGAGCGCTCCGGTCGGCTCGTCGGCCAGCAGCAGCGGCGGGTGGTTCATCAGCGCCCGGGCCACCGCGACGCGTTGGCGCTCGCCGCCGGAGAGCCTGCCGGGGAAGGCCTTGGCGTGCCGGGCCACCCCGAGCCGCTCCAGCAGCTCCCCGGCCCTGGCCCGGGCCCGCTCCCGCCGCATCCCGGCCAGCTGGGCCGGGAGCAGCACGTTGTCCTCCACGTTCAGGTCGTCCAGCAGGTTGAAGAACTGGAACACCATGCCGATCCGCGTCCGCCGGTACTCGGCCAGCGCGGCCTCACCGAGCTGGTGGACGGCCACGCCGTCCACCTCGACGGCGCCCTCGCTCGGGCGGTCAAGGCCGGCGATCAGGTTCAGCAGGGTGGACTTGCCGCTGCCCGAGCGGCCGAGCACGGCCAGCGCCTCGCCGGCCCGTACCTCCAGTTCGAGCCCGGCCAGGGCGGGGCGGGCGGCGTCGGATCGGTCGTACGTCTTGCTGACGCCGCGGATCCGGATGATCGGCGCGTTCACGGGCCCTCCACGGTTCGGGGTCCGGCACCGGGAGACCCGGGCCGGCTGACGGGACATGACGCTACGAATCGGCAGCGGGGTGCGGACAGCCGTCTAAACGGCCTCTCGGGGGTGTATCCAGATACACCCCGAACTGGGTGTTCAGGCCTAGAGCGCCGGGCGTCCACGCCCGGGCAGACTGAGCCACCGAAAGATCGGAACCGGGGCTCCGCGGGGCTTCGGGACCCAGGCTTCGAGGCCTCTGCACAGGGGCTCCGGAACGGATGAGGGGGCTCGTCATGAAGACGGGAGCGATCGGTAAGGCGGTCCGGCGGGTGGGCCGGGCCTGCGTGGACGGCGTGCGCGCCTGGTACGTGGTGACTTTGGCCGTGACGGGGCTGGTCTCACTGCTGGCCGGGCCGATCCTCCTGACCGCTGCCCTGTTCGGCCCGGACGAGTCCCGGCCGTTCTCCCCTGGCGGGCCGCTGATCCTGCTCGTGCCGATGGCGCCGGTCGCCCTCTGGGCGCTCTGCTGGGCCACCGGGGGCGGCGGCCGGGCGGTCGGGGCCGCGCTGTTCGCCCCGGGCGCGCTCGCGGTGACGGCGACCCACCTGTACGGCGGCGCCGCGCCCGGCGACCGGTCCGTCTCGCTCTGGACGGCTCCTTCGCTGCTGGCGCTCGGGCTGTTCGGCGCGCGCTGGGCCGCCACCGAGAGCCGGCGGGTCGTCGAGCGGTGGAGCGGGCAGCCGGTCCCGGTGCCGTACCGGTGCCCGGCCGGCGAGGCCGGCCCCTGGCGGCGGCTGCGGTCCGGCGGCTGGTTGACCGACCCGGCGACCTGGCGGGACCTCGCCTGGGCGCTCCTCACCGGCTTCGCCGTGCTGTTCACTGCCGCGATCGTGGTGTTGACGCCGATCGCCCTGGAGGTCTTCGGCCGGAACGGGCCGTTCTTCCCGCTGATCATCGTCTACGGCATGGGCGTCTGGATGGCCCCGTTCGCCATCCTGTGGGCCGCTCCGCCCATCCTGCGGATGCACGAGAAGGCGGCGCGGGCACTGCTCGGGCCGTCCCGGCGGGCCGAACTCGCCCGCCAGGTCAGCCACCTGGCCCGGACCAGGGCGGACACCATCGACGCCGGGGCGGCCGAGCTGCGCCGGATCGAGCGGGACCTGCACGACGGGGCGCAGGCCCGGCTGGTGGCGCTGGGCATGCTGCTGACCGTCGCCGAGCAGGTGAAGCACGACCCGGACGCCCTCGGGCCGCTGCTGGCCGAGGCGCGGACGTCCTCGGTGAAGGCGCTGAGCGAGCTGCGGGACCTGGTCCGGGGCATCCACCCGCCGGTGCTGGCCGACCGCGGCCTGGCCGACGCGGTGCAGGCGACCGCACTCGACCTGCCGCTGCCGGTCACCTTGACCGGCGGTCTGCCCGGCCGGGTCCCGGCCCCGGTGGAGTCGGCCGCCTACTTCGCGGTGAGCGAGCTGCTGGCAAATGTGGTCAAACACGCTGGGGCCTCACACGTATGGATCGAGATAGGGCACAGTGACGGGCTGCTGGGGATATCGGTCACCGATGACGGGCGCGGCGGCGCCGACCCGTCCCGGGGAACCGGCCTCAGCGGAACCGAACGCCGACTGGCCGCCTTCGACGGGGTGCTCGCGATCAGCAGCCCGTCCGGTGGTCCGACCATCGTGAACCTGGAGATCCCGTGCGCGTTGTCATCGCCGAAGACCTCTTCCTCCTCCGGGACGGGCTGACCCGGCTGCTGGAGGCCAACGGCATGAAGGTCACCGCGGCGGTCGAGAACGGCGAGCAACTGCTCGCCGCGGTGGCCGCCGACCGGCCCGACATCGCCGTGGTCGACGTGCGGCTGCCGCCCAGCTTCACCGACGAGGGGCTGCGTGCGGCACTGGCGGCCCGTCAGGCACACCCGGGCCTGCCCGTGCTGGTGCTGTCACAGTTCGTGGAGCAGCTGTACGCCCGCGAGCTGCTGGCCGGCAGCACCGGCGGAATCGGCTACCTGCTCAAGGACCGCGTGCTGGACGGTGCCCAGTTCATCGACGCCGTCCAGCGGGTCGCCCAGGGCGGTACCGCGATGGACCCGGAGGTGATCACCCGGCTGCTCACCCACAACTCCTCGGCCGGCCCGGTCTCCACCCTCTCCCCGCGCGAGCGGCAGGTGCTGGCGCTGATGGCCGAGGGCCGCTCCAACGCGGCGATCGCCCAGCAGCTGGTGATCACCGAGCGGGCGGTCGCCAAGCACACCGCGTCGATCTTCGTCCGGCTCGACCTCCAGCCCTCCGACGACGACAACCGCCGCGTCCTGGCCGTCCTGGCCCACCTCAACGACTCCTGAAAGCCCTCGACACCCCCGGAAGGGAGCCGCCGATCACCACACCGCCGCTTTGAGGGTCCACAATTTTGAAGGGGCGCGGACAAGTGATGGGCGGCCCTCCGCTGCAGGGGGCTCGCCCGCCGTGGAAGCGGTCATCTACGCTGGTGAGGTGCTCATCCTTGTTCGCCGCCGCCACGTGGACCTGCTCCGCGTGACGAGCATGTCCTGTCGACGCTCCGGCTGAACCTCGCGCCCTCACCCTCAACGGCGGCCCCGAGCGGTCGCCACCACCTCCCGGCTCCCGGAGCACCCGCCGCACCAGGCGCAGTTCCGGCCAGCTCCCGGTCGACCACCGGGACCGACCGGGACGAGACCTAGCGGATGTCACACATGACGCAGCAGCACACGCCCATACCCGGAACCGGCTCCACCGAGGCGCTCCCCGACGCCCTCCCAGTGATCGATCTCTCGCTCGCCGACGGAAGCCCGGAGGACCGCCGCCGCCTGCACGACGAGCTGCGCACCGCAGCCACCGGCGTCGGCTTCTTCCAGCTCGTCGGCCACGGCGTCACCCCGGCGGAGACGGCCGCGCTCGCCGGCGCCATGCGCGCCTTCTTCGCCCTCCCCGAGGCCGACCGGCTCGCCGTGAGCAACCTCAACTCCCCGCACTACCGGGGCTACACCCGCACCGGCGACGAGCGCACCGGCGGCAGCCAGGACTGGCGCGACCAGCTGGACATCGGCGCCGAGCTGCCCCCGCACGTCCCCGGCACCGGCGAGCCCCCGTATTGGTGGCTGGAGGGCCCCAACCAGTGGCCGGCCGCCCTCCCCGGGCTGCGCACCGCCGCCCTCGGCTGGATCGACCACCTCGGGGACATCGCCCGTCGACTGCTGCACGAACTCCTCGCCGCGATCGGCGCCCGCCCCGACTTCTACGACGAGGCCTTCGCGGGCCACCCCCACCTGCGCCTCAAGTTGGTCCGCTACCCCGGCACCGCCCCGAACGGCGCCGGCCAGGGCGTCGGCGCCCACAAGGACTACGGCTTCATCACGCTGCTGCTCCAGGACACCGTCGGCGGCCTCCAGGTCGAGCGCCCGGACGGCACCTTCCTGGACGTCCCCCCGCTCGACGGCGCCTTCGTCGTCAACCTCGGCGAACTCCTGGAAGTGGCCACGGACGGCTACCTCAAGGCCACCAACCACCGTGTGGTCAGCCCGCCCGGCGCCCGCGAGCGCTTCTCCGTGCCCTTCTTCTACAACCCCCGCCTCGACGCCCACATCGAACCGCTCGACTTCCCGCTCGCCCACCACGCCCCCGGCGCCACCGAAGACCCCGAGAACCCCCTCTTCGCCGACTTCGGCCTCAACGAATGGAAGGGCTACACCCGAGCCCACCCCGAAGTCACCCGCCGCCACCACGCCACCCTGGCCGAACCCGCCGTCCCCGCCGCCCACTGACGCCGGGCGAACCGTCGTCGACGCCCCTGCCCCCACCGATCGGACCCGGCGCAGCAACCCGGTCCCGGCGGACGGCGGGGGCGTCGCCGTGCCACCCCGGCACCGATGCAGCTGCCTCGGCACGCCGGTGGCGCTCGCCCCGAAGGGGTCGCGGCACCGGCACGGGACAGCAGCGAAGGAACCCGACCGGTCAGCTCAGCAGAGCGGGCCGCCATCGCGCCGGCCCAGAGCCGCCCGCGGCTCGACCTCGGGTGCCGCACCCGCCGAGCCTCCTCCCCTCCCCGCAGCGACAGTCCGACAGCCCGACAGCCCGGTAGTCCGACACCCAGGCAGTCCGGCAGTCCGGTAGTCCGACACCCAGGCAGTCCGGCAGTCCGGCAGTCCGGCAAGCGGTGGACCCGCAGAGCGGCCACTGTCACACTGCTGCTGTCACAGCAGGAGTGTGCCAGCGCGGGAGGCAGCAGATGGGGGAGCACGGCGCCGTTGTGGGGGAGGTGCGGCTGACGGTGGACGAGTTGGCGGCGCGGGCCGGGGTGACGGTGCGGACGGTGCGGTTCTACGGGACGAAGGGGTTGCTGCCGCCACCGGAGTTGGGGCCGCGGCGGGTGGGGTTGTACGGGGCGGCGCACCTGGACCGGTTGGGGCTGATCGAGGAGTTGCAGCGGCAGGGGCTGACGCTGGCGGCGATCGAGCGGTACCTGGCGCGGCTGCCGGAGGACAGTACGCCGCTGGATCTGGCGATCCACCGGGCACTGGTGGCGTCCTGGACGCCGGAGACCCCGGAGGAGGTCACCCGGGCACAGCTGGAGCGACGGGCCGGGCGGGGGCTGTCCGAGCAGCACGTGGAACGGCTGGTCGCGATGGGCGCGCTGGAGCGGACGGCGGATCCGGAGGTGTTCCGGGTGGATCCGGGTCTGCTGCCGCTGGGGGTGCGGATCCTGGATGTGCCGATCCCCCTGGAGACGCTGCTGGCCGCGCGGGCCGTGGTGCTGGAGCACAGCCGGGCGACGGCCCGGGAGCTGCAGCGGCTGTTCCGGGAGACGGTGTGGAAGCCGTACCGGGAGAGCGAGCCGGCCCCGGACGACCTGGCCCGGATGAAGGCACTGACCGACCACATCCAGCCGATGGTGGCGCAGGCGCTGGTCACGGCGTTCCAGCGGTCGCTGCGGGAGGAACTGGGCGAGGAGCTCGCCGGGGAACTCAGCGGGGAACTCAGCGGGAATCCGAACGGGTACCCCAACGAGGACCCGAACGGGTAGCCCGACGAGGTCCCGAACCGGAATCCCAACGGGGACCCGAAGGAGAAGCTGGACGGCGACCCGGGTGAGGCCGTGCGGGACACGACCTCACCCGAACGCGGATCCGCCTGAACCGGGGACCGGATCAGTCCGTGAAGGTCCGCCCCTCCGCCGCGATCCGCTCCAGCAGCGCCGGGGGCGCGAACCGCTCGCCGTACGCGGCGGCGAGTTCGCGGGCGCGGGCCGCGAAGCCGGCCGGGCCGCCCTGGTAGCCGTTGATGTACTGGAACACGCCGCCCGTCCAGGCCGGGAAGCCGATCCCCAGGATCGAGCCCACGTTGGCGTCGGCGACCGAGGTCAGCACGCCCTCCTCCAGGCAGCGCACCGAGTCCAGCGCCTCGCTGAACAGCATCCGCTCCTTGAGGTCCTCGAACGGGACCTCGACCCGGTCGACATCGTCAACGCCGTCGGCCGCACCGCCGCCAGGACGCGCGAAGTGCTCCCGCAGCCCCGGCCAGAGCCGCCCGCGCTTGCCGTCCTCGCCGTACTCGTAGAAGCCCGCGCCGCCGCTACGCCCCGGGCGGCCGAACTCGTCGACCATCCGGTCCACCACCGCGTCCGCCGGGTGCGGCGTCCAGGTGCCGCCGACGGCCTCCACCGAACGCCGGTACTCGTCGCGGATCTTGCGCGGCAGGGTGAGGGTCAGCTCGTCCATCAGGGAGAGCACCTTGGCGGGGTAGCCGGCCTGGGCGGCGGCCTGCTCGATGCTGGACGGGTGGATGCCCTCGCCGACCATGGCGACGCCCTCGTTGAGGAACTGGCCGATCACCCGCGAGGTGAAGAAGCCCCGGGAGTCGTTGACCACGATCGGGGTCTTGTCGATCTGCCGGACCAGGTCGAAGGCGCGGGCGAGCGCCTCGTCCCCGGTCTGCGGGCCACGGATGATCTCGACCAGCCGCATCTTGTCGACCGGCGAGAAGAAGTGCAGGCCGATGAAGTCGCCGGTGCGCTGGACGCCCTCCGCGAGCAGGCCGATCGGCAGGGTGGAGGTGTTGGAGCAGAGCAGCGCGTCGGGAGCGACGAAGCCCTCGATCTCCTGGAACACCTTGTGCTTGAGCTCGGTGTTCTCGAAGACGGCCTCGATCACCGCGTCGCAGCCGGCCAGGTCGGCGGCCTCGGCGGTGGGGGTGATCCGGGCGAGCAGGGCGTCGCGCTTGGCCTCGGTGGAGCGGCCGCGGGCGACGGCCTTGTTCAGCAGCCCCTCGGAGTAGGCCTTTCCGCGCTCGGCGGCCTCCGGACTCACGTCCTTGAGCACGACCTCGATGCCCGCCTTGGCGCAGGCGTAGGCGATGCCGGCGCCCATCATCCCGGCGCCGAGTACCGCGACCTTGCGGACCAGCCGCTTCTCGAACTCCTTGGGGCGTCCGGCACCGGAGTTGACCGCCTGCATGTCGAAGAACAGCGCCTGGATCATGTTCTTGCTGGTCTGCCCGCAGGCCAGCTCGGTGAAGTAGCGGGCCTCGATCACCATCGCGGTGTCGACGTCGACCTGGCTGCTCTCCACCGCGGCGGCCAGCACGTTGCGCGGGGCCGGGTAGGGCGCGCCGTTCAGCTGCTTGCGCAGGTTGGCCGGGAAGGCGGGTAGGTTGGCGGCGAAGGCGGGGGTGGCCGGGGTGCCGCCGGGGATCTTGTAGCCCTTGACGTCCCAGGGCTGGACCGCGGTCGGGTTGGCCTCGATCCAGGCCTTCGCGCGGGCGGCCAACTCCTCGGGGGTGTCGACCAGTTCGTGCACCAGGCCGTGCTCCAGCGCCTGAGCCGGGCGGTACTGGCGGCCCTGCAGCAGGAACTTCAGCAGGGCGTCGGTGATGCCGAACAGCCGTACCGTACGGACCACTCCACCGCCGCCCGGCAGCAGGCCGAGGGTGACCTCGGGCAGGCCGATCCGGCTGGCCGGGGTGTCCAGCGCGATCCGGTGGTGGCAGGCGAGGGCGATCTCCAGGCCGCCGCCGAGCGCGCTGCCGTTGACAGCGGCGACGACGGGCTTGCCGAGGGTCTCCAGGGTGCGCAGCGAGCGCTTGATCCGCATGGACTTCTCGAAGACGGCCTCGGCGTCCCCGGGCTGGGCGGCGGAGAGCATCCGCAGGTCTCCCCCGGCGAAGAAGGTCTTCTTGCCGGAGGTGATCACCACGCCGCGCAGGGCGTCCCCGAGCTCGGCCAGCCGCCCGACCACGGCCTCGAAGTCGGCGGTGAAGGCCTCGTTCATGGTGTTGACGGACTGGGTGGGGTCGTCGAGGACGAGGGTGACCACGCCGTCCTGGTCCTGCTCCCAGCGGATGGTGGTGGTGTCGCTCATCAAGTTCTCCAGGTCTACCGGTCTGCTGGGGAGGGGGTCAGACGCGCTCGACGACGGTGGCGATGCCCATGCCGCCGCCCACGCAGAGGGTGATCAGGCCGTAGCGCAGGTCGCGCCGCTCCAGCTCGTCGATCACGGTGCCGAGCAGCATCGCGCCGGTGGCGCCGAGCGGGTGGCCGAGCGCGATCGCGCCGCCGTTGACGTTCACCTGGTCGTGGCGGAAGCCGAGTTCGCGGATGAAGCGGAGCGCGACCGCCGCGAAGGCCTCGTTGATCTCGACCAGGTCGATGTCGGCGGCGGTGAGGCCGGCCTTGGCGAGCGCCTTGCGGGTGGCCGGGGCCGGGCCGGTGAGCATGATGGTGGGCTCGGAGCCGGAGACGGCGGCGGAGACGATCCGGGCGCGCGGGCGCAGCCCGTACCGCTCGCCGACCTCACGGTTGCCGATCGCGACGAGCGCGGCACCATCCACGATGCCGGAGGAGTTGCCCGCGTGGTGGACGTGGTCGATGGCCTCCACCCAGTGGTACTTCTGCAGCGCGACGGCGTCGAAGCCGCCGGCCTCGCCGATCTGGGCGAAGGAGGGCTTGAGGCCGGCCAGGGTGTCGACGGTGGTGCCGGGGCGGATGAACTCGTCGCGCTCCAGCACGACCAGGCCGTTGCGGTCGCGCACCGGGACCACGGAGCGGTCGAACAGACCGTCCGCCTGGGCCTTGGCGGCGCGGGCCTGGGACTCGGCGGCGAAGGCGTCCACGTCGGTGCGGGAGAAGCCCTCGATGGTGGCGATGAGGTCGGCGCCGATGCCCTGCGGGGCGAAGTTGGTGTCGTACGCGGTCATCGGGTCGGCGAACCAGGCGCCGCCGTCGGAGGCCATCTTGACCCGGGACATCGACTCCACGCCGCCGGCCAGGATCAGGTCCTCCCAGCCCGAGCGGACCTTGGCGGCGGCCAGGTTGACGGCTTCCAGGCCGGAGGCACAGAAGCGGTTCTCCTGGACGCCGGCCACCGTGTCGGGCAGGCCGGCCGCGATGGCGGCGATCCGGGCGATGTCGGAGCCCTGGTCGCCGATCGGGCTGACCACGCCGAGCACGATGTCGTCGATCGCAGCCGGGTCCAACTCGGGGTAGCGGCTTCGCAGTTCACGGATCAGGCCGACGACCAGGTCGATCGGCTTGGTGCCGTGCAGCGAGCCGTTGGCCTTGCCGCGGCCGCGCGGGGTGCGGATCGCGTCGTAGACGTACGCTTCGGTGGTCACGATGGAAATGCCTTTCGGGGCAGGGGGGTTCCGGGGGTTCCTGAGGGGGCTCAGCCGAGGATGGAGCGGCCGACGATCTCCTTCATGATCTCGGTGGTGCCGCCGTAGATGGTCTGGATACGGCCGTCGGTGAACGCCCGGGCGACCGGGAACTCGCTCATGTAGCCGTAGCCGCCGTGGAGCTGGAGGCAGCGGTCGGCGGTTCGCTTCTGCAGTTCGGTGGCCCACCACTTGGCCATCGAGGCCTCGGCCGGGGTGAGCGCGTAGCGGTTGTGCTCGGTGATGCAGCGGTCGACGAAGGTCCGGGTGATCGCGCACTCGGTGGCCAGTTCGGCGATCTCGAAGCGCACGTGCTGGAGCTTGGCCAGCGGACGGCCGAAGGCCTCGCGCTGTTTGACGTAGTCGGTGGTGATCTCGACCAGGTACTCGGCGCCGGCGATCGCCGCGGCGGCGATGGTGAGCCGCTCCTGGGCGAGGTTCCGCATCAGGTGGATGAAGCCGCCGTTGAACTCACCGACCAGGTTCTCCTTCGGTACCCGGACGTCCTCGAAGAACAACTCGGCGGTGTCCTGGGCCTTCTGGCCGATCTTGTCGAGGTTGCGGCCGCGCTCGAAACCGGGCATGCCGCGCTCGACGGCCAGCAGGCTCAGGCCGTGCGAACCGCCCTCGGGGGTGGTGCGGGCGACCACGATCACCAGGTCGGCGAGGATGCCGTTGGAGATGAAGGTCTTGGCGCCGTTGAGCAGGTAGTGGTCGCCCCGGTCGACCGCGTGGGTGCGGATGCCCTGCAGGTCGGAGCCGGTGCCCGGCTCGGTCATCGCGATCGCGGTGATCAGCTCGCCGGTGCAGAAGCCGGGCAGCCAGCGGCGCTTCTGCTCCTCGGTGGCGAGCGAGGTGAGGTAGGGGCCGATGATGTCGTTGTGCAGGCCGATCGCCAGCCCGGACGCGCCGGCCCGGGCGAACTCCTCGGCCAGCACGGCGGCGTAGCGGAAGTCCGGGGTGCCGCCACCGCCGTACTCCTCGGGGACGGCCAGGCCGAGCAGGCCCTGGCGTCCGGCCGCGAGCCAGACGGAGCGGTCGACGATGCCGGCCTTCTCCCAACGGTCGTGGTGCGGCAGCACCTCCTTGGCGAGGAAGGCCTTCACGGTGGCCCGGAAGTCCTCGTGCTGCTCGGTGAAGATCTCGCGCTGCAACGCTACGCTCCTTGTTCTGCTTCGGAGTTGACGGCCGACGGGTCGAGGGACGGCACGCCCCAGTCCCGGGCGACCTCTGCGGTGTCCGCGCCCGGCCGGGCCGGCGGGCGGCGCAGCGCGCCGGGGGTGGCGGAGAAGCGCGGGGCGGGGGCGGGCTGGGTGACGCCGTCCGCCTCGACGTACGTACCGCGCGCCATCAGGTGTCCGTCCGCAGCAGCCTGGCGCATCGTCAGTACGGGTTCCACGCAGGCGTCCGAGCCGGTGAAGACGGCTTCCCACTCGGCCCTGGTCCGGGTGGCGAAGCGGGCGGCGATCCGGGTGCGCAGTTCGGGCCAGCGGGCGAGGTCGTACTGTCCGGGCGCATCCGGGCCCAGCTCCAGCAGCCGGGCGAACTCGGCGTAGAACCGGGGCTCCAGCGCGCCCACCGCGAGGTGTCCGCCGTCGGCCGCCCGGTAGATCGCGTAGAACGGCGCGCCGCCGTCCAGCAGGTTCACGCCCCGGCGGTCCTGCCAGTGCCCGGCCGCGAGCAGGCCCCACAGCATGCTGCCCAGGTGCGCCGCGCCGTCCACGATCGCGGCGTCGACCACCTGGCCGGCGCCGGTCGCCCGGGCGTGGTGCAGCCCGGCGAGCAGGCCGACGACCAGGTAGAGCGAGCCGCCCGCGTAGTCCCCGAGCAGGTTGGCCGGGATCCCCGGCGCCTCGTCCGCCCCTCCCTGCGCCGCGACCATCCCGAGCACCCCGGCCACCGCCGAGTACCCGAGGTCGTGCCCGGCGGTCGCGGCCCGCGGCCCCTGCTGCCCCCACCCGGTCATCCGGCCGTACACCAGCGCCGGATTGCGCGCCTGACACGCCTCCGGCCCGACCCCGAGCCGCTCCGCGACACCCGGCCGGTAGCCCTCGATCAGCAGATCCGCCCGCTCCACCAGCTCCAGCACCCGCCCGGGCCCTTCGGGCGACTTGAGGTCGATCAGCACCGACCGCTTGTTCCGGTTGGTCAGGTCGTACGCCGGATCCGTCCCGAGCGGCGAGGGATCCGGCCGGTCCACCCGCACCACGTCCGCCCCGAGATCCCCCAACAGCATCGCCGCGAACGGCCCCGGCCCGATCCCCGCGAGCTCCACCACCCGCACACCCGCCAACGGCCCCGGACCGCCGACGCCGCCCGCTGGACTGCCTGTGTCACGCACTGGCCGCAGACCCCTTCAGGGTTTGACAGTAAAGCTGTAACACTCGCGATGATAGGGAAGCGACCGGCCGGTAACAAGACCTCCTCCCCCGCCCCGCACCGCCGATTCCCCCGCGGCGAACCCGCGGCGAACCCGGCGACTCCCCGCGCGACCGGCCCCCGGAGGGTGCGGACGAGTGAGCCGATCCCGCAGCCGGGAGAAACGGGGGCGCGCGTCGATGTAATGGCCTATGGTGCCGCTTATCCATTACGAACATCACGGGGGAAGTGCCATGACCACGATTGACCGGACCACCACCGCCCGGACCACCACCGCCCGCACGATCGTCGCCGTCTCCGAGCGGCTGGTGCTGACGCGGCCGCAGGAGGACGACGTGGAGGCGATGTTCGCCATCCACGGGGATCCGGAGACCAACCGGTACAACCCGTACGGGCCGCAGCGGGACATCGCGCAGGCGCAGGAGATGCTGGACGGGTTCGTGGCGGACTGGCCGCGGGACGGGGTGGGGTACTGCGCGGTGGCGACGCGGGAGGAGCCGGGTGTGATCATCGGGTTCGCCGGGCTGTACCTGCACACGCTGGACGGCGAGAAGGTGTTCAACCTGTACTACCGGTTCCGGCCCTCTGCGTGGGGCAAGGGCTACGCCGCGGAGGCGGCACGGGCAGCGATGGCGGAGGCGCTGCCGCGGTTCCCGGGGATCCCGGTGATCGCGCTGATCCGGGCGGACAACCTGCCCTCGCGGCGGCTCGCGGAGCGGCTCGGGCTGGTGGCGGACCCGGACGGGCGGGTCGACCACGAGGAGCGGCTGATCCACCGGATGGCGTGAGCCCGAGGATCCCCCGCCGGGGGGAGGGGGATCGGGCGCCGGGCGGAGGCGGCGGCCCGGGGGCGGCGGCAACGTAGGGGGCATGAGGCGCAAAGACGATGTGGTGCGGGAGGTGGCGGCCGGGATCGCGATGGCCGCCACCGCGCCCTATCTGACACTGAAACTGCTGTGGCTGACCGGCTCCCACGTGGGCGCGCGCGACCCGAAGGCGCTGGACAGCCTCTGGACGATCAACCTCCTCACCTTCGGCATGGACGCGATCGCGCTGGCGCTCGCACTCTCCTTCCTGCGGCCGTGGGGGCGGCGGGTGCCGGCCGGGCTGGTGGCCTTCCCGATGTGGGTGGCGACCGGGCTGCTCGGGACGATCCTGGTGGCGGTGCCGGCGGACGCGCTCGCCTCGCTGGTACTCGGGCCGGAGCACCGCACGCCGGATCAGCCGCACCTCGACGACAGCATCGCGGGCTGGGTGTTCGCCCTCGTCTACGGCGGCTTCGGGGTGCAGGGCCTCTCGCTGATCACCGCGTTCGTGCTCTACGCCCGCCGGCGCTGGGCGGGCCTTCTGCGCAGCCGGGTCGGCGACCTGCCCAACTCCCCCACCCGCAACGTGCAACGGGCCTTCGCCTGCGTCGCCGCGCCGGTCGCGCTGGCGGTCGCCGGGATCCGGGCGTACTGGGCGGCCGGCGGGGAGGTGGGGCTGCCGATCCACTGGGTCGAGCAGCGCACCCGGTCGATCGCCACGATGGACGCCACGGCCACGGCCATGGCCGTGGCCGCGACGGCCGCGACGCTGGTGCTGGTGTTCCGGATCGGGCCCGGGCGGCGGCTCCGGGGGCCGCTGATGGTGGCGTGGCTGGGCTCCGGTTCGCTGTTCGGCTGGGGCGGCTACCAACTGGTGGCGTTCGGGACCGAGACGACGGTGAAGGACCTGCCGAGCGCGACACCGGGGCTGATGAACCTGGTGCAGGCCGGACAGTTCACGGCCGGGGTGCTGGTGCTGGCCGTCGGCGCGATGGCGCTGACCGAACGGGCGGTGCAGCCGGGTGCACGGGCGGCCTTGAGCGAAACAGAGCCGCCGAACGACCTGGCCGCGCCATGACGCCGACCCGCCAGGCACTCGCTGACGTAGAGTCACCCGGGTGAACACGGGGGGCGGTCGACTGCGGTCGGCGGTGGAGACGCTGTTCGGGCGGCGGGCCCGGCTGCGCTGGGTGCATCTGGTGCTGGGCGGCGCACTGCTGATGCCGTACTGGCTGCTGTCGGTGGTGGGGCTCGGGGCGCTCAACCCCGCCCAGGGGCACCTGCGACAGGTGCTGCTGCAACTGCTCGCGCTGTTCACCTCGCTGCCGATGGCCGCCGTCACCGCGCTGGTGCCGACCGTCAGGGGACTGGAAGGCGCGGCCGCACGGGCGCTGTGCGTGGTGGAGCGGCCGGAGGAGCTGGCCACCGGGCCGGCCCGGTCGTGGGGGGCGAGGTGGCGCACCGCGGTCTGGTTCGTGCTGCACCTGTTCTGCGGCGGGGTGGTCGCCGGGATGACGCTCGCCGGGGTGCCGTTCTCGATCGTGCTGGTGATGAGCCTCGGCGGGTCCCAGGACCTCGGCCGGTACTGGGAGAACCGCTTCCCCGGTTGGATGCTCACCGGCCCGGCGCTGGGTCTGGCCGTCCTGCTGCTCGTCGTCGGCACCAACGCCGCCTGCGGCGCGCTGTTCGCCCGGTGGGCGCCCGCCCTGCTCGGGCCGACCCCGGAGGAGCGGCTGGCCGCCGCCGAGCGGCGGGCCACCGTGCTCGCCCAGCGCAACCGGCTGGCCCGCGAGCTGCACGACTCGGTCGGGCACGCGCTCAGCGCGGTCGGCATCCAGGCCTCGGCGGCGGCCCGGGTGCTGCGCACCGACCCGGACTTCGCCGCCGAGGCGTTGCGGGCGATCGAGGAGACCGCGCGGGGGGCCGTCGCCGAACTGGACACCGTGCTCGGGCTGCTGCGCGAGGAGGAGGCCAGCGCCGGACCGGCCGGGCCCACGCTCGCCGAGCTCGACGACCTGCTGCGCCAACTCGCCCGCACCGGCGTGACGGTGGACGCCGAGCTGGACCCGGGCCTGACCGCGCTGCCCGCCGAGGTCTCCCGCGAGGCGTACCGGATCGTGCAGGAGGGCCTGACCAATGTGCTGCGGCACGCCGGGCCCGCCCCGGCCGGACTGCGGGTCGCGCTCGGCACGCGCCGGCTGGAGATCGAACTGACCAACCCACTCGGCCCCGCCCGCCCCAGCCGCCCCGGCGGCGGGCGCGGACTGCGCGGGATCGGGGAACGCGCCACGGCCCTGCGCGGCGGGAGCACGGCGGGGCCGAGCGAGGACGGAACGACGTGGCGGCTGGCCGTTTGGCTGCCGGTAGGAGGGACACCGTGAACGAGAACACCGCTACCGGGGCCATCCGCGTGGTGATCGCGGACGACGAACGGCTGGTCCGGATGGGCCTGCGGGTGGTGATCGACGCCGAACCGGACCTCACCGTGGTCGGCGAGGCCTCCGACGGCGCCGAGGTCGTCCCGCTGGTGCGCGAGCTGCGCCCGGACGTGGTGCTGATGGACGTCCGGATGCCCGGCATCAACGGGATCCGGGCCACCGAGCAACTGGTCGGCGGGATGGCCGAGCCGCCGAGGATCCTGGTGGTCACCACCTTCGAGCACGACGACCACGTGTACGACGCGCTGCGTGCGGGCGCGGCCGGGTTCCTGCTGAAGCGGGCGCGGGCGGAGGAGATGGTCCAGGCGGTGCGGCTGGTCGCGCGCGGGGACTCGCTGCTGTTCCCGGCGGCCGTGCGCGAACTCGCGCTGCGCCACGGCACGGGCGACCGTCGGGACACCGCCGTGGACCGGGGACCGATCGGACGGCTGACCGAGCGGGAGGGGCAGGTGCTGCGGCTGATGGCCTCCGGGCTCAACAACGGCGAGATCGCCCGGCAGCTGGTGGTGAGCCAGGAGACGGTGAAGACGCACGTCGGCAGCGTGCTGGCCAAGTTGGGTGCCCGGGACCGCACCCAGGCGGTGATCGCGGCGTACGAGTCGGGGTTCGTACTGCCCGGCTGAGCCCCGGGGAGGCGTTCGTACGGGCACGTACCGCGCCCGCGAGGGCGTGAGAACGGCGGCGGCCGGCCCCGGCCCGCCCAGGGCCTCAGATCCGCCAGGCGCGGATCCGGTCGGCCGCCGCGTACACGTCCGCCCGGGCGTCGGCGATGTCGCGGGCCAGCTCGACCAGCGCCCCGTACGGCGGGTCGATCCCCTCTCCGGCCGCGTGCATGTACGCGGCCGTCGCCATGCAGGCGTACAGGTTGTTGCGCACCGGGAGCGGGCGCAGCAGCACGATGGTGTGCATCAGGGTGGCCGCGCACCAGGCGGGGTCGGCGTCGTGGCCGAGCTGGGCGGTGTTCACCCGGTGCCGGGCCACGGCGGCCTGCAGCGCCGAGTAGTCCCGCACGCTGAGGTCCTCCGGGGAGGCCAGTTCCTGCACGTCGAGCAGCCAGCGCAGGTCGACGTGCAGGAGTGTCACGTCCTCGTCCCTCACCGCGCTCCGACCCTCACCGAGCCAGGTCCCGACACCACGCCGCCGCCCCTCACGCGGCGGGCGCGTCCTCCGGGAACGCGGCGTCGAACTCCGCCTGGTGCGCCTTCCAGAACGCCACGGCGTGGTCCACGAACACCCGGCGCTGCTGCTCCCGCACGCTCAGGTCGTGGACGTACGCCTTCACGCTCTTGCCGTCCGCGGCGGCGGCCTCGCGGATCGCGGCGAGTTCGTGCTCCGTGTACTCGATGTTGAGCGCAGGCATGTCGCCGATGGTACTGCAGCGCAGGCAAGTTGGGAGCAGGTCAAGAGGTGCTCCCGCCGGACCGACCACCGAACCGACCGCCGAACCGGGGCCCGCGCCGGGGCGGCGCCGACCGCCGCACCGGCGCCCGCCACACCCCGCTACATCGGATCCACCCCCCTCAGTTCGCCGTCCAGCTCCAGCCACCTGGTCAGCCCCAGACCGCGCAGGAACGGCAGGTCGTGGCTGACCACGATCAGCGCGCCCCGGTAGGCGGCCAGTGCCTGGGTGAGCTGGCGGACGCTGGCGAGGTCCAGGTTGTTGGTCGGCTCGTCGAGCAGCAGCAGCTGCGGCGGTGGGTCGGCCAGCAACAGGGCGGCCAGCGTCGCCCGGAACCGCTCGCCGCCGGACAGGGTGCCAGCCGGCTGGTCCGCCCTGGCGCCGCGGAACAGGAAGCGGGCGAGCCGGGCCCGGATCGCGTTGTCCCCGGCGGCCGGGGCGAACAGCTTGACGTTCTGCGCGACGGTCAGTTCGTCGTCCAGCAGGTCGAGCCGCTGCGGCAGGTAGCGCGAGGACACCGGGGTGGTGATCTCACCCTCCAGCGGGGCGAGTTCGCCCGCGATGGTGCGCAGCAGAGTGGTCTTGCCGGAGCCGTTGCGCCCGACCAGTGCGATCCGCTCGGGGCCACGCAGGTCGAGGTCGGCGGTGGCGCCGCAGGGCAGCCGGACCTTCTGCAGGGTGAGCACGGTGCGCCCGGCCGGCACCGCGGTGCGCGGCAGGTCGATCCGGATCTCGGCGTCGTCGCGCACGGCCTCCTCGGCGGCGGTGAGCCGCTGTTTGGCCTCCTCCAGTCGTTCGGTGTGCATGCCGGTCAGCCGGCCCGCCGTCTCCTGGCCCTTGCGCTTGAGCATCCCGGCGAAGATGTGCGGGTCGTTGCGGGTGACCGAGCGCTTCTTGCCGTAACTGGCGCTGCGCTCCAGCTTGGTGCGGGCCTCCGCCAAGTCCCGCTTCTGGCGCTGGACGTCGGCCTCGGCGTTGCGCAACAGCCGCTCGGCCGTTTCCTGCTGGGCGGCGAGGGTGCGCTCGTACTCCGTGAAGTTGCCGCCGTACCAGGTGACTTCGCCGCCCCGGAGGTCGGCGATCTGGTCGACGTACTGGAGCAGCTCGCGGTCATGGCTGACGATGAGCATGACGCCGTTCCAGCCGGCCACCGTCTCGTAGAGCCGCTCGCGGGCGGCCCGGTCGAGGTTGTTGGTGGGCTCGTCGAGCAGCAGGACGTCCGGGCGGCGCAGCAGCAGGGTGGCGAGCCGCAGCAACACCGC
The DNA here is from genome assembly GCF_044768305.1 of Kitasatospora sp. NPDC101155. Lineage (NCBI taxonomy): Bacteria > Bacillati > Actinomycetota > Actinomycetes > Kitasatosporales > Streptomycetaceae > Kitasatospora > Kitasatospora sp. NPDC101155. The sequence continues at coordinate 38,483 of NZ_JBIWPN010000026.1, read as the reverse complement.
CTCGCCGCCGGAGAGTTCACCGGTGGTGCGGTCGAGGCCGAGGCGGTGCAGGCCGAGCCGGTCGAGGGTGGCGCGGGCGCGCTCCTCGACGTCCCAGTCCTCGCCGACGGCGTCGAAGTGCCGCTGGTCGGTGTCGCCGGACTCGATGGCGTGCAGGGCCTCGCGGGCGGCCCGGATGCCGAGCGCCTCGTCGACCCGCAGACCGGTGTCGAGCGTCAATCCCTGGGGCAGGTAGCCGAGTTCGCCCTCGACCCGGACGGTACCGCCGGCGGGGGTGAGGTCACCGGCGATCAGCCGCAGCAGGGTGGACTTGCCGGCGCCGTTGAGCCCGATCAGTCCGGTGCGGCCGGGGCCGACGGCGAGGTGGAAGCCGTCCAGGACGGGCTTGCCGTCGGGCCACTCGAACGTGAGGTCGGTGCAGAGGACGGCGGTGGTGGGTTGTGCCATGTAAGGCCTCCCGGATGGTTGCTGAAAGGGGTGGTGAGCAACACGGGGAGACACCGCAGGTGCGGAACCGGAACGGCCTGAGGACAGGGGGCGCGGCAATACGCCACGGGGCCGTGACTGAGGTCGCACACTCGCACACCGCGCTACGGCAGCAGGGCCTGCGCGGCGGGGCGGTGTCCCGGGACCTCAGTAGAGCAACGGCCTTCTCCTTGTCTGGCTGATGACGTCTTCCACGGTAGGGAGGTCGACGGAGGCCTGCAACCGATTTACCCGGGCCCCGGTTTCCGCGCCCCGGACGGAGGGCGGGTGCCGATCCGGTGCCGATCCGGTGACAGCCCCGTACCGGCCGGGGGCGAGTGTAAGAAGTTCCTTATCCGCATGGCAGACTCCTCACCTGCCATACCTGCGGCCCCGGGGCCGCACCCGCGGAACGGGCCGTATGGCGGTAGTCAACAGGGGGAATTGAACTCATGTCACCGATATCCCGGTCGAGCCGTGCCGTTCTGGGCGCCTCCGTCGCCGCGCTGACCATGGTGGTCGCCACCGGCTGCGGGCCGGACAACAGCGACCCGGCCGGAGCCCAGACCGCGGCTCCCAGCGTCGCGGCCAGCGCCTCCGGCAAGCCGGGCGCGGCCCCGATCAAGCTTCCGACGCTCGAAGAGCTGAAGACCTGGAAGCTCGAGGACTGGGACAAGTGGGCCCAGGCGAACGTCATCACCCCGGCGGCCAAGGGCTACTGGACCCTGCAGAAGCTCCTGAACGCCAAGCCCAAGCCGCTGCCGCAGGCGCCCACCCAGAGCCCGACGCAGGCGCCGGCCCAGCCGACCGCGGCGCCGACCGGCGCCGCCCCGGCCCAGCCCACCGCCGCCCAGCCGCCGACCGGGCCGGACCAGCTGCCCGCCGTGGTCCCGGCGAAGCCCGTGGCGCACCCGTTCCCGAAGAACATGCACGTCAACGGCAAGATCTTCTTCAAGGACGGCAACGACGACTACGTGTGCTCCGGCACCGTCGTCTCCGACCCGGCCAACCCCGGCAAGAGCAACCTGGTGTGGACCGCGAGCCACTGCCTGCACGGCGGCAAGGGCAACAAGTACTACACCGACATCACCTTCGCCCCGGCCTTCAACAGCAACGGCGTGCTGAGCAACGGCAACACGCAGAAGTCCAAGCTGGAGGACGCCGAGCCGTACGGCGAGTGGGGCGCCACCGCCGGCATGGTCTCGCCGCAGTGGACGCAGGAGGCCGACCCGGAGAAGGGCGGCCCCTGGAGCCAGTACGACTTCGGCATCATCAAGGTCGCCAACCCCGACCCGAACGGCAAGTCGCTGGAGGAGACCGTCGGCGGCTCGGTGCCGCTGTGGTTCAACGCCCCGCGTGACCAGCTGTCCGCCGTCTCCAACTACGGCTTCCCGGAGGGCAAGCCCTTCGACGGCGTCGAGCTGGAGCACTGCGACGGCGGCAAGCCGGCCGCGAAGGCCGGCGTCCCGGACCGCCCGGCGATGCTGATGATCGGCTGCAACATGACCGGCGGCAGCAGCGGCGGCGGCTGGTACGCCACCAAGGACGGCAAGCCGGCCCTGGTCAGCGACACCTCCATCGGCAACGGCGCCAACACCTACGAGGCCGGCCCGTACCTGGAGGACGTCGCGGCGCACATGTTCGACTACTTCTCCAAGAAGGCCAAGTGAGCCGCTGAGCCGGCGACCCACTGAGTGATCGGCCCCCGGGCCTTTCCGGCCCACCGCCCGCTCCCCGGTCACGGGCTTTTCCGGTGCCGACCCCGCTCCTCCTACAATCGGCGACATCATGAGCGCCACACTCGTAGTCAAGGACCTCAGCGCCGGCCACGGCGAACGCACCCTCTTCTCCGGCCTGGACCTGGTCGTCGCCCCCGGCGACGTGATCGGCCTGGTCGGCGTGAACGGCGCCGGGAAGTCGACCCTGCTGCGCCTGCTGGCGGGCCTGGACACCCCCGAGGCCGGCTCGCTGCGACTCAGCCCGGCGAGCGCCAACATCGGCCACCTGCCGCAGGAGCCGGAGCGGCGCCCGGGCGAGTCGGTGCGCGACTTCCTGGCCCGGCGCACCGGCGTGGCGGCCGCGCAGGCCGCGCTGGACGAGGCCACCGAGGGCCTGGTCGAGGGCCGGGCGGGCGCCGACGACGCGTACGCGGCGAGCCTGGACCGCTGGCTGGACCTCGGCGGCGCCGACCTGGAGGAGCGGGCCGAGGAGGTCGCCGACTCGCTCGGGCTGAAGGTCTCGCTCGACCTGCCGATGACGGCGCTCTCCGGCGGCCAGGCCGCCCGCGCGGGCCTGGCCTCGCTGCTGCTCTCCCGCTACGACGTGTTCCTGCTGGACGAGCCCACCAACGACCTCGACCTGGACGGCCTGGAGCGGCTGGAGGCCTTCGTCAAGGGCCTGCGCGCCGGCACCGTGCTGATCAGCCACGACCGCGAGTTCCTGGCCCGCACCGTCACCAAGGTGCTGGAGCTGGACCTGCACCAGCAGCAGGTCAACCTGTACGGCGGCGGCTACGAGGCGTACCTGGAGGAGCGAGCGGTGGCCCGCCGGCACGCCCGCGAGGAGTACGAGGAGTACGCCGACACCAAGTCCTCGCTGGAGGCCCGGGCGCAGCTGCAGCGCAACTGGATGGAGCACGGCGTCCGCAACGCCCGCCGCAAGGGCGGCGACAACGACAAGAAGGCCCGCGCCACCCGCGCGGAGTCCACCGAGAAGCAGGCCTCCAAGGCCCGGCAGACCCAGCGGATGATCGAGCGGCTGGACGTGGTCGAGGAGCCGCGCAAGGAGTGGGAGCTGCGGATGGAGATCGCCACCGCGCCGCGCTCCGGCTCGGTGGTCGCCACCCTGCGCGGGGCGGTCGCCCGGCGCGGCGACTTCTGCTTCGGCCCGGTGGACCTGCAGATCGACTGGGCCGACCGGGTCGCCATCACCGGCGCCAACGGCGCGGGCAAGTCCACGCTGCTGGCGGCCCTGCTCGGTCGGCTGGAACTCGACGGCGGCAGCGCCGTGCTGGGCTCGGGCGTGGTGGTCGGCGAGGTGGACCAGGCGCGCGGGCTGTTCTTGGGCGGCGAGCCGCTGGCGGAGGCCTTCGCGGCCGCCGTACCGGAGTTCACGCCGGAGGAGGTGCGCACCCTGCTGGCCAAGTTCGGGCTCAAGGCCGTGCACGTGCTGCGCCCGGCCGCCACCCTCTCCCCCGGTGAGCGCACCCGGGCCGCGCTGGCACTGCTCCAGGCGCGCGGGGTCAACCTGCTGGTGCTGGACGAGCCCACCAACCACCTGGACCTGCCGGCGATCGAGCAGTTGGAGTCCGCGCTCGGCTCGTACACCGGCACCCTGCTGCTGGTCACCCACGACCGGCGGATGCTGGACACCGTGGCGGTGAACCGGCAGATCGAGGTCCGGGACGGGCGGGTGCACGAGCTCTAGCCACCCCGGGTCCAGCCACCCCGGACCGGCCCCGGACCGACCCTGGACCGGTCTCCGGATTGGTCTCAGGATTGGTCTCGACCTCTTCCCGGGACGACCGTCATGTGCTGTGCTGTCGACCATGGTTGACAGCACAGGCAGTGCGATGACCGGGACGCCGTACCCGAGCGTCCCGCTCACCCCGATGACGGTGCCGGCCCACGAGGCCGAGGCCCGCGGCAGGGCCTTCCACGACGTGATGGCGCGGCGCCGGACCGTCCGCGACTACTCCACCCGCCCGATCCCGGACGGGGTGGTGGAGTGGGCGGTCCGCACCGCGAGCACCGCGCCCAGCGGCGCGCACGTCCAGCCCTGGCGGTTCGTGGTGATCACCGACCCGGAGCGCAAGCGGCGCCTGCGCGAGGCGGCCGAGGCCGAGGAACGCGAGTTCTACGACCACGGGGCCTCGGCGGAGTGGCTGGCCGCGCTGGCGCCGATCGGCACCGACTGGCGGAAGCCGTTCCTGGAGGACGCGCCGGCCGTGATCGTGGTGTTCGAGGTGCACAAGGGACCGCAGTCGCCGCGGCCGTACTACACCAAGGAGTCGGTGGGGATCGCGGTCGGGCTGCTGCTGGCCTCGCTGCACCAGGCCGGCCTGGCCACGCTGACCCACACCCCGAGCCCGATGCGGTTCCTCAACGAGGTGTGCGACCGCCCGGCGGAGGAGCGGGCCGCCTACGTGATCCCGGTCGGCTACCCCGCCGAGGGGGCGCGCGTGCCGGATCTGCGGCGCAAGGAGCTCGACGAGGTGCTGGTCCGGCTCTAGGTCCGGCTCCAGGACGTGTCTGACGCGCCGGGGCGGCGCCGGGTGCGCCCCCTGCCGGGCCACGGCCGCCGGTTCCGGATGCTGACAGGTCCGGGCCAAGGACATAATCGCCGCCATGAGCCAAGCCCAGCCACGGTCCTGTGACCCCGCGGAGGTCACCACCGGGCGGCCGCCCGAGCTGCTGCAGCTGCCCGGCGGCCTCCGGCTGCACCGCCGCCGCAGCTCCCACGCGGCGGCACTGAACAGGGCCGTCCGCGCCAACCTGGACCATCTGCGGCCCTGGATGGACTGGGCGGCCGAGGCCCCCACCCGGGCACGGACCACCGAGCTGACCCGGGCCGGCACCGCCGCCTGGGAGGCCGGGACCGACTTCATGTACCTGGCCGAGCTGGACGCCGAACCCGGCCGGGTGGTCGGCGCCCTCGGGCTGCACGGGCGGATCGGCCCGGGCGCGCTGGAGATCGGCTACTGGGTCGCCGCCCGGCACGTCGGCCGCGGCATCGCCACCGCCGGGGCGGGGGCACTGACCGAGGCCGCACTGGCACTGCCCGGGATCGCGCGGGTGGAGATCCGCTGCGACCAGGCGAACGGCGCCAGCGCGGCCGTCCCGCGCAAGCTCGGCTACCGGCTGGACCGGGTCGCCGCAGCCACCGTCCGGGCTCCCGGGGAGACCGGACGGCAGCTGGTGTGGGTCATGGAGCGCTGACCGTACGAGCCGACCGGGCCGACCGGGCCGGACCCGGCAGGCGTGGCACCGGACCGTCAGGCGTAGCGCCCGCCCTCCGCGGCCGGCAGCGCGTCCAGCTCGGCCAGGTCGACCGCCGAGAGCTCGACCCCGGCCGCGGCCACGTTGTCCACCAGGTAGCGCGGCGTCTTGGTGCCCGGGATCGGGAAGACGTACCGGCCCTGCGCCAGCACCCAGGCCAGCGCGATCTGCGCGGGGGTGGCGCCGATCCGCTCGGCGATCTCCCTGACCTTGGCGACCAGCGCCAGGTTGGCCTTCAGCGCGTCCTGCTGGAAGCGCGGCAGCCGGCGGCGGAAGTCGTCCTCGGGCAGCTCGTCGAAGGAGGAGATGCTGCCGGTCAGGAAGCCGCGGCCGAGCGGCGAGTACGGCAGGAAGGCGATGCCCTGCTGCTCGGTGTAGGGCAGCACGTCGTCCAGCACGTCCCGGGTCCACAGCGACAGCTCGGACTGCACCGAGGCCACCGGGTGCACCGACTGGGCCCGCTTGATCTCCTCGACGGTCACCTCGGAGAGCCCGATCCGGCGCACCTTGCCGGCCTGGACGGTCTCGGCGAGCGCGCCCCAGGTCTCCTCGATCGGGACGTTCGGGTCGACCCGGTGCAGCTGGTAGAGGTCGACGTGGTCGGTGCCCAGGCGGCGCAGACTGTCGTCGATGGAGCGGCGCACGTGCTCGGGGCTGCCGTCGCGGGCGCCCGACCCGCCGATCTGACCGGGGACGATGCCCACCTTGGTGGCCAGGAAGGCGCGCTCGCGGTGCGGGCCGGCCAGCGCGGCACCGACCAGCTCCTCGTTGGTGAAGGGGCCGTACATGTCGGCGGTGTCGATCAGGGTGACACCGAGGTCCAGCGCCTGGCGGATCACCCCGACCGACTTCTCGTCGTCACGGTTCTGCACGTCGTAGGCGAAGGTCATCCCCATGCAGCCGAGACCGATGACGCCGACCTCAGGGCCGTCGCTGCCGAACGAGGCGTTGCGCATGCCAGTGCTCCGATCCGATGTCCGTGGGTTGGATCAACCCCTCCAGCTTTCACCTTCGAGTGCACTCAAGGTCAAGTCCGACGCGGAGTTGGCTTGATCCAGTCCCCGAACCCGCCGTCGAGCACCAGCTCCGCGAGCCGCGCGTAGCCGCCCGCGCCCGGGTGGGCGCCGTCCGCCGCCCCGGCCTCGGCCGTCCAGGTCGGGTCCTCGGCCAGTGCCTCGGTGACGTCGACGAACGGGACGCCGGAGGAGGCGCAGAGTTCGGCCATCGCGGGGACGAGCCGCAGCAGCCGCGCCAGGTGGTCCGGACCCAGACCGACCACCGGGGGCGGGCCGACCACCAGGGCGGCGATGCCGCGCTCGCGGGCGCCGTCGAGCAGGGCGGCGAGGTTGGCCAGGGTGTCCGGATGCGCGACCCGGGGCGCCCCGCCTTCCGTCACCGCGTCGTTGGCGCCGAAGGAGAGCACCAGCCGGTGATCGGCCCCGGGCAGGGCACGGGCCTCGACCTCCGCCCAGCAGCGCTGCCGCACCTGCGCCGAGGTCTGACGGCGGACGCCGAGGTTGAAGGCGGTGGCGTGCGGCGCGGCGGCCTGGAGCACCCGGCCGACCCAGCCGCGGAACTCCGGGTCGCCGAGGCCCTGGACGAAGGAGTCGCCGAGGAAGCAGATCCGCGGGCCGTCGAAGGGATCACCCGGCGTTCGTATGGTCATCGGGCCACCGTAGGGGTGTGAGCGGGGCGCGCGCCTCCGCTTTCACCACCGGGCCCCGGGACCGGGCAGTCGACCCCGGGGGTTCGGCCGGACGGGAGAAACCTTCGCCCCCGGACGGTCCGCCGAGCCCGCGACGGCCGACCATCCGGCAAACCGGCGCGTAGGAGCCCGCCCCCACGCGCCCCGCACCACCGGGCGCCGCCCGTCCGGTCTTGGCAGGGCACTCCGGGACGGTCGACGCTCTGTGCACAGCCGATCGTCTCGGCTCGTCACCACGGAAGTTGGGGTAGAAATGTCGCTCTCGCGCACCCGCGTCGCCGCCCTCGCCCTGTTCGTCGCCGCCAGCACCGCGCTGGCCGTCCCGGCCCAGGCCGCCGGCGGGCACCGCGCGCTCAGCCACTTCGACGACGGCAGCTTCGAGTCCCCCAAGGCCCCGGCGGGCGGCTTCACCGAACTGGTCGCCGGCCAGACCATCGGCCCGTGGCGGATCACCAACGGCAGCGTCGACCTGATCGGCGCGGGCATGTGGCAGGCCGCCGAGGGCGACCAGTCCATCGACCTCAACGGCGCCGACTCCGGCACCATCGCCCAGACCTTCACCACCGTCCCCGGCACCACCTACTCGGTGACCTACGCCCTGGCCGGCAACCCCGCCGGCGGAGTCCCCCTGCGCACCGGCAAGGCGCTCATCGACGGACAGGACTTCCAGGACTTCTCCTTCGACGTCACCGGGAAGACCGCGACCGCGATGGGCTACGTGGGAAGGCAGTTCAGCTTCGTCGCGCAGAACTCCGCCACCACCCTGACCTTCGAGAGCACCGTCGGGGGCGCGTACGGGCCGGTGCTGGACAACGTGCAGGTGAAGGAGTGCAAGCCCTGCTGCTGACCCTGAACCGCTGACGTCCCGGCCGGGTGGGGTCGTCCGGCGACCGCGCGCCGAACAGGCGCGTGACGGCCTCACCCGTGCGGTCGGCCGAAGGCGCCCTGCCCCACGGCGTACCGCTGCTACGCGGGCGGCAGCTCGCCGGTCGGCGCCTCTCCGGTCGGCACCTCTCCGGGCGACGCCTGCGCCGCCGCAACCAGCCGGGACGCCAACTCCTCGGCCAGGCGGGCGGCGTGGCCGCGCCGACGGCGGGCCAGGGCCAGGCCCAGGTGGCGCCGGGGGCCGGGCTCGGCGAGCGGGAGGGCGACCAGGTCCGGGTGCCGGGTCAGGCCGATCTCGGGGATCAGGGCGATCCCGATGCCGGCCCGGACGAGCGACTGGGCGAAGTCGTAGTCCGTCGCGGTGCAGGAGATCCGCAGCTCGACGCCGGCCAGGGCGGCGTGGCGGGCGAGCTGGCCGGCGGACTTGTGGCAGCCCAGGATCCAGCGCTGGTCGGCGAGTTCGGCCAGGTGCGGGGGCTCGGGCCGGGCCCGGTAGCGGGCCGCGGCCGGGTGGCGGCGCGGCAGGACGACCCGCAGCGGGTCCTCGCCCAGCGCGGTCCAGTCCAGGCCGGAGCGGTCGCCGGGCCGGGCGGGCGGCGGGCCGTCGAGGTGGTAGGCGAGGGCGAGGTCGGCCCGGCCCTCGCGGACGGCGGGCAGGCTCTCCTCCGGTTCCGCCTCCAGGATCGTCAGCTCCACCTCCGGGTGGTCGGCGACGAATCCGGCCAGGGCGGAGGGCAGCAGCCGTCGGCCGCCGCTGGCGAAGGCGGCGACGGTCAGGGCGGTGCGCACGGCGGTCAGCTTCTCGATCCGCTGCTGGGTGTCGGCCAGTTCGGCGGCGATCGCGTCGGCCGCCTCCACCAGCAGCCGCCCCGCGTCGGTGAGCGTGACGCCGCGCGTGGAGCGCTCGACCGCGGGCGCGCCGAGGCCGCGCTCCAGTGCGGCGATCTGCTGCGAGACCGCCGAGGGTGTGCAGTGCAATGCCACGGCCGCCCGGTTGAAGCTGCCGCAGCGGGCGACTTCCCGCAGGACCGCGAGCCGCTGAACGTCGATCAACAGTTCTCCTAATGATGGGGCATCCACATCGACACTACTGCTGTCGAGCCGGGCCGGGCAGGCTGATCACCGAGAACGGACAGCGAACGGACAGCACCGGACCGGGGAAGGATCGCGAGCAGTGGACGTGTGTGTGATCGGAGGCAGCCGCTACTTCGGGAGACGGCTGATCGAGGACCTGCGGGACGCGGGCGCGACGGTGACCGTCGTCAACCGCGGCTCGACCCCCGCGCCCCGGGGCGTGACCCACCTGCGCGCCGACCGCGACGACGAGAGCGCGCTGCACGCGGCCCTCGCCGACCGGCGCTTCGACGCCGTCGTCGACCAGGTCTGCTACACGCCCGTCCAAGCGGCCGTCGCCGCCCGGGTCTTCGCCGACCGCACCCCGCGCTACCTGCTGACCTCCACGGTCGAGGTGTACGCCCACCTCGGCCGCCCCGGCGGGCCGCCCCTCGCGGAGGAGACGGTCGACCTGTCGGCCCAGCCGGTGGACCTGCGACTCCCCTGGACGGACCCGGCGTTCCAGGAGGCCCACTACGGCGAGGGCAAGCGCCAGGCGGAGGCCCTGCTCACCCGGCAGGCGCCCTTCGACGTCGCCACCGTGCGCACCGCGCACGTCCTCGGCGGCGCCGACTTCACCGGACGGCTGGCGCACCACGTGGAGCGGATCGAGCGCGGCCTGCCGGTGGCCGTCCACCCCGCGCCGCAGAGCGCCTCCTTCATCCACGAGACGGAGATCGCCCGGTTCCTGGGCTGGGCCGCGACGGCCGACTTCACCGGGGCCGTCAACGCCGCCTCCCACGGAACGCTGGACGTACGCGAGTTGTGCGCGGCAATCGGCCGCGAGCTGGGCACCGAGCCGGTGCTGACGGAAGGGGCCGGTGAGCCGCTCTCACCGTTCTCCTTCGACCGCTGCTACGCCATGGACACCGGCCGGGCGGCCCGCCTCGGCTTCCGCTTCTCCCCGATCACCGACTGGCTCCCCCAGGCCGTCAAGGAGGCCCGGCGATGACGCCCGCTCCCGCCCTGCCCGTCGCCGCCCAGACCACCCGCGCCGTCGACGCCACCCGCGCCACCCGCGCCATCGGCGGCGTCACGGTGAGCGCGGTCGGCCTCGGCGCGATGCCGCTGTCCGTCGAGGGCCGCCCCGACCAGGACCAGGCCGTCCGCACGATCCACGCCGCCCTCGAAGCGGGCGTGACGCTGATCGACACCGCCGACAGCTACCACTGGCACGCCGGTGAACTCGGCCACAACGAACGCCTCATCGCCCGCGCGCTCGCCGCCCACGGCAGCGGCACGGACGAGGTGCTGGTCGCCACCAAGGGCGGCCGGGGCCGCCCCGGCGACGGCACGTGGACCGTCAACGGCGACCCCCGCCACCTGCGCCGCTGCGCCGAGGCCTCGGCGCAGCGGCTCGGCGTGGCGGCCATCGGCCTCTACCAGCTCCACAAGCCGGACCCGGCCGTCCCCTTCACCGACTCCGTCGGCGCGCTGCGCGACCTCGCGGACGCCGGCACCATCCGGATGGTCGGCCTCTCCAACGTGGACTGCGAGCAGATCCGCACCGCCCGGGAGATCCTCGGCCCGCGCCTGGTCTCGGTGCAGAACCGCTTCTCCCCCGCTCACCCCGCCACCCGCGACACCCTCGACCTGTGCACCGAACTCGGCCTGGCCTTCCTGCCCTGGAGCCCGCTCGGCGGGATCTCGCCCAGCGCCGTCGACGACCCCGGCACCGGTGCCCCGACCTCGGACACGCCCTTCCACACCCTCGCCCGCGCCCACGGCGTCAGCCCGCAGCGGGTCTGCCTCGCCTGGCACCTGGCGCAGTCCCCCGCCGTCATCCCGATCCCGGGCGCACGCCGCCCGGCCTCCATCCGCGACTCGGCCGCGGCAAGGCAACTCACCCTCTCGGCACAGGAGCTGGCGCAACTGTCGCGCCGTCCTTAAACCCACCCTAAAACCTGCCCTCGGTGGGCTTTCGAACGTCGGGAAGTGCTTGACGTGCACAGCTGGTCTAGTCCAGTTTGATCCTCAGCACCGCGCTCCTCCCCCGCACCGCGCCAGCCCCCAGGCTGCCGCCCGCCCCGCGTCTGCCCACCTACGCGGCGCGGGCGGCCCACCGTCCCGAGAGGCACCCCCATGCCCAGCGCGCTCCAGCACGCCCCCACGCACCGCCGACCGGCCCGCCGGACCAAACTGCTGAGCTTCGCCGCCGCGACCGTGCTCGCGGCCGGCGGCCTGGCCGCCCTCGCCGGGAACGCCGGCGCCGCCGACGGCAACCTACTCGCCAACGCCGGGTTCGAGAGCGGCGCGCTCGACCCGTGGAGCTGTTCCGGCGGGACCGGCATCGTCGTCAACTCCGGTGCGCACAGCGGGAACTACGCACTCAAGGGGGCGGCGAGCGCGAGCGACACCGCACAGTGCTCCCAGACCGTGAGCGTCCAGCCCAACACCACGTACAGCCTCAGCGCCTGGGTGCAGGGGCAGTACGTCTACCTCGGCGTGACCGGCAGTGGCGTCACCGACCCGGCCACCTGGACCGTCGGCGGCCCCGACTGGCAACAGCTGTCGACCGGTTTCACCACCGGCCCGAGCACCACCAGCGTCACCGTCTACCTGCACGGCTGGTACGGGCAGGGCGCCTACCTGGCCGACGACATCACCCTCACCGGCCCCGGCGGCGGCAGCCCCAGCACCCCGCCGACCACCGGCACCCCCACGGGCACCCCCACCGGCGGCCCGGGCACCCCGCCGCCGAACGTCCCGCTGCCGGTCGCCCCGTACATCGACATGGGCGCCTGGCCCACCCCGGCCATGCCCGACATGGCCAGGGCCGGCGGCGTCAAGGGCTACACCATGGGCTTCGTCACCGGCGTCGGCTGCAAGGCCAGCTGGTTCAACGCCTACGACCCGCGCACCGGTTGGGCCAAGGACCAGGTCGACGCGCTGCGCGCGGCCGGCGGCGACGTCAAGCTCTCGTTCGGCGGCGCCAGCGGCACTGAACTCGCCGCCGCCTGCGGCTCGGTGGACTCGCTGTTCGCCGAGTACGACGCGGTCGTCAACGCCTACAACCTGCGCTACGTCGACTACGACATCGAGGGCGCGGCGATCGCCGACACCGCCTCCAACGACCGCCGCTCCGCCGCGCTCGCCAAGCTCCAGCAGGCCCACCCCGGCCTCAAGGTCTCGCTCACCCTGCCCGTCCTGCCCGAGGGCCTGACCAGCGAGGGCGTCGCGATCGTCAAGTCCGCCCGCGACGCCGGGGTCGACCTCGACCTGGTCAACATCATGGCGATGGACTACTACCGCTCCGGCACCGACTACGGCAACGCCGCCGTCCAGTCCGCGCAGTCACTCTTCGGCCAGCTCAGGGCGCTCTACCCGGCGAAGACCGACGCCCAGCTGTGGGCCACGGTCGGGGTCACCCCGATGATCGGCGAGAACGACGACCACCAGGTCTACAACCAGGCCGCCGCCCAGCAGTTGGTGACCTTCGCCAAGCAGAACCACCTCGGCCTGCTGGCCTTCTGGGACGCCACCCGGGACGCCAACGCCTGCACCGGCGGCTCATTGTCGAAGTGCACCAACATCCCGCAGCAGCCGTACGAGTTCGCCAAGATCTTCAGCCAGTACGCGGGCTGATCCCGGTGTCCGAGGTGCCGGTGGGCCGGGGGGCCGCCGGCACCTCGGCGCGTTCCGACGAAGAGACGTCAGGTGTCCGAAAATCGCACGTGAGTGCACCCGTTCGCCCAGGAACCATCTAGCATTCGGTGATGCCGCCCGCACGGACGGTAGTCGTTCCCCGTATCGAATGATGGGAGTCCCCGTGCGCCGTCGCCTCCTGCGCGCCACCCTCGCCTGCTCCGCCGCCCTGGGCCTGGCCGCGGCCACCGCGCCCGCCGTCCACGCCGATCCGGCGGCGGTGCGCTGCCCCCGGGGGTACTTCTGCCTCTTCGAGGGACCGCACGAGAGCGGGCGCGTACTGCTCTCCGAGAACGCGCACGTCACGAAGAACGGCTTCCAACTGCGCGACTTCGACGACATCGAGCCGCCGACCCGCCCGCTCTCCGTCCACGACCCACTCCCGGACGACCTCGGCTGCATCATCCGGTTGAACGACCAGCCGCACTTCGCCGGGCAGGAGCAAGAGGCCTCCGGATTCGGCAACCACGAACTCAACGGCAGTCGGGTGGCCTCGGTCACCACCGACTGCGGCTGAGGACTCCGCTGCGGCCAAGCCCGCGGAAATTGGCATCTCATCCTCCCGGACCGTCGATTACAGTCCCTCAAACCTGTACGGCACGAGGGGGCGGACATGACGGTCCGGGACGACCACGACCAGCTCAACACGATCTTTCCGACCGGCGACGCCGCCTGCGCGGCGGGCCTCACCCCCGAGGAACTCGCCGCGTTCAGCCACACCCTCGGCCGGCTGCGCGCACTCCCCTCCCACGACCGCACCCGACTGCACGCCGAGCGCCAGCTCAGCTCGTTCGTCGTGGAGAGCCGCAAGCGCCGCCGCCAGGAGGCCAAGCAGGCCGTCCGGCAGGCCGACGCCGAGCTGCTCGCCACCACCGCCACCGGCGGCCGGCACCGCCTCGAGGACGCGCCGCTCGCCCCGACCACCGGAGGACCGGCCGGCGAGCTGCAGATCCCGCACCGCTGCTACGTCTGCAAACAGACCTACCGCCAGGTCGACGGCTTCTACCACATGCTCTGCCCGGACTGCGCGGCCGACAACACCGCCCGCCGCTCCCTCGGCACCGACCTGCGCGGGCGCCGCGCGCTGCTCACCGGCGGGCGGGTGAAGATCGGCTTCCAACTCGCGCTGATGCTGCTACGGGACGGCGCCGAGCTGATCACCACCAGCCGCTTCCCGCAGGACACCGTCCGCCGCTTCCGCTCCGCCGAGGGCAGCGAGCAGTGGTGGGAGCGGCTGACCGTGGTCGGCATCGACCTCCGCGACCCGCGCCAGGTCCTGGGGCTGACCGAGGAGTTGCGGGCGGACGGCCGCCCGCTGGACATCCTGGTCAACAACGCCGCACAGACCCTGCGCCGTCCGCCGCAGTCGTACGCCCTGCTGACGGCGGGCGAGTCCACCGCGCTGCCTGCGGCCGACCGCCGGGCGATCACCCATGCCCCCGGCTTCCGGCCGCTCTCCGGCGCCGCCGCCCAACTTCCGGCGGGCGCCGGGTCCTTGCTGGACTTCACCGACGAGGCCGGACTGCTGCCCGACCTCGCACCCGCCAACTCCTGGTCCGCCACGCTCGGTTCGCTCGACCCGGCGGAGATGCTGGAGACCCAGCTGGTCAACGCCCTGGCCCCGGCCCTGCTCTGCGACCGGCTGCTGCCGCTGCTGCTCGCCTCCCCGCGCCCCGCCCGCTACATCGTCAACGTCACGGCGGTGGAGGGCCGGTTCGCGGTCCGCAACAAGACCGCGCGCCACCCGCACACCAACATGGCCAAGGCCGCGCTCAACATGCTCACCCGCACCAGCGCGGTCGAACTCGCCAGCCGGGGCGTGCACATGTGCGCCGTCGACACCGGCTGGATCACCGACGAGAACCCGGCCCCGAAGAAGACCCGGATCGCCGCCCAGGGCTTCCGCACCCCGCTGGACATCGTGGACGGCGCGGCCCGGGTGTACGACCCGATCGTGCGCGGCGAGGCGGGGCACCCGGTGTCGGGGGTGTTCCTGAAGGACTACCGGGTGGCGGAGTGGTGACGGGCCGGGCGTAGCGGAACGGTAGGAGCACAGCAGAAGGCTCGACGCCAGGACGACGTCCGCCACCACGACGAACAGTTCACCACGACGGCCCGGCCCGGGAGCGATTCCCGGGCCGGGCCGTCGTGGTGTGCTCAGGTGCACTCAGGCGTGCTCAGGCGTGCTCAGCGGCCGGTGGGCAGGTTGGCCCCGCCGGTGCAGTCGAGGACGATTCCGGTGACGAAGGTGTTCGCCGCCAGCATGTGGATCGCCCGGGCGACGTCCTCGGGGCGGCCGACCCGGCCGACCGGGGTGGTGGCGGCGAGGCCGTCGAAGAGCGCGGTGCGCTGCTCGGCGGGCACGCGGTCCCACCACGGGGTGTCGACGACGCCGGGCGAGACGGCGTTGACCCGCAGCGGGGCGAGTTCGACGGCCAGCGGCGGGACCATCGCCTCCAGGGCACCGTTGATGGCGGCCAGACCGGCGGTGCCGGGGATGGCGGCGCGGGCGGAGGCGGCGGTGATCAGGGTGACCGAGCCGTCCTCACGCAGGTGCGGCAGCGCCGACTGCAGGACCCGGACCTGCGGCCAGAACTTGGCGTTGAAGCCGGTGGCGAGGTCGGCCAGGTCGAGCCGGGCGAACGGCCCGCTGCCGGCCGCACCGCTGACCGCGACCACCAGGTGGTCGACGGTGCCGAGTTCGGCGAAGAAGGCCGCGATGGCGGCCGGATCGGTCGCGTCCACCTGCTGACCGGTGGTCTTGCCGCCGATCCGGGTGACGGCGGCGTCCAGCTTCCCGCGGTCGCGGCCGGTGATCACGACCTCGGCGCCGTCCGCCGCGAAGGCGGTGGCGGCCGCCTCGCCGATGCCGGAGCTGCCACCCATCACGACGACGCGCTGTCCGGCGAAGAGGTTCGATGCAGTGCTCATGGCGCTGGGCCCTTCCGGCTTGGTCGAATTCTTGTCGAGACCGCTGGTTCCGACAATGATGCTTGCCGAGACTTATAGTCTTGTCAAGCGAGGCGGGAAGAAAGGGACACCACCATGAGCGAGACCAACCCCCGAGCCGAGCAGAACCCGTCCGCGCGCCCGCACACCGGCCGCCGCCGCAACGAGGCCGCCCACCGCGCGATCCTGGACGCCGCGCTGCTCCTGCTCGCCGAGTCCGACGGCACGCCCGTCACCGTCGACGCGATCGCCCGCACGGCGGGCGTCGGCAAGCAGACCGTCTACCGCTGGTGGCCCTCCAAGGGCGCCGTCCTGCTCGACGCCCTCACCGACCGCGCCGACCAGGACGTCCCCGGCCCGGACACCGGCGCCCTGCGCACCGACCTGCGCGCCTTCATCGCCGACACCTTCGACGCCGCCCAGCGCGGCACCACCGCCTCCGCGCTGCGCACCCTCACCCGCGAGGCCGCCCGCGACCCGCACCTGGCCGAGCTGATGCAGAGCTTCACCGCCACCCGCCGGACCGAGCTGCGCGAGCTCCTCTCCCGGGGGCGCGAGCGCGGCGAACTGGCCGGGGACGCCGACCTGGACCTGATCGTGGACCAGGTCTACGGGGTGTTCTGGTACCGCTTCCTGCTCGGGCACGGCCCGTTGGACGACGCCGTCGCCGAGCGGCTGACCGACACCCTCATCACGGGGAACGACCGACCGGGAACCGGGAAGGACTAACCGGGCTCGCCCCGCCGCCGCACCAGCGGCAGGTACACCTCGTCCACGATCTCCACCAGGACGTCGTCGGGCGCGGTCGGCACACCGCGCACGACGAACTCGTTGCGCAGCAGCACGATCGCCACCGTCGCCACCCTCGGGTGCAGCGCCTCGGGCGCCGCCTCGCCGCGGGCGACGGCGCGCCCCAGCACGGTGAGCCAGGGCGCGGCCGCCGCGTCGCCGGACTGGTCCTGCAACTGCGCCAGGACCTCCGCCGCGCCGCCCGCCGCGGCCAGCAGGTCACGCAGCACCCCGCCGAGCGGCGAGCTCCAGTGCCGGTTCGCCTGGCGCAGCAACTCCAGGACGTCGCCGCGCAGTTCACCCGTGTCGGGGAGCGGCGCGGCCTTGGCGAGCCGCTTGTAGGCGGCGATGCCGAGGGAGATTCGGTTCGGCCAACGGCGGTAGATGGCGTTCTTGTTGGTGCCCGCGCGGGCGGCGACCCTGTCCATGGTCAGCCCGGCGAACCCGGACTCGGCGAACTCCGCGACCGCCGCCTGGAGGATCGCCTCCTCCAGCGCCGCCCCGCGCCGCCGCGTCTGCCCGGCCAACCAACGGCAACTACGGTACTCGGCGTACCGTAAATTTTCGATTCGCCACGAAGGCCCCGTACCGCCCCATCCTTCTTGCCATCCCGAGATGCTGCGACTGTTCGCCGACTGCGCCGGGCGGGCGGAACGGCTGCGGCGGCGCGGAGCCGAGGTGGTGTTCGTGGCCGGCGCCGAGCTCAGCCTGATGAACCCGGGCTTCCTGCCCGGCGACACCACGGACGAGCGGATCGCGCTGCTCGCCCGGCCGGAGGCGGTACGGGAGCACATCGGCGCGGTCAGCGGCAAGGTCAACGCCTTCCTCCGCACGGCCGTGGCCGCCGTCCGCGAGCACTTCGAGGGCCCGGTCACCTACGCCGCCGTCCCGCTGGAACGTGTCGACTGGACGCCCTTCGACGTCGTCTCCCTCGACCTCTACCGCTCCGCCGAGACCGCCGCCCGCTTCGCCGACGGCGTCCGCGACCTGACGGCTCAGGGCAAGCCCGTCGCCATCACCGAGTTCGGCTCCGCCACCTACCGCGGTGCGGGCGACCGGGGCGCGCTCGGCCTGGAGATCGTCGAGTACGGCCCCGACGGACCGGTGCGCCTCGACGCCGCCTACGAGCGCGACGAGCCCGGACAGGCCGCGTACGTACGCGAGCTGCTGGAGGCCTTCGACACCGGTGGGATCGACGCCGCCTTCGTGTTCACCTTCGCGCTGTACGACTTCGTCCACCGCCCGGACGGCGACCCGCGCGAGGACCTCGACCTGGCCAGCTACGGCGTGGTCAAGGTCCACGAGGACCGCCCCGGCCTCCCCTGGGAGCGGAAGGACGCCTTCACGGCGGTCGGCGACTACTACCGGACGCACTGACGCCCCCGGTGGGCGCAGGAAGTCGGCCGGTCCGACTTCCTGCGCCCACCGAGTTCAAGCGGTGCGGCGGCGACGGTAGTACGCGATGCCGAGGGCGATGGTGATCGGACCCCAGAGCATCGCGGGGCCGATACAGACCCGGTATAGGGCCTCCCACCACCCGTTGCTGAACCCGACCTCGTCCACCACGCCGATCCAGGCGAGCGGCTGGAGCCCGAACAGGCCGAACAGCACCAGCCCGCCCAGCACCGTCGCGACGAGCGGCCCGAGCGGCGGTACCCGGCGCCCCCGCAGGAACGGCACCCAGCGCGGGAACACCTCGCCCCAGCCGCTGACCATCCCCAGGGTGAGCAGCGCCAGCGCCTCGGTGATCAGGCTCAGAGCGAACACGTACGGGGTGAACCACCAGACGTACGACCCGGCGTTCGGGTCGACGGTGCCCATCCGGAAGTCGAACGCGAACGGCAGCCGCCACAGGCAGTGCGGCAGGAGGACGAACGGCAGCGCCTTGGCGAGGCGCAGGGCCCAACGGGGGACGGGGCGTTCGGTGTCACCGACCGGGATGTTCTTCAGCATGGGCCCACCCTCGCCGACGCCGCCCCGGCCCCGCCTCCACCGCGGGGACCGTCCCCCTCCCCCGCGGGAGCCAACTGCCGCTCGTCACACAGGTGGAGGCGTGCGGGCCCGCCCGGCTCCGGCGGGCCCGCAGAGCTGTCACCCCGTCAGGCCTTGGCGCCCAGGCCGAAGGCGGTGACCAGGAGCCCGAGGGCGTACGGGGTCTCGGCGCCGTTCAGGGCGGTCGGGTCGACCGAGTACACGACCTTGCGGGCGAGATCGCGGGTGGCGAAGACGCCGCTGGTGCAGCCGGGGCGGGAACCGGTCTTGCCCCAGGCCACCACCCCGTTGGCCTCAAGGCGCTCAAGCCCCATGCTCATGCACGCCTTGCCGCCCGGGCAGTGGCTGCTGTGATCGGCGACGGGCACGTCGGGGACGGTGAACAGCTTCTCCTGCTCGGCCGACGGGAGGAGGCGGCCCCGGAACAGAGCGGTCATGAAGCGGTCCAGGTCGGGGGCGCTGGAGATCATGCCGCCCTCGGCCCAGGGCCAGGGGCTCTGCTCGGTCACGTCCACGCGGTGCGAGCCGCCGTCCGCGTCGGGGACGGTCAGGTACGGGTGGGTGGCGGGGTGCCGCAGCTCCGGGTCGTCGGCGTCCGGGAGGGAGGTGTCGTGCAGGCCGAGCGGGCGGATGATCCGCTCGCTCAGCTCGTCGGCGTAGCTGTTGCCGGTGACCTTCTCGACGATCAGCCCGGCGACGAAGGTGTTCATGCCGTTGTACTGCTGGGCGGTGCCGGGCTGGAAGCCCAACGGCTGGCCGGCCATCGTGGCGAGGACCTGCTCGGGGGTGAACGAGTCGAAGCGGTGAGCCTCGAACCAGGTGGTGGTGCCGTCGCCCCAGGGCGCGTTGGAGCCGCCGGGCAGTCCGCTGGTGTGGTTCAGCAGCTGGCCGACCTTGACCGAGGCGTAGGGGAAGTCCGGGAGGTACTGCTGGACGGTGGCGTCCAGGTCGATCCGGCCCTCGGCGGCGAGCTGGAGGACGACGGTGGCGGTGAAGACCTTCGAGATCGACCCGACCCGGAACCTGCCCTGCGGGTCCACGTCCGCGCCGTCCTCCGCCGAGGTGCCCTCGAAGCGCCCGGAGGAACCGGTGACGCGCACGAAGGCGGCGGAGACGTCGGCGGCGGGCCGCTTGGCGAGGGCTGCCCGGATAGGGGCCGGGTCGAGCGGCGGCAGCACGGACGCACTCGCCGAAGCGGACGCACCGGCGGACGGGGTGGCGGGCGTCGCGGCGAGGGCGGGCGCGCTCGCCCCGACCGTCAGCGCGGCCGCCAGGGCGCCGGCGGCGGCGACAACGGCCCAACGGGTGCGGTGCGTGTAGGCGTTCACAGTGCGGTCCATCTCCAGACTGATCGTCATCCGGGCCGGTTCGTTTCCCGGCCGGCACGAAGAGTCTCCCGAACCCGGGCGCCAAGATCATCGGGGTTTGGCCCTGTGATCCCCTGATCTTCTGTCAGGGATGACCCGGAACTCCTGGACTCAAGAGGGCAGGTCATGCCGTCTCAGTTCACCCTGGGAAGTGTTCACGATGCAGCAGCCGAGGCATGTCGCCGTGACCGGCAGCGCCGGGTTGGTCGGCTCGGCGATCGTGCGCCGGCTGAGAGGCGCGGGCCGCCCGGTCGTCGGCGTCGACCGCCTGCCCTCCGCCGACACGTCCGTGGTGGCGGCAACGCACCGACCAGCGCCTGCTTCGGACAGCAGGGCCAGCGCGGCTGAGGAGAGGGAAGTCGCGGGGCCGACTTCCCTCTCCTCTTGTTCTACGGGGTGGCGGTGGGGCTCGAAGTGGGCTGCGGGGTGCGGTGGTTTTGGTGGTGACCGGCGGTGAGGGGGTAGGCCCAGGCGAGCAACGCGAGGAGGAGGGCGAAGGGGAGGAGGGTGCAGAGGGTCGCGCTGCCCAGGGCTTCGCTATGGCGGGGTTCAGGGGGCATCGGGGGCGGTGGTCACGGTGGGGAGGTCGAGTTCGGCCCAGACGCTCTTCGAATTGGGATGGCGGGGGATGGTGCCCCAGCGGTCGGCGAGGGCGTCGATGAGGGTGAGGCCCCGGCCGGACTGGGCGTTGGGGAGGTGGGCGGTGGGGAGGGCGGGAAGCCTGTCGCCCCTGGGGTCGCTGATCTCGATGCGAAGGGTGGTGCCCCGGCGCACGGTGGTGGTGAGCGCGAGGTGCAGCTCGAAGCCGCGCCCCGGAACACGTCCGTGCGAGATCGCGTTCGCGGCCAGCTCGGCAACGATGAGGAGCGCGGAGTAGAACGGCTCGGTGTGGCTGAAGTTGATTCCCCAGACGGTGAGTTGACGTCGGGCGATGCGGCGGCAGATCGCGGCGCCCTTGGGCGTGGCGGCAAGGGTGGTGGTGTGGCTGCGAGGCCTGTCGAGGGGGATTTCGGTCGTCATGGGAGAAAAGCGTGGCGGTGCGGACGTACCCTGACTATTGCTTCGGCGGGCACGGAGAGTGCGTGTACGGACGCGGAGGGTGCGCCTGTCGGGTGACTCGGATCAATCGATCGAAAAGGGTGGGTGATCGCCATGGGTGGCGTCGAGCGCACGGTGTTCGATGACGGTGAGACGGCGGAGAACTCGGACGGGGTCGCGGAGTTCTACAGCGCGGTCGGGAAGCTGATCAAGCTCTTCCGCGAGCGGGCCGGCATCACGCAGAAGCAGCTGGCCAAGATGACCGGCTACAGCGAGGACCTGGTCGGAGCGATCGAGCGAGGTGTCCGGACCCCGAGAATCGAGTACCTGTCGGTGGTGGATGAACTCCTCGACGCGCGTGGCGCGTTGAAGATCGTCGCAGACGACGTGATGAAGGCGAAGATCCGGGTCAGCGAGCGACACCCGGCCTTCTCCAAGGCCTTCACGGTCGAGGAGAACCGGGCCATCGAGATCCACGACTACAGCACGATGGTGATCCCGGGGCTACTCCAGACCGAGGCGTACATCCGCGCTTTGTACGAGATGCGTCGACCGCTGCTCTCGCCCGAGAAGATCGACGAGTGGGTGGCGGTGCGGCTGGCCCGAAAGGAAATCCTGGCACGCTGGCCCCTGCCGGTAATCACATGGGTGATCGACGAGAGCGTCCTCCGACGCCCCCTGGGCGGATGGGACGTCCACAAGGAGCAGCTCCAGCACCTTCTCAAGATCGGACAGATGCGAGGCCCCGAACTCCAGGTCATGCCGCTCGACCGGATGAACCACGCGGGAATGGGCGGCTCGTTCGCGCTTCTCACTCCGCCCGGCGGCAGGCCGCAGATCGGCTACGCGGCGGCGCAGCACGTGAATCGATTGATCACGGATCCGGCGGAAGTCCGTAATATGGCCGCACGGTACAGCAGTATCCGAGCCCAGGCCCTGGGGCTGAAGGAGTCCCTGGCCCTGATCGAAGCGATTCTGGGAGAGCGGTAGGCATGGCCGAGCTTGCGTGGTTCAAGAGCAGCTACAGCACCAACGAGGACGCCAACTGCGTCGAGGTCGCCGACACCCCCGGCGTCGTCCACGTCCGTGACTCCAAGGACAAGAGCGGCCCGCAGCTGGCGTTCGCGCCGGAGGCGTGGAAGGCGTTCGTGAAGTTCGCCGCGACCGCCGAGGTCTGAACGGCCCCCCTCAACGGCCCACCGCCGTCCGCGCGGCGGGCCGTTGACGTACCGTCATCGACTTCGCACGCTCTCCAGCTCCCGCCGCATGAGGAAGCACATCGTTTCGTAACGGCGGATCTCCCCGCCGGGCCCTTCCTCGTCCCACGCGTCGGGCTTGCGGTCGTATGCCACGTAGCCCAACCGCTCGTACAACGCGCGGGCCCGGGGGTTGTCCTCCTCCACGGCGAGTTCGGCCCACCGCAGGCCACGCGCCCTGATCCGCTGTTCGGCGGCGCGGATCAGCAGCGTTCCCAGGCCCAGCGATTGCAGTGCCGGGTGCACGGCGAGCTGCCACAGGTACCCGGCTCCCTCGATGGCCTGGTAGTCGACGCCGCCGATCGCCACCGGCAGATCGGCGGGCGTGCACACGGCCAGGTAGTCCACCGCGCCGGCCGCCGCCCGCTCCAACTCCCGCTCGACGGCCAGAAGATGCAGCGCCGAGCCGGACCAGGTGCACGCCGGAAGATCCCCGGACCGAAGGTCCCGCACGTTCGCGGGGAGCACGAGGGAGCCGTTCGCCGTTTCGCCCGCAGCGGGGCGCATCAAGGCCAGGTCATCGCCCCAGGCGTCCAGCGTCGACGCGTGGCCGGCCGCCCGCGCCCTGGCCTCGACCCGGGCGAACAGCCGCCGCTGCTCGCCCACGTCCCCGGTCGCGTGGATCCGGTCGATCGCCTCCAACAACGCGCCGGTGTCCCAGCCCGACAACGGATGCCGCTCCAACTCCCAAGCCAGGTACTTGTTGTACGGGCGGGGCCTGCGGTCGAGCGCGAAGAGCAGTTCGAGCAGGTGTCCCAGGCTCTCCGCCGCGTCGAGACGGGAGGCCAACCCGTGCCCGTCGCGGGCGTTCTTCACCGATCGGTACAGCCAGTTGGCGTAAGCGTCCAGCCAGTCGGCGGCGGCGCGGTGCGCCTCATCGGGGTCGAGCCGGCCCTTCGCCGCGAGGATCTCCGCGATCTCTCCGTCGGTCCGATCGAGGAGGACGCGGGCCCGGGAGAGGGCGTACCGCTCCAGGCCGCCGCACCCGCGCAGCCCGTTCACCGTGGTCACCACCACGTCCAACTCCGCACTGCGGTGGCCGTCCAGGGCGGCCAGGTCGGTGGTCGTGCCGTCGGCGAGGACGAGGTGGACGTCGTGGTCGGAGTGGTCGGTGACCATGCCCTCATGGGTCTGCGATCCCTTGAGGACGAGCCCGAGGACGTCGGGGTCCGCGGTGGCCCTTTCGAGGAAGGCCTCGTACGTGAGTGGGTGCGGAGGCATGGCGGGCAGCCTACAACCCCGTCTCCAGAGGGCGCGTTGATTAATCCGCAGGGCGGTGGCCGACTGTTCCCAGCCGCGCCAGCAGACAGACGTACGAGCGGTCGACCTTCTGCGGGTGCGGCTGCTCCAGGCGGGTCGTGACGGTGAAACCGGCCTGCTCCAGCAGGGCGACCAGGCGGTCGGCCGGCACCAGGTGCGAGGCGTACGACACCGGGTGGCCGTACCCCGTCGCCGGGCGCAGCTGGGCGTCGCCGACGTGGCCACCGAGCAGCAGGTGGCCGTCGGGTGCGAGGACGCGGGCGAACTCGGCGAAGAGCTGCGGGAGTTGCTCGGGCGGCGTGTGGTGGATGGAGTACCAGGCGAGGATGCCGCCCAGGCTTGCGTCGGCGACGTCCAGGGCGGCCATCGAGCCGACGGTGAACCGCAGTCGGGGATACGCCCGGCGGGCCAGGGCGATCATCTCGCCCGACACGTCGACGCCGAAGGCCGACAGTCCCAATCCGTCCAGGTACGCCGTCACCCGCCCCGGCCCGCACCCGAGGTCGGCGACCTCGCCGCCGCCCGACTCCCGGACCAGTTCGGCGAAGGCGGCGAGCATCGCCCGGGACACCGGGTCCATGCGCTCGGGCGGGACGACGAGGCGGAGGTAGTCGGCGGCGACGGTGTCGTACGACTCGCGGACGGCGGCGAGGTGGGCGGGTTCGGCGGTCACCGCGCCACCCTAGCGGTCGGCCTCAGCCAATTCGGCGGCCTTGGCGGCCCGCTCTGCGAACACCTTCTCCCGACGGTCGGCGGTCTGCTTCATCATCCGCTTGCGGTCGCGGGCGGAGAGCCGGTCGATGTAGAGGCCGCCGTTGAGGTGGTCGGTCTCGTGCTGGAGGCAGCGGGCGAAGTACCCGGTGCCCTCGATCGTCACGGGTTCGCCGTGCTGGTCGACGCCGTGCACCACCGCGTGGGCGGGGCGGGCGAGCTGGGTGTTGGCGCCGGGGACGGACAGGCAGCCCTCGACGTCCTCGACCAGGCGGCGGCCGGGCTCCTGCTCCTCGACCACCGGGTTGAGCACGTGCCCGACGTGCCGGACGCCGTCCTCGTCGGTGCAGTCGTAGACGAACAGGCGCAGGTCCACGTCCACCTGGTTGGCGGCGAGGCCGCAGCCGTCGGCGACGTACATGGTGGTGAACATGGACTCGATGAGCCGGGCCAGGCGCTCGCTGCCGAAGTCCTCCTCGGTCGCCGTGCGGCAGGTGCGACGGAGGATCTCCTCTCCCACCTCGGTGATCCGCAGGACGGTCGGACGTTCGCGCAGCTCGGACACTGACGCTCCCTTGATCTCGATGGACTTGCTGTCGACTTTGCAAAGTAGCAGACTTTGCAAAGTGACCGAAGACCTCGCCAGAAACGGCGCCCTCCCCGAACACGCCGTCCGCACCGCCCTGCTGGACCTGCTCGCCGAACGCGGCACCCTCACCTCCACCGAGGCCGCCGCCCGGCTCGGGTACAGCTCGGGCCTGTGCTCGTTCCACCTGCGGCAGCTGGCCCGGTACGGGCTGATCGAGGAGGCGCCGGCCGTCGACGGACGGGCCCGGCCGTGGCGGCTGCCGCAGGACCAACCGGCGTCCGACGACGCCGGGTTCGGCGAACTGGCCCGAGGCCTGGAGGACGAGAGCTACCAGCGCTGGCTCGCCCGGCGTACCGAAGCCCCGGCCGAATGGCAGCAGGACGAGGCGTTCAGCGCCGTCGTCCACCTCACCCCCGAGGAACTGACCGCCGTCGGCGACGCCGTACGGCAGCTGCTCGCCCGCTACCGCAACCGGGACACCGACCCGGGCGCGCGGCCCGTCGGCGCTCGTCCGGTCGCCGCCGTGGCCCGGCTCTTCCCGCTGCTCGACCAGTGATCAGGCCACCCGGGAACGACCCCTGGTCACCGCCCGCAACACCGGCCCGACCACCAGGCCCACCGCCGCCCCCAGCACGACGCCCTGCAGCCCGTCCCAGACGTCCTGCACATCGCACGCCCGCCCGATCACCGGCACCGCGTACTGCAGCGCCGACACCGCGAGCGGCAGCACGGCGGCACCCAGCAGCGCCACCGCCGCCCGCCGCCTGGTCCCGGCCAGGGCGGCGGCGAAGCCCACCGGGGCGTAGGTCGCCAGCTTGAGCTCGATGTGCCGCACGTGCAGCAGTTCGTGCGGCGAGCGCGGCCGCCCGCCCCGCACCGTGCAGTGCCGCACGGCGTCCTCCGACAGCCGGAACGCCTCCGGCAGCAGGGTCGCCACGACCACCCCGCCGAGTCCGAGCAGCAGCAGGAAGCCCACCACCCAGTGGGCCCGCAGCAGCCACCCCACCGGCCGGTTCAGCAGAGCCGCCGGCACCAGCGAGAGCAGCAGCCCGGGCCAGAACATCGGCATCCCGCCGAGCACCGCACTGATCACGCCTCAACGGACGCCCCGAACACCCGCTCGGTTCTGCGCCGAGGCCGGCCGCATCACGACGGATCCGGGACGGGACTCGCCGGGCTCCGGACGACTGCGGTCCGTCGAGCCATCCGGCTGTGGATCCTCGTGTCCTGGCGCCTCCTGCCGCGTTGAGCAGATCGGCGACATCGACGGGATGAGGAGAACGCCTTGACCACACGTCCGATCCGCAGGAGCGTCCTCGCCGCAGCCGCGGCGACCATGGCCATGATGACGGCAGCACAGCCCGTGTGGGCCGACGGACAGTCCCTGCGGACCATGTCGGATCAGACGACTTCCGACTTCCAGAACGAATGCCTCACCGCGATCAACGCCTACCGGACCAAGCACCAGGCACCGCCGCTCACCATCGACCAGAAGGCCGTGGACTACGCCAAGACCCGGGCGCTGAGGAGTTCGCAGCCGGGCAGCTTCAACCACGACGGCCTGGCCCAGGGGTACGGCGAGAGCCTCTACTCGGGTTCGCGCGGCACCCGTGACCCGAACACGCCGTACACGCCGAGCACCTGCAAGGAGGCCGTGGAGAGCTGGTACGGCCAAGCCGGGCACTACGACTTCAACAACCCCGGCCCCGACCAAGCCGACGAGACGAGCAGTTTCACCCAGCTCGTGTGGAGGGCCACGACCGCCGTCGGCTGCGCGAGGGCGGGTGGGGCGCGCGAAGGCGGCCCCGCCGACGACGGCTTCTACTGGCACGACACGTTCGTCGTCTGCGACTTCACCCCGCCCGGCAACTTCTACGTGCGGGGCGAGGCCGCAAGCGCCTACGCCAAGAACGTCCTGCCGGCCAAGTCGTAGCGACCGATCGGACACCGCCGGGCACCCGCCACCGTGGGCAGCGCCCTGGAATCACCGGGCTCGCCCTGCTGGACGTTCGCGCCGTCGATCGGTGCGGTGCCGGCGACTTCGAAGTCCTCGCCCCGTCACTGCACGACCAGGAACCGCTGCTCGCCCGCCCCGCTCACGCAGGACCCGTTGCTGGACGGCCCGCCGGAGCAGTCGCCCGGGCCGGAGGTGAAGACGACCCAGACGTACGTGCCAGGCGTCTGCGGCGTGTAGCTGACGCTCTGCGCACTCTGCCACGCCAGGTAGTCCCAGTCCCGCGAGCCCGGCGGCAGGACGCTCACCGCGGAGGTGGTGCCGGAGGCGGCCCAGGTCAGCAGGACCGGCTGCCCGGCCTTGACCACCGCCTGGTCGTCCGGGAACACCGGGATCGGGGGCCCGGGCGCGGCCTTGACCGGGTTCACGGAGTGGTTCTCGGGCGCCTGCACGTTGAG
Source organism: Kitasatospora sp. NPDC101155 (assembly GCF_044768305.1). Classification (NCBI taxonomy): domain Bacteria; kingdom Bacillati; phylum Actinomycetota; class Actinomycetes; order Kitasatosporales; family Streptomycetaceae; genus Kitasatospora; species Kitasatospora sp. NPDC101155. The sequence goes on along the minus strand of NZ_JBIWPN010000026.1, from coordinate 11,310 downwards.
GTAGCGGGTGGCGCTCATACCGCTGCCGATACTGCCGGTCGACGTGTTGGAGCTGATCACGGACCACTGGTAGACCCCGGCCTCGGTGGGCTTGAAGGTGCAGTTGGCGGAGGTGAGCCAGCCGGAGAGCCGCCAGTCGGCGTTGCCGAGCTTGGTGAAGACCCGGGACACAGAGCCGGTCTTGTCCCAGTTGAGCACCAGCGAACTGCCCAGCGTCAGGGTGTCCTTGTCGCCCGGGGTGGTCAGGCCGGGCGCGTGCGGCGTGCCGCTGGGGACGATCGTGGGCACGGCCTGGCTGGGCACGGCGGCCCCGGGGGTGCCGCCGACGCCGCTGAACGTCGTCCCGCCGGTCACGCAGTCCGGCGGGCTGCCGTCGTCCTTGGCGACCACGAAGCCGCCGTTGTCCAGCCCGCTGCCGCCCTTGTCGCGGGTAAGGTACAGCGGCACCGCCACCGCCGCCGCGACCAGCGCCAGCAGGCTCGGCAGCAGCACCCACAGCCGCCGTAACCGGCGCCGGCGGGCCGCTTCGGCGGGCACCGTCGACGCCCAGCCGGCGACCCCGTAAGGGTCCCCGGCCAGCATCGTGGGTACCCGCGTGGGCGCTACGGGCAGGGGCGGCCCGAAGGCGCCCGTCACCGGAGCCACCGCCGGATCCACCAGCGGCGTCTCCGGCACCGACGGCTTCACCCGCAGCGCCTCCGGCAGCCAGGAGCCGGTCGGCCCGTCGTACGCGGGCCGCCCGAGCCGCTCCAGCAGTTCGGCGGGCGTGGGCCGGTCCTGCGGGCGGCGGGCCAGGCAGGCGGCGACGATCGGGCGCAGCGCCTCGGGCACGCTGCTGAGGTCCGGCTCGGTGTTCAGGATCCGGTAGAGCAGGATCTGCGGGTTGCCGCCGCCTCCGTACGGGTCGCCGCCGGAGGCGTGGCAGAGCACCCGGCCGAGACTGAACACGTCGCAGGCCGGGCCGACCGGCTCGCCCGCGATCTGTTCGGGGGCCATGTAGCCGGGGGTGCCGATGACGGTCTGGGTGCGGGTGATCGAGGCGCCGTCGAGGGCGCGGGCGATGCCGAAGTCGATGACCCGCGGCCCGTCGTCGCTGAGCAGCACGTTGGAGGGCTTGAGGTCGCGGTGGACCAGCCCGACCGCGTGGATCGCCTCCAGCGCCTCGGCCAGCCCCGCGCCGAGCACCCGCAGAACCGGTTCGGGCAGCGGGCCGTGGGTGGCGACGGCCGCCTCCAGGGACGGGCCGGGGATGTAGGCGGTGACCAGCCAGGGCGGGTCGCCGTCCGGGTCGGCGTCGACCACCTGGGCGGTGTGGAAGCCGCCGACCCGGCGGGCGGCCTCCAGCTCCTGGGTGAACCGAAACCGGAACCGCGGGTCGGTGGCGAGGTCCCAGTGCACGCACTTGACCGCGACCAGGCGCCCGCCGGGCGAGCGCCCCAGGTACACGATCCCCATCCCGCCACTGCCGAGCCGGGCCAGCAGCCGGTAGCGGCCGCCGACCGCCGTCGGATCGGTGGGTCTCAACGGCTCCACGTCCCACCCCCGGCGTGCCCGTTCCGCACTCTCTGATTCAACGTCAGTTGCCTTGTCGCGCAACCCGAATCATGTCAGCAGCGGGCGTGCCGGAAAAGATCGCGACGGTAAAAGCCTGGCCCCGGGGCGGGAAGCGGCCTCAGTGCGGGATCGAGGCGATCAGCTCCTGCGCGCCCTGCCGCTTGAGCGCCAGGGCCACCGAGGTGCCGAGGTCCTCCGGGCTGAGCGCGCCCGCCCACTCGTGGGCGTCCAGCACCCGCTTGCCGTCCGGGGTGAAGACCCGGCCGCGCAGCGAGAGCCGGCCGTCCGCCTCGGCCTTGGCGTAGCCGGAGATCGGGCTGTTGCAGTGGCCCTGCAGCACGTGCAGGAACATCCGCTCGGCCGCGGCCTCGCGCCAGGTGTCGTGGTGGCCGAGGCCGGTGACGGCCTCGATGGTCGCGGTGTCGTCCTCGCGGCACTGCAGGACGAGGATGCCGGCGCCGATCGGTGGGCACATCTCCTCGACGCCGAGGACCTCGGTGATCCGCTCCGGCTCGCCGATCCGCTCCAGGCCGGAGACGGCGAGCAGCAGCGCGTCCACGTCCCCCGCCGCCAGCTTGGCGAGCCGGCTGTTGGCGTTGCCGCGGATCGGGACGCACTCCAGGTGCGGGTGGGTGGAGGCGAGTTGGGCGACGCGGCGGACGGAGGAGGTGCCGATCCGGGTGCCGGGCGGGAGTTCGGCCAGGGTCAGGCCGCCGGGGTGGACCAGGGCGTCGCGGATGTCGTCGCGGCGCAGGTAGGCGGCGAAGACGGTACCGGCGGGCAGCGGGCGGTCGGCCGGCACGTCCTTGAGGCAGTGCACGGCGACGTCGGCCTCCCCGGCGAGCAGCGCGGCGTCGACCTCCTTGGTGAACGCGCCCTTGCCGCCCAGCCGGGCGAGGTCGCCGGTCCAGCGGTCGCCGGAGGTGGTGACCGGCACCACCTCGGTGCGCAGTCCCGGGTGCAGGTCGGCGAGTTCGGTGCGGACCCGCTCGACCTGGGCGAGCGCCATGGGCGAGGAGCGGGAGACGATGCGGATCAGCTCAGCGGTGGCCATGGCGCGATGATAGGCGCTCGAACACCGGCGGTTGGCGGTGCGTCAGCCATGCGGCGGAAGGCCGGGCGGCGAACCACCCGGCCGTCCGTGTGCCCACCCGGGCTCACTCGTTGTGCAGCACCTCGGCGATCGGCAGCCGGGCCGCCGAGCGGGCCGGGACGAGAGCGCCGAGGACGGCGATCACGACGCCCGCGAGGGCGAGGCCGGCCAGCAGCGGGGCACCCCAGACGTCGATCATCGACTCGGAGAAGTGGATGATCGCGACGTTCTCGGCGATCAGCCGGTGCACCAGGATCCCGACCGGGATGCCGATGATCCCGCTGGCCACGCCCTGCCAGGCCACCGAGGTGATCGTCATCGCGACGACCTGCCGGGGCGTCATCCCGATCGACTTCAGCATGCCGAGGTCGCGGCGGCGCTCCCGGATGGTGAGCAGCAGGGTGTTGAAGACGCCGAGCGCGGCGACCACCGACAGCAGGACGGTGAAGGTCGTGCTGAAGGTCTGGATCGCGACGATCGACCCTTCCGTGCCCGGTGTGACCACCGAGGTCGACAGGCTCGGGTCGGCGGCCGTGACGGCCTTCTGGTAGGCCGCGGCATCGGCGCCGGCGGCGAGCCGCACGTCGTACTCGACCACGTGCGGGTCGGGGGTGAGCATGGCCGCGGTGGCGGCGTTGGAGGTGATCGCGTTGGCGTTGCCCTGGACCTCCTCGCCGACCAGGGTGACGGTGGTCTGCCGACCGTCCAGCAGCAGGGTGATCCGGTCGCCGAGCTTGAGCCCGTGCTGGTCCAGGAAGGCCGGCCCGACCTCGATCTCGTTCAGCCCGGTCGCCGGGCGGCCCTCGACCACGTTGAGCCGCCAGTGGTCGACCATGGCGTCGCCGCCGTAGAAGTTGGCGAAGACCAGCTGGGGCTGGCCGACGATGCCGACCCGGACCAGCCCGCGGACGGAGACCTGGTCGGCGCCGGGGGTGGCGTGCAGCATCGCCTCGGTCTGCTCCTGGGTCAGCCGGGGCGCGATCTTGTTCTCCGAGAAGGCGCTGGTCTGCACGTCGATGTGGGTGTAGCTGTCCGGCGCGGTCATGGACCTGGCCAGGGTGCTGCTCACCCCGGTGGTCACGGTCACGGTGACCACGCCGAGCACGATCGCCGCCATGGTCAGCGCGGTGCGGGCCGGGCGGGCGAAGGGCTGGCCGAGGCCCAGGCTGACGGCGCGCGGCAGCCGGGTGCCGCTCAGCCAGCGCTGGACCTTGAGCCCGCGACCGGTGCGCGGCGCGCTGCCGGCCGAGATGGCCTGGGCGGCGGAGAGCCGGTGGGCTCGCGAGGCGGGGACGAGCGCGGCAAGGGCGACCAGCAGCGGGACGCTGAGCAGAGTGGCGGCGGGCAGCCAGCCGGCCGGCTCGATCACGGCGGTGCCGGTCGCGATCCCGGAGAAGGCGGTCTGGAGGATCGGGTACGAGGCCGCCCAGCCGGCCGCCGTGCCGAGGACGGTGCCGACGACCGCGGGTACCGAGACCATGGTCAGGTAGACCGTGACCACCTGGCGCGGGGTGAAGCCGATCGACTTCAGCACGCCGATGTGCCGGTAGCCGGAGACCACCGCGCCGCTCACCACGTTGCCGACGATCAGCGCGGCGACGATGAGGCCGAGCACGCCGAAGACCGTCATCAGCGGCAGGTAGGCGTCGGCGCCCGCCGAGAAGGCCTGCTTGAGCACCAGGTAGGACTGCCCGCTCTCGACGGCGTCCTTGGGCAGGCCCTCGGTGGTGTTGGCGAGCGAGGCGGTGAGCTGCTGTTCGGTGGCCGCGTCGGTGAAGCGGTAGAGCATCTGCCGGCCGGTCGGGTGCAGGGCGGCCGCCTGCTCGGGGGTGACCCAGCCGCCGGAGGACTGGCTCATGTCGGTCGCGAAGCCGACGATGGTGAGTTTCAGCCCGGTGTCGGTGGTGAGCGGCGTTCCGAGGTACTTCGCCGACCCGCCCCCCGGGGTGTCGATGACCACCTCGCCGGGTGCGGTGGCCCAGCGGCCCGCCAGCACCTCCACCCGGTCCACCGGCGCCGCCGCCGGGTCGGGCCGGCCGACCAGGGTCAGCGGGCCCGGCGCGTGGCCGACCCAGTCCTTGGGGATGGTCACCACTGCCTGGTCGAAGGGCCCGGTCGCCGCCTCGACGCCCGGCCGGTGGGCGGTGGCGGCGAGTTGCTCCGCCGAGGCCTTGGCCGGGTCGAAGAGGGCGCTGACGTGGGCGCCGTGCTCGGCCTCGAAGGCGGCGTCGAACGGGGCCCGGGCGGCGCTGATCACCGCGAGGGCGAGCAGCACGGTCGCGGTGGAGCAGAACACCACCAGCCCGATCACGATGGTCTGCACCCGGCGGCGCTTCACGGCCGCCCGGGAAGCACGCCAAACCGCACCACTCACGACTGGGCCTCCAGCATCCGCTCGCGCGCCACCTTGCCGTCCGCGACCTCGACCAGCCGGCTGGCGCAGCGGGTGGCCAGGTTGGGGTCGTGGGTGACGATCAGCAGGGTCTGCCCGATCTGGTTGAGGTCGATCAGCAGGTCCATCACCTGCTCGCCCGAGCGGCTGTCCAGCGCTCCGGTCGGCTCGTCGGCGAGCAGCAGCGCCGGGCGGTTCATCAGGGCGCGGGCCACCGCGACCCGCTGGCGCTCGCCGCCGCTGAGCGAGGCCGGGTAGACGTCCTTGCGGTGCGCCACCCCGAGTTCGTCCAGTAGCTCCAGTGCCCGGCGGCGGGCCTGCTTGGCCGTGGTGCCGGTCAGCTGGGCGGCCAGGGCGACGTTGTCGAGGGCCGGGAGGTCGTCGATCAGGTTGAAGAACTGGAAGATCATGCCGATGTGGCGGCGGCGGAAGAGGGCCAGCCCGTTCTCGTTCAGCTGCCCGAGGTCCTGCCCCTGCACCCGGACGGTGCCGGAGCTGGGCCGGTCCAGCCCGGCCACCATGTTCAGCAGGGTGGACTTGCCGCACCCCGAGGGGCCCATCACGGCGACCGCCTCGCCCGCCCGGATCCGCAGGTCGACGCCGTCGAGCGCCTTGGCGTCGCCGAACTCCTTGTGCACTCCGGACAGCTCGACGACGACCTGCGCGTCGTCCGGCCGGATGGTCCCGTCGTGGTCGTTGCTCATGGTCGACGACGGTAGGCGCGGCGGCCCGGGCCGGGCGTCCCACCCCAGGTGTAACCGCGGGCGGCCGTAGTACCGGGGATGTACGGGGGCGGCACCCCCGGATGATGTCGATCAAGCACTGACCTGGGAAGCTGGCGTCGTGTGGGGAACGGGATTGGACTGGGCGGCGGTCGGGGTGGCGGCCGGGGCGTGCGCGGGCGCCGGCTGGCTGGGCGTCGCGCTGGTACGGGCGCGGCGGCTGTACCGGGAGGCCATCGGCGAGCGCGGCTGGCTGCTGGAACGGGAGCGCGAGAGCGCCGCCAGCGCTGCCGTGGACGCCGAACGGGCGCGGATCGCATCCGAGTTGCACGACATCGTGAGCCACAACGTGAGCCTGATGGTGGTGCAGGCCGGGGCCGCGCGCGAGGTGCTGGCCACCATGCCGGAGGAGGCGGCGGCCGCGATGGGCGCGGTCGAGGCGGCCGGGCGGGACACGATGACCGAGCTGCGGCACCTGCTGGGCCTGCTCGCCCCGGCCGCGGACGGCAGCGAGGAGCCGGAGCCGGAGGACTTCGCGCCGCAGCCGAGCCTGACCAGGCTGAGCCCGCTGATCGACCGGTTCGCCTTCGCCGGGCTGCCGGTGGAGGTCCGGATCTCCGGCGAGCCGAGGCCGCTGCCCGGCGGCATCGACGTGACGGCGTACCGGATCATCCAGGAGGCGCTGACCAACGCGCTCAAGCACGGGGACGGGGTGACGGCCGAGGTGACGGTGCGGTACGCGGACCACTACCTGCGGGTGGAGGTGCTGAACAGCGGGCCGAGCGTGCTCTCCGGCGCGCCCACCCCCGCACCGAAGCAGGCGGACGGCGCCGGGCGCGGGCTGATCGGCCTGCGCGAGCGGGTCGCGGTGTACGGCGGGGACCTGGACGCCCGGCGCCGGCTCGGCGGCGGCTTCCGGGTGCGCGCCCGCATCCCGCTGGACCGGCCGTGACGGAGGCCCCCATGGAACACGGAGAGCGTGTGGAGAAGACCGAACAGCGCCGCCCCCGGGTGGTGATCGCCGACGACCAGGAACTGGTCCGCACCGGCTTTCGGATGATCCTCACCGCGCGCGGCATCGACGTGGTCGCCGAGGCCTCCGACGGCGCCGAGGCGGTGGCCGCCGCCGTGCTGCACCGGCCCGACGTGGCCCTGCTGGACATCCGGATGCCCGTCATGGACGGTCTGGAGGCCGCCCGCCGCATCCTGGCCCAGGCCCCCGACTGCCGGGTGATCATGCTGACCACCTTCGACCTCGACCAGTACGTCTACGCCGCGCTGTCCGCCGGGGCCAGCGGCTTCCTGCTCAAGGACGTCACCTCGGCCCATCTCGCCGCCGCCGTACGGCTGGTGGACACCGGCGACGCCCTGCTAGCCCCCTCGATCACCCGTCGCCTGGTGGAGCGCTTCGCGGTCGGCGCCCCGCACCCCGCCGCCCGCGGCGCGGACTCGCCGCGGCTGCACCGCGACCTCGCGCCGCTCACCCCGCGCGAGGTGGAGGTGCTCGGCCTGCTCGGACGCGGCCTGTCCAACACCGAGTTGGCGACCGAACTGACCCTGAGCGAGTCGACGGTCAAGACGCATGTCGCCCGGATCTTCGCCAAGTTGAACCTGCGCGACCGGGCCCAGGCGGTGGTGCTCGCCTACGAGACCGGGCTGGTCGCACCCGGCGACGGGAACTGACCGTCAACTTCCGTATTTGCCAAGACAATTCGCATGACAATCATCCATCTCACTCGATAGAGGGAACAGTTCGGGGGATTCACATTTTTGCCAGTCCATGGGGGAACATCTCCGTGTCCAGGCCCGAACCATGACGAACCGTTCGGGCCGGCATCACCCCGGCATGACGAAGACAATTGGACAGGCCCGTGACCACCACCGCCCCCGTGTGGGACTGCCCCTTCCACCACACCGACGGTCTGGAGTTCGACCCCCTCCTCAAGCGGCTGCTCACCGAGGCCCCGATCGCGAAGATCCGCCTGCCGCACGGCGAGGGCGAGGCCTGGCTGGCCACCCGCTACGAGGACGTCAAGGTGGTCACCACCGACCGCCGGTTCAGCCGAGCCGCCGGCATCGGCCGCGACCTGCCCCGGATGACGCCCGCCGCGATCGCCCAGGCCGAGGCGATCAACCTGATGGACCCGCCCGCCCACAACCGGCTGCGCCGCCTGGTCGCCCAGGGCTTCACCAACCGCCAGGTCGAGCGGATGCGCCCGGCCACCCAGCGGATCGTCGACGGCTACTTCGACGATATGGAGGAGCACGGCGCCCCGGCCGACGTGATGCACTTCCTCTCCAGCCGGCTCCCGCTCACCACCATCTGCGAGGTGCTGGAGATCCCGGAGCAGGATCGCGAGCAACTGCGCGCCTGGGCCGTCGCGATGATGCGGATGGGTCCGGGCAGCCGGGAGGGCCAGGAGGAGGCCAAGGCCGGCCTGCGCGCCTACTTCGCCGGGCTCACCGCCGAGCGCCGCGCCGACCCCGGCGAGGACCTGATCAGTGCGCTCGCCACCGCCCGCGACGGCGAGGACCTGCTGGACGCGGACGAGCTGGCCGTCATGGCGATGGTCCTGCTGGTCACCGGCCACGACACCAGCACCTACCAGCTCGGCAACATCACCTACACCCTGCTCACCCACCCCGAGCAGCTCGCCAAGCTGCGCACCCAGCCGGACATGCTGCCGCAGGCCCTGGAGGAGCTGCTGCGCTTCATCCCGTTCCGCCAGGGCGTGGGCATCGCCCGGGTCGCCGTCGAGGACGTCGAGTTGGGCGGGGTGCTGATCCGGGCCGGCGAGGCCGTGCACGTCTCCTACCTCACCGCCAACCGGGACCCTTCGGTGTACGAGCGTCCCGACGAACTGGACTTCGACCGCGACGCCGGGCTCGTCAACATGGCCTTCGGCCACGGCCAGCACCGCTGCCTCGGCTCGCACCTGGCCCTGATGGAGCTCCAGGTCGCCATCGGCACCCTGCTGCGGCGCTTCCCCCGGCTGCGCCTGGCCGTCGACCCGTCCGAACTCGACTGGAACTCCGGCTCGATCTGGCGCTTCCCGCAGACGCTGCCCGTCGCCTGGTGACCCCGACCGCCCGGTGACCGCCGCGCGTCGCCCGCACCCGTTCCACGCTCATCCACCGGCCACCCCCGGCCGCCCACCGGCCTGCCACGGGCCCCCAGGGAAGACCCGAGACCATGGCAACACTCTGCCGCCCCGCCATCGCCGTACCCGAACACGTCATCACCCTCGACGAGACCCTCGACCTGGCCCGCACCCTGCACGCCGACCACCCCCAACTCGGCCTGGCCCTGAGGCTGATCGAGAACACCGGGGTGCGCACCCGGCACCTGGTCCAGCCGATCGAGCAGACCCTCACCCACCCGGGCTTCACCGTCCGCAACCGGGTGTACGAGCGGGAGGCCAAGGCCCGCGTCCCCGAGGTGGTCGAACGCGCCTTGTGCCACGCCGAGTTGGGCGCCCAGGACATCGACCTGATCATCTACGTGTCCTGCACCGGCTTCATGATGCCGTCGATGACCGCCTGGCTGATCAACACCATGGGGTTCCGCTCCGACACCCGCCAGGTGCCGATCGCCCAGCTCGGCTGCGCGGCCGGCGGCGCCGCCGTCAACCGGGCGCACGACTTCTGCCGCGCCTACCCGGGCGCCAACGTGCTGATCGTCGCCTGCGAGTTCTGCTCGCTCTGCTACCAGCCGACCGACCTCGGCGTCGGCTCGCTACTCTCCAACGGCCTGTTCGGCGACGCGATCGCCGCCGTGGTGATGCGCGGGCAGGGCGGCAACGGGGTGCACATCGAGCGCAACGGCTCGCACCTCGTCCCGGACACCGAGAACTGGATCTCGTACGGAGTCAAGGACACCGGCTTCCACTTCCAGCTGGACAGGCGGGTGCCCGGCACCATGGAGATGCTCGCCCCCGCGCTGCGCGACCTGGCCGGACAGCACGGCTGGGACGTCTCCGGGCTGGGCTTCTACATCGTGCACGCGGGCGGCCCGCGCATCCTGGACGACCTCTGCCACTTCCTCAACCTGGAGCCCGCGACCTTCCGTTACAGCCGGGCCACGCTCACCGAGCGCGGCAACATCGCCAGCGCCGTCGTCTTCGACGCCCTCGCCCGACTGTTCGCCGACGGCGGCGTGCCCGAGGGCACCCCGGGGCTGATCGCCGGCTTCGGACCGGGCATCACCGCCGAGATCTCGCTGGGCAGTTGGGTCGGCGCCCCGGCCGAGCCGGCGCACCGCCGGCCGCGCGCCGTTTCCACCTCCGGCATCACCCTCGTCCACCCGAGCGCCCCCCACCGTTTCCCGACCGGCACTACGATCACCAAATGACCGACACCACGGACCGCACCGGCACCGCCGCCAGAGCCGCCGAACTAGCCGCCCTGTTCCCCGCGCTGCACGCGCCGCAGTACTGGGCCTGGGGCCGCTACGACGCGCAGTTCTCCACCGTGCTGCCGCCGGACGATCTGGTCACCAACATCCACCTGGTCGGCTTCGCGGACGGCGACGTGGTGCTGTGCCGGGACGACCGGGACCACTGGTTCCTGCCCGGCGGCACCCGGGAGCAGGACGAGTCCGTCGACGCCTGCCTGGCGCGCGAGCTGCGCGAGGAGGCCGGCGCCCGGCTGCTCGGCGAGCCGGCCTGGCTGGGCGCCCACCGCTGCCGCACCGACGACCCGGTGCCGTACCGGCCGTGGCAGCCACACCCGGAGAAGGCCTGGCTGTGGGGCTGGGCCGACGTCGCGCTGGACTCCACGCCGACCAATCCGGCGGACGGCGAGCAGGTGGTCGAGGTCCGGGCCGTCCCGGTCGCCGAGGCGCAGCGGCTGCTGCTCACCGGGCACGACACCTGGTGGGGCGAGCTGATCGGGCTCGCGGTGGAGCTGCGCGAGCGGGCCGCGCGGGGCTGAGGTAGTCCCGGCGGACCCGAAGACCACCGGAACGGCCGAACATCGGAGAGCACTGTCCGCTTCGCGGTGATAACACGTGATTATGGACACCAAGCTGCTGGCTCTGGACTACCCGGTGCTCAACATCTTCTGGACGATGCTGGAGCTTTTCCTCTGGGTGCTCTGGTTCTTCCTGCTGTTCAAGATCATCACGGACATCTTCCGCAGCCACGACCTGGGCGGTTGGGGCAAGGCGGGCTGGCTGCTCGTGGTGATCATCCTGCCGTTGATCGGCGTCCTGGCCTACCTCATCGCGCGCGGCGCGGGCATGGGGAAGCGGGACATCGAGCAGGCCCAGCAGGCCGAGGCCGCGTTCAAGGCCTACGTCCGGGACGCGGCGGCCGGGACACCACCGGCGGGCGGCGCCCCCGGCGGCCGCAGCCATGTCGATGACCTGGCGAGGCTGGCGGACCTGAAGGACAGGGGCGCCATCTCCGACGAGGAGTACCAGAAGGCCAAGGACAGACTCCTGGTATGACCGGACCGGACGGCCGGGGGCGGGGGGGGGGGTGCCGCCCCCCCCCCCCCCCCCCCGTGAGGCGGCGCCACCCCCGCCCCGAGCGACCCCCCCCCCCCCC